>JANXMC010000689.1 GCA_025354825.1 Myxococcales bacterium
ATCGCGTGGGCGCGCGCCGGCGCGAGGGCGGCGCTTGCTTGCGTGCGTGCATGGTCGCCGCGATGGGGCGCCTTGCTCGCCATCAGGCCGATGCGCGCAGCCGCACCGGGCACCACGCGGATCTGCGGCGTGTAGTCCGACGGCTTCGGGCACGCCGCGAGCGCGAGGCTCGCCATCGCGGCGCGCGCGAGCGCGGTCGAAATGCGCGCGGCAGCCTTCGCCTGCGGCTCGCGCGCGCTTCCTGCAGATCGGGCTCGGCGTGGCATGACCGCGAACGATAGACGACGCGAACGGCGCGAGCCTTGGGTACCATCCGCTCATGCGTGCAGGTGTGGGGCCCAGGTTCGCGGCCGTCGCGAGCCTTACGTTCCTCGTGGCGACCCTCGCCCCAGGCGCGCGCGCCCAGACGCCGACGTCGGACGCCGTCTCGCCGCAAGCGCTGGCGCCGCTCTTCACGCTCGAGTGGGAGGCTCCGCGCGACGGCACGGGTGCGGGCGCATGCCCCGACGAGCCCACGGTCCGTCGCGAAATCGCGCGGCGTGCCGAAGGTGTCGCGCCCCTCGCCGAGCCGCGCTTTCGTGCGCACGCGAGCATCACGCGCCTCGCCGACACAACCTTCCGCGTCGAGCTCACGACGCGCGTCGGAAGCGACGTCGGCACCCGCACGTTGGCGGCCCCAACCTGCCGCGCCCTCGCCGACGCGACCGTCGTCGTCCTCGCGATGCTTCTCGCGCCATCACCCACCACAGCGAGCGCGCCGCCACCCCTCGCGCCGCCGCCGCCTGTGACCAAGCCCACCCCCGCCGTTACGCCGCCCGAGGCCGACGGTCCGGTTCCGCCTGCCCGCGCATCGATCCTCGCGGCCGCCGTTGGCGATCTCGGATCGCTCCCCGGTGCCGCGGTCGGCGCCCACCTCGGAGTCGCGTGGCGGCCCCACGCGCTCCTCCTCGAGGTCGGCGCGAGCTACTTTCCCAGCGCGAGCGGCTTCGTCGGTACGTCCACCGCGGGCGGCCGGATGACGCTCTTCACGTTCGAGCTCCGCGCATGCCGCCCCTTCGAGCTCGCGGGGCCGGGCTCGATCACCCTCGCGCCCTGCGTCAGCGCCGAGGCCGGCCGCCTTGCCGGCGAAGGGGTCGGTATCGTGAACCGTACGACGGGAGAAGCCTTTTGGGTCGCCGTCGCGCCCGGTGCCGTCGCGTCTCTCCCCTTCGCCCGCGAGCGACTCGCCCTTCGAATTGGCGCAGATGCGTGGCTCCCGCTCAACCGCCCGACCTTCGTCTTGGGAGGCGTCGGGAACGTTCATCAGCCATCCCCGGTCGCGGGCCGCGCGACCGTCGGCATCGAGTTACGCTTTCGGTAACGGATTTCGCAATGGCTGGACACTCCGAAGACGTGCCCCTCTCTGCAACCTGCGAGACGCCGATCTTGACCCGCGCGACCAGCCTGCCGTCCAACGACGTCCAGGACGCGGTGCCGCCGTTCGAGGTGCTGTACGAGCGTCATTTCGCGTTCGTCTGGAGAAGCGCGCGACGTCTCGGCGTCTCCGAAGCTGCCGTCGACGACGTGACGCAGGAGGTCTTCCTCGTCGTTCACAAGCGGCTCGCGCAGTTCGAGGCGCGGTCTTCGATGAAGACCTGGCTCTTCGCAATCCTCGTGCGCGTGGTTCGCAACCACCGGCGTACTGTCGCGCGGAAACAGCCGCACGCCTCGCGCGACGACGAAAAAGAGCTCGTTCACGTACGCGAGGACGCCGCGCGCGGCCCCCACGAGCGGGCCGAAAAAGCCGAGGCTGTTCGCATGCTTCATGCCGTGCTCGACGCACTCGACGACGACAAGCGCGAGGTGTTCGTGTTGGCCGAGCTCGAACAGATGAGCGCCCCGGAAATCGCCGATGCGACGGGGAGCAACGTGAACACCGTGTATTCGCGGTTGCGCGCTGCGCGAAGGGATTTTGAAGAAGCGCTCGCGCGTCACAAGGCGCGCGACGAGCGGAGGCCGCGATGAACGACATGAGCCCGGAGGCGCGCTGGCTCCTCGACGAGGCGCGCGATGGCGACGACCCGACCGCGGAAGACCGGGCGCGGGTGAGAGGCGCGCTCGCTACGCGCATTGCCGTCGGCGTTGCGGCGGGAAGCGTCGTCGGCGTGACGGCGAAGTCGGCTGCGAGCGCGACGGTCGCCGCGGGGTCCGGCGTTGCAGGCGCGGGCGGTCTCGCCGCGGGAGGCGCAGCGGTCGCCGGAGGGTCGGCCCTCGCGCTCGGCACGATGGCCAAGATCGGCGCGGCCATCGCGGTCGTCGGAACGCTCGGCGTCGCGACGGCCGTCGTCGTCACGAGCCCGGCAGCTCACCCCGTGTCGACGGTGTCCGCGACGACGACGACGACGTCGGCGCAAAGCGACGTCGGATCGCGCGACGCCCTCGTCGCGTCGTCTGCGACGGTGAACACGCCACCTCCCGCAGCACCCGTGGTTGCAGCCGATGCTCCTGCGTCCGCAGCCGACGCGCTTACGATCCCCGCGCCCTCGCCCGTGGTCGCGTCACGCCGCTCCGCGATCCGCGCGACCTCGCCCGCGCTCGTCACTGCGCTGGCCCGCGCGGCGCCCGCAGCCGTGACAGCCCCCGCAGCCGTGACAGCCGTCGCCGATGCGGCGAGCGCGGTCGTCGTCGCGCCGCCCGCCGCGGGGGGGCTCGCGGTCGCCGATTCTGCGGAAAAACAGGCAGGTTCGGCGCCGAAGCCCGCCGCTCCGTCGGGCGATATCGCCGCCGAAACGCGCCTCCTCGGCGACGCAGGCGCGGCCCTTCGCGCAGGCGATCCGTCGCGCTCCCTCGCCATTCTCGAAGCGCACGCGCGCGCCTTCCCCGCCGGCGCTCTCGCCGAAGAGCGGGCGGCCGCCCGCGTGTTCGCCCTCGCAGCGCTCGGCACAGGCGGGGCACAGTCGTGTACCGAAGAGCGTCAGGCGTTCCTCACGTCCCACGGCCGCTCGCCTCACGCGGCGCGCGTTCGTGCGACGACCTGCGTCGGCTCCGCGGCAGCCGGCGCGAAAGACACGTCGCGCAATCCGTCGTACTGACAGCCGGTGAATCCGAAGCGCTCCATTCGTTCCGCGTTCATCGCCGTCACACTTTCAAGCGTGGCGCTCGGCGGTGCGATCTCCGCTTGCACCGATCAGCTCGTGAGCATTGGCGACTCGGGCGATTCCGGCGTGGGCGATGCGGGAAGGCCCGACGAGTCGTTCGTCTGCCCCGGGGCGTTCGCCCACCCGAACCTCTGTTGCCAGTCCGACGGCATGGGCGGGAGCCCCATCTGCTCCACGCCGAGCGCCCACCCGTTCGACCCGTGCATGGGCGGCCGTTCGACGGTCGTCAACACAGCGTCGTGCTGCCCCCGCGACTCCAACGGCAGCGGCTTGGCCCCCTACCCCGCCGGGTGCTTCCAGTGCTCACCCTCGGGCACGTGCAAGCCGCGCGACGGCGCCCCCCTCCCCACCGATGCATCGCCACCGCTTTGCGACCCCCACAACGACTTCACCTGCAACGACGATCCGACCGCGCCGTCGCCCCGCGGCAAGTGCGTCGACGACGGGAGGACGTGCGAGTGCTCTCCGCAGTCGCCGAAGAATCTGCAGACTGGCCGCTGCGAATAGCGCCGTCGCGTGGGTCGACGCGCGCCGTCGCTCTTTCCCGCAGTCGCCTAGGGCACCGAACAGGTTGACGGACCGAGGATTTCAAGGGTTTTGGCCGCAGCGCCAGGCGCGACGACGACGCCTACGGAAGTAGGCGAGGAGGAGCAACGACGCGCGGTGGCCGAAAGCCGCAGAAAGCCGAAGGGAGTCAAGCTGATCGGTGCCCTAGGCCCTTCGACCGACGAGGAAGCGCGCGAGCGCCTGGGCCTTCGGCACGAGCGACGCGATTTCAATCTGCTCGTCCTTCGTATGAAAACCGATGCCGCGCGGGCCGAGGCCGTCGATCGACGCGATGCCCATCGACGACGACGTGCTCGCGTCCGAGCCGCCGCCAATGAGGTTCGCCTCCGCCGCACCAAGCCCGACGAGGGTGGCCGCCGCGCCGTACTCGCGAAGGAGCGCCGAGCTCGCGTCGGTCCGCTCCATGGGCAAACGCATGACGCCGCCGCTCACCTCGAGGCTCGCCCCCGGTACCGCCGCCGATGCCGCCGCCGCGGCGCGATGGACGCTCGCGACGAGCTCCTCGGCGTCGCGCGCTGTCTCGAAGCGGATGTCGAGCTGTGCCTCCGCGCGATCGGGCACCGTGTTTTTCCCCTGCCCACCGGTGATTTTGCCAACGTTGACGGTAATGCCGCGGTCGTAGTCCGTGAGCTGCTGCACGGCGTCGACGAACTTCGCGAGGGCCCACAGCGCGTTCACGCCGTCCTTGTGGTTCGCGCCCGCGTGGGCCGCTTTGCCAATGGCCACCGCCGTCATTCCGCCCGTGCCTTTGCGGCGCGTGATGATGGCGTCGGCCTTTCGCCCCGCCTCGAACACAAGGCACGCGGCCGACCCTGCGATCGCCTCGCGAATGATCGGCTGCCCTTCGGGTGAGCCAACCTCTTCATCGGCCACAATCACGATGCGAATCGGCGGAACGTTCTCGAGCCCCACGGTCTCGGCAATCGCTTTCAGCGCGAACGCGACGACAACGAGGCCGCCTTTCATATCGAGCACGCCCGGCCCGCGCGCGAGATCACCATCGCGGCGATACCCTTCGAACACGCCCGGCGGAAACACGGTATCGAGGTGACCGACGAGCGATATCGGTGCTCCGCCCACTTTGGATACCGTCTCGAACACGAGATGATCGGCATACCGCGCGCTCGTGACCGTGCGCGCCGAGATGCCGGGCAATGCGAACAGCTCTCGCAGAATGTCGGCCGCCTTGCGACCGCCGTCCGTATTGTCGGTAAAGGAGTTCACCTCGACCAGAGGCGCAAGCACGCCTTCCATCGCGCCGAGCTTGTCGCCGAGGAAAAGAGCCGCGTCGCGAATCCCGGTAGAAGGCGCCGTCATGGCTCTCAGGATAGCGCGCGTCGGGGCGCGATTCGTCAGACCGCTTCGCCCTTCGCCAGGGTGCCACGCGAAGACCGCGCGCGTCACGCGTCATGAGCCGAGCGGGCGTATCCGCACTTGGTCTCCCGGCGATCTCCTTGGCGGCCGTCTCCCATGATTCGATTTCAGGTACGCTCGCCGGCCATGTCCAAGCGCTTTAAGGCCGCCATCCTCGGCGGCAGCGGTTACGGCGGCGCAGAGATCATCCGCCGCCTGATTCAACACCCCGATATCGAGCTGGTGCGCGTCGCGTCGGTCGACGCCGTTGGCGAGCCGGTGTCGTCGATCCACTTCAGCCTCGAGGGGCAGACGGATCTACGTTTCGAGAACCTCGCGCCGGCCGCGGCTGCGAAGGGGATGGACATCGTCCTCCTCGGCCTGCCGCACAAGGTGAGCGCGCAGAAAGTCCCCGAGATTATCGCGACGGGCGCGCGCATCGTCGATCTCTCCGGCGACTTCCGCCTTCGCGATGCCGCAGTCTACAAGCGCTATTACGGCGCCGAGCACCCGCACCCCGAGATGCTCGACGGCACGTTCGTCTACGGCCTCCCGGAGCTCAATCGCGAGGCGATTCGCAAAGCCAAATACGTCGCCTCGCCCGGCTGCTTCGCGACGACCATCGAGCTTGCGCTCTTGCCGCTCGCGCGGGCTGGCCTTCTCGAAGGCCCCGTCGAGATCGTCGGCATTACGGGCTCGTCGGGGAGCGGCATCGTCCCCGCGGCGGGCACGCACCACCCGAGCCGCTCGAACAATCTCAAGACATACAAGCCGCTCGATCATCAGCATATCCCCGAGATTGCGCAGATCCTCCACGCGGCCGGCGCGAAGAACCTCGCGCTCCGTTTCGTGCCGGTGAGCGCGCCGCTCTCGCGCGGAATCTTCGCGACGTCGTTTGCCCACGTCGACGAGAAGACGACGGTCGAGCAGCTCAAGGCGCTCTACGCCGATGCCTACAAGAACGAGCCGTTCGTGCGCGTTCCGTCGCGGCGCCTGCCCGAGGTCATCGCGGTGAAGGGGACGAACTTCGCCGAAGTGGGCATTCAAATCGGCGACGTCTACGAAGGGCGCCGCGCCGTCGCCTGCTTCTCGGCGATCGACAATTTGATTAAAGGCGGCGCGGGTCAGGCCATTCAATCGATGAACCTGATGCTCGGCCTCGACGAGCGGCTCACGCTTCAGGACACGGGCGGTACGCCGTGACGAGCGCCGACGCGATTCCGATGGACGACGAGGACGCGGCAGGCCCCGGGACGACGATCAAGGAGAGCCAGCTCGACTTCGTCGTCGTAAAGGTCGGCGGCGAGGTCGTCAAAGGGCCGTACATGGCGGCGCTCGCGGCGGACCTCGCTGCGATGAGCAAAGCGGGCGTCTCCGTCGTCGTGATTCACGGTGGCGGGCCGCAGGCGACCGAGCTCCAAAAGCGCCTGGGGCAGACGCCCAACATCGTCGCAGGCAGGCGCATCACCGACGCCGACACGCTCGACGTGATGAAGATGACGGTCGCCGGCAAGGTGAACGTCGATCTGTGCGCGGCGATCATCGCCGGCGGTGGCGATCCGGTCGGCCTCCACGGCGCAAGCTCGCTCACGGTTCGCGCAAAGAAGCGGCCGCCCAGCGTCGTTTCGGGCGGCGGCGATGCGCCCATCGACTTCGGCCACGTGGGTGACGTCGTCGGCGTGAACCGCGACCTCATCACCCTCCTCGCCGGGATGCACTACATCCCGGTCATCGCGTGCCTCGGCGCCGATGAGCACGGCAACGTGTTCAACATCAACGCCGACGTCGTGGCCAATCAGCTCGCGGTGATTCTGTACGCGCGCGCGCTCGTCCTCGTGACCGACGTGCCGGCCGTGCTGCGCGACGTGAACGATCCGGCGTCGCGCATCGCGCGGCTCACGGCGAGCGAGGGGAAGAAGGCGATCGCCGAAGGCGTCGTGACCAAGGGGATGATCCCGAAGCTCGACGAGTCGTTCGCGGCCATCAAAGCTGGCGTCCAAGCGGTGCACATCGTAGGACGCCTCGAACGCGGCCAGCTCGCGCGAGAAGTCAGAGAGCCGGGCAGCGTAGGCACCGTCCTCTTGCCCGATCCCGAGGACTGAGCTTTCGAAGCGCGCCACTGCCTACCGTTTTCGGAGTCCTCGATGCTCGTCATTCCTGCCGTCGATCTTCTCGGCGGCAAAGCCGTCCGCCTGCACCAGGGTCGCTACGACGAGGTCACGGTCTACGACGACGATCCGCCGTCCCGTGCGCGGGCGTGGCGGGGCAAAGTCCCGCGGCTGCACGTGGTCGATCTCGAAGGGGCGAAGGCTGGGCGGGCCGTGCAAACCGAAGCCGTGCGCGCGCTCATCGCGGCCTTCGGACCGGGCGTTCAAGTGGGCGGCGGCGTGCGGTCCCGCGAGGCGTTCGAGAGCTACTTGGCCCTCGGCGCCGAACGCATCGTCCTCGGTTCGGCGGCCGTGCGCGACCCGGCCCTCGTGCGCGCGCTTGCGAGCGAGCATCCGGGCAAGGTCATCATCGCCGTCGACGCAAAAGACGGCATGGTCGCCATCGAGGGGTGGACGGAGACGTCGACCATCACCGCCATCGACCTCGCCCGATCGTTTGCCGACTTGAAGCTCGCCGGCGTGCTCTACACCGACGTCGCGCGCGACGGCACGCGGGCCGGCCCGAACCTCGAGGCCACGGCGCGCCTCGCCCGCGAGGCCGGCGTCGAGGTCATCGCGTCGGGCGGCGTCGGCACGCTCGACCACCTTCGCGAGCTCGCCGCCGAGAAGACGATCGGCGCCGCGATCGTCGGGCGCGCGCTCTACGACGAGAGCTTCACGCTCGACGACGCGGTGATCGCCGCCCGTGCGCGCGACTGAGAGCGCTGTTTACGACGCGAGCGCCTTCTCGATCGCGGCTTTGACCTCGGGGCTGCTCGGCTCGACCTGCGGCTCGAATCGCGCGAGAATTTCGCCGTTTTTGCCAATCAGGAACTTGTTGAAGTTCCACTTGATGACGCCGCCGGTCTCGTCGGACAGATACTGAAAGAGTGGGTCGGTCCCCTCGCCTTTCACCTTGAGCTTGGCGAACATATCGAAGGTCACGTCGTAGCTCGTGGAGCAGAACGATTTAATCTCCTCGTTCGTGCCCGGCTCCTGCGCGCCAAACTCGTTTGCCGGAAACCCGAGCACGCGAAGGCCCTTCTCGCGGTACGTCTGGTTCAACGCTTCGAGCGCCGTGTACTGCGGCGTGAGGCCGCACTTAGACGCAACGTTGACGACGAGAAGGACCGAGCCCTTGTAGGCGTCGAGCTTCTTCGTGGTGCCGTCGATCGTCTTTACCGAGAAATCGTGAACGGACTTGTCTGTGGCCATGGTGGGCGACTCCTTCACGGGCGGTTTTACGCCTGCGAAGCGACGCTCACAAGCCGGGCCTCACAGTCCAACCGGGTGCCAGATGCTCTTCGTCTCGAGAAAGCGCTCGATGAACGTGAGCCCTTGCCCGCCGCGCTCGTCGAAGATGCGGTCGTCGGTAAAGGGCGCCTGCGTCTTCACGCGCTTCACGCTCTCGCTCGCATCCCGTTCAATCGATGCCCGAAGCGCAGCGTCGTCGAGATATGCATCGAGGCCGGCCACCTCGCGGTGCTTCGCAAGCTGCGGCGCGAGGTCGCTCGCGAGGCCGGTGAGCACGTTGACGACGCCGCCGGGGACGTCGCTCGTCGCGAGGCATTCGCAGAACACGATGGCCGTGCGCGGGTCGTCTGCGCTGGCGACGACGATGGCGCTGTTGCCTCCGGTGATGACCGGGAGGACCGCGCTGACGAGCCCGAGGAGGGCCGGCCGCGGCGGCGCAAGGACGCCAATCACGCCCATGGGCTCCGGCACGCTAAACGCGAAATGGGGCCCCGACACCGGGTTCGACGACGCCGCGAGGCTCGCGATTTTGTCGCAGAAACCGGCGTAGAACACGATGCGGTCGACGGCGCAGTCGACCTCGCGGGCCGCGCCCGTCGCGGTTGCGCCGGCGCGTACGAGCGAAGCCTCGAGCTCCCCGCGGCGGGCATCGAGCACCTCGGCGAGGCGATAGACGATTTGCCCGCGGTTGTAGGCCGTGCGCGCGGCCCATTTCTCTTGCGCGGCTTTGGCCACGATCACCGCGTCGCGCACGTCCTTGCGTGAGCCGAGCGGGATATTGACCGTTGCGGGATCGGCGCTCGATTCCAAGGAGCTCCCCTTCACTTGAAACGACCGCCCCGACTCGGAGCGAATGAACGCGCCGCCGACATACATTTTGTATGTCTTGCTCACGCGCAAACGCGCTTCATCCGTCGTGGCTTTCGCGATTACGCCGGCGCCGTGCGCACTTCCATTGGCGACTTCGACTGTCTCTTTGCGCGTCGTCATCCGTCGAGCTCCACGTACGCGGCGAGCCCTTGGCGCCCGCCCTCGCGGCCGAAGCCGCTCTCTTTGTATCCGCCGAACGGGGACGACGGATCGAACTTGTTGAACGTATTCCCCCAGACGACGCCGGCTTTGAGGCGCTCGGCCATCCAGAAGATCTTCGCGCCCTTGTCCGTCCATACGCCGGCGGAGAGGCCGTACATCGTGTTGTTCGCCTTCTCGAGCGCTTCGTCCGGCGTGCGGAACGTGAGGACCGACAGCACGGGGCCGAAGATCTCTTCGCGCGCGATTCGGCTCGATTGGGCGACGCCCGTGAAGAACGTCGGCGCGAACCAGTACCCTTTGCTCGGCAGCGCGCAAGGCGCCGAATAGCGCGTCGCCCCTTCGCGCTCGCCTGCGTCGACCAGCTCGCGAATGCGATCGAGCTGCATTTTCGAGTTGATGGCGCCCACGTCGGTGTTCTTGTCGAGCGGGTCGCCCACGCGCATCGTCGCAATGCGATCACGCAGACGACGAACGAGCGTGTCGTGAGCACTTTCTTCGACCAAGAGGCGCGACCCTGCGCAGCAGACGTGCCCTTGATTGAAATAGATGCCGTTGATGATCCCCTCGACGGCCTGATCCATTGGCGCGTCGGCGAACACGACATTTGCGGCTTTGCCGCCGAGCTCCAACGTGAGCCGCTTGCCCGTGCCTGCAAGCGACGCCTGAATCCGTTTGCCCACTTCGGTGCTGCCGGTGAACGCAATTTTGTTTACGTCGGCGTGGTTGACGAGGGCTGCCCCCGTTTCGCCCGCGCCCGTGATGATGTTGACGACGCCCGGCGGCAGCTCGGCTTCTTCGATGAGCTGCGCGAGGAGGAGCGCGGTGAGCGGCGTCGTCTCCGCGGGCTTGAGAACCACGGTATTGCCGCACGCGAGGGCCGGCGCGATCTTCCACGCGGCCATGAGCAGCGGAAAGTTCCAAGGAATAATCTGCCCCGCAACGCCGAGCGGCCGCGCGCGCCGCCCCTGAAATGCGTAGTCGAGCTTATCGGCCCATCCCGCGTGGTAGAAAAAGTGCGCCGCTGCCATCGGCACATCGAAGTCGCGCGACTCCTTGATTGGCTTTCCGCCGTCCATCGTTTCGACGATGGCAAAGTCGCGCGCCTTCTCTTGAAGCGCCCGCGCGATGCGAAACAGGTACTTCGCCCGCTCGGCACCGCGCATTTTCGACCAGTACTTCTCGTACGCCAGGCGCGCCGCGCGAACGGCGTCGTCGACGTCGGCGGCATTCGCCTCGGCAACCTCGGAAAGGACCTGCTCGTTGCTCGGATTCACTGTCGCGAAGTACTTGTCACTTCGCGGCGCTCGAAACGCGCCGCCGATGAACAGGCCATACCGGGGCTGAAGCTTAATGTGGGAAACGCCTTCGAGGGCCGGCGCGTAGTCCCATGCGCGACCGAAATCGAGGGCCGGCGCCTGCGAAGCGCCCGCGCTGGCCGCCGCAATCCCCTTCGGCGACTTGGTGATCTCTCGGCTCATTCTGTTCGCTCTCAGTCTTTCGAGAAGTCGTCGGCGGCCTGATAAAGCCCCGTCCGCTCTTTTTCGAGCTGCATCAAAACGTCCGTGAGAAGCGCGCTCGCTCCAAAACGGAATAGGTCGGGTGTGAGCCACGCGTCGCCGAGTGTCTCTTTCACGATGACCAGGTAGTGCAGCGCCTGCTTGGCAGTCCGCACGCCACCGGCCGGCTTCATCCCGATTTTGCGACCCGTGGCGTAATAGTGATCGCGAATCACCTCGAGCATCACCAGCGTCACCGCCGGAGTGGCCGCAGGCTGCACTTTGCCGGTCGATGTTTTGATGAAGTCAGCGCCCGCCGCAATCGCGAGCTCGCTGGCTTTCCGCACGATGTCGTACGTTTGCAGCTCGCCTGTTTCGAGAATCACTTTCAGGTGCGCAGCACCGCTCGCCTCTTTCGTTGCGGCGATCTCGTCGAAGACTTTTGCGTAATCGCCAGCAAGCATTGCGCCGCGGTCGATCACCATGTCGATCTCGTCGGCGCCGAATTCTACCGCACGACGAACATCATCGAGTTTCACGGTGAGGGGCGATAGGCCACTCGGAAACGCGGTGGCAACACTGGCAATTTTGACCGGCGAGCCGGCAAGCGCGAGTCGCGCCGTCGGCACGAGATTGGGATACACGCAGACCGCCGCACACGGGCCGATGCTCGGATCCGAATCCGAAGGAGCGCGCGCTTTTTGGCAGAGACCGCGGACCTTCCCGGGGGTGTCTTTCCCCTCGAGCGTGGTCAAATCCATCATCGATATCGCGAGCTTCAATCCCCAGACCTTGGAGGCCTTCTTGAGGGAACGCTTCGCGAGCGATGCGGCGCGCTCTTCGACGGCAACCTGGTCGACCGGCGGCGATGTAAAGAGCGGAAAGAGCGCCGGGCGGCCGCCTCCACCGAGGGAAGGTCCGACCGAATACGGTGCGGCGGTGCCAGCGGGACCGTTGCCGTTCGTGGCGTGAGTGCTCATGGGCGTGGACGCTACCCCTGTCCTGGCAGGCGTTCGTAGGCCCCGCTCGAGGACGCGCGCGCGAGACCTATCGAGGCTGTCCACGGGGCGGCGACCCGGTGAGCAGGCTCAAAAAAAGAGTGCACAAAACGACGACCGCCGACCGGGAGGAGCGAAAGCTCGTCGGGTCGGCGAAATCGCCTCGCGGAAATCAGGTAAGCGCGGAGGCCCGTCGTGAAGACGGCAGCGCGCTCCTGGCAGTACGAGCGCTCAGCTGCGCGGCGGTGCCGCGTCGAGCTTCGCCCTCTTACGGCGCCGGCGGGCCGCTTCGGCCTGCTTCTTCCGGCGCTTCACGCTGGGCTTCATGTAGTGGCGACGCATCTTGAGCTCGCGGAGGACGCCTTCGGAGGCAAGCTTCCTCTTGAGCATCTTGATTGCTCGCTCGATGCCCCGGTCGCTTACGACGACCTCGAGGGGCTTACACTGGATTGCTTCACTCGGCATTCGACTCTCCAAAGGCTTTCCGCGAAACCGGCACGGAGGGCTGCTTGCGCGTGCCCAGGTGATCGGGGGGGCAAGCGATTAGCACGCCCCCCTACCCCGCGCCAAACGGTTTCTCAGCCTGCGTCCTGGTTCGCGTTACCGCCGTCGCTCTCGGCCTTGGCGCCGCGACGACCCTTACCACCGCGCTTGCCGGGCTTGGGGCCGGGCTTCGCTTTGCGGGGCGACGCCTTGGAGGCGCCGTTGCTCTTCGCGCCACGGCCGCCGGCCGCCTTCGCGCCACCCGCGCCACGCGCGAAGTAGGTCGTCGCGCGCTTCTGGCCCTGCTTCGCAATTCGCTTTGCGCGAAGTGCGTCATTCAGCGGGCGCGGAAGCTCTTTGGCTTCGAGGCCGAGCGACTCACGAATTTGCTCGGCGCGGAGCCCTTCCGGGCTGTTCGCGAGGAGGTCGACAATCTTGTCGACGAGCATGCCGATATCGTCTTGCGAGCGACGGCTAAGACGACCGCCCTTGCGACGCGTGCTCGCGGGGGCGGCAACGGCTTTACGCTCGGCCACTTCCGCAACCGCGTTCGCGCGGGGACGGCCCGGACCCCGACGGACGGGTGCAGCGCCAGCCGCGCCCCCGCGGGATTCAGCGAGGATCTCCTCGAGAGAGGCGCCGCGAAGTGCGTCGAGCACGCTAGCGGCAAACGTAGCCGCCAAATCCGAGATGGTGTTCCGGAGGGTAGAGCTCATTTTCGTTATCAATCTCCTCTTCTAAGGAAAGTAGGCGATTGCAATTCACGTGGTCAAGCAACAACGACATCGTTTTTGCAATTCGATAGATAAGAGAACGGGACACCCAACGACGGACTCGCGCGACGACGCCTTTGGCAATCACGCGTCATCGCATCAAGCCATCTGGATTCGACCACACATCGAGGTTCGCGGAGTCGAGTCGCGCTTCGCTGGGCTCGGGATTCGATATGGAGTCGCAGCTTCGGCGACTGCCCGACTGCCTTCGACGCGAATACCCCCGTCGCAAACGCGGGCAGTCGTCCGTGGCAATTGCGCCTACCCAGCCCCACGCGGAATGGAGGCCGCACCTCGAGGGGGCATTTCGATTCGCCGCGTGGCCGTTGGTCGCGACTCGGCAGACCGCACGGAGAGGGCATCACCGCAGAGTACGAATGCGGACGATTCCACGCATTCGGAACGCCTTCCGTAACTGGCACTTGCGCTCCGAGTGGGAAACGGGCAGAAAGCCGGCCGTCGAGACAGCTTGGCCGAAGTGGCGGAATGGCAGACGCAGCGGATTCAAAATCCGCCGTCCTTACGGGCGTGAGGGTTCGAGTCCCTCCTTCGGTACTATTCGAGAGTCGTACGGCGTCGCGAAACGCGGCCGGGTCGGCGCTCTCGTCCCCTCAACGGCCGGGAGGCCGTATCGGGTCCTCACCCGCCGATCCAGCCGCGTTTGGCTTAGCCGTACGCCTCTCTCTCCGCGTTTGTTTCAGGCCTAACGGGTTGTAGGGCTATCGGGTCGGGAGCGGAGAGTGGGTTGGGAGCGGAGAGTGGGTTGGGAGCGGAGAGTGGGTTGG
>JANXMC010000692.1 GCA_025354825.1 Myxococcales bacterium
CGGCCCTCCCCCGCTTTCTCCCGTTGCCTCCGTTCACGCCGCAGTCCCTCGCCGATGCTCACATCGGCAACGCCTACTTGCGCGCGGGGCGGGCCCGGGAAGCGCTCCCGTACCTCGAGAAGGCCGTCGCAACCTGCGTGATTTCGGGAGAGCCCATCGACTACATCCGCGCGAGCCTGCACCTCGGCGAAGCGCGCGCGACCCTTGGCGACAAGGCGGGCGCATGCGCGGCCTATGCGACGGTGGTGGAGCGGTGGGGTGCGGCCACGCCCGCGTCGGTGTCGGCGAGCACCGCGCGCGAGCAGCGGGCGTTGCTACGCTGTCCGAAATGAGCCCCGCGCACGCCGCACCCCACGCCGTCACCGAGGTGAAGATCTGCGGGATCACCAGCGTCGACGATGCCCTCATGGCCGTCGACGCCGGCGCATCGGCCCTCGGTGTGAACTTCATTCCGACCAGCGTGCGCGTCGTCTCGACTGCGCTCGCACGCGAGATCGCTCGCGCCGTCGGGACGCGCGCCCTCGTCGTGGGCGTCGTCGCAAACCTCGATGTCGCGACGATGCGCGCCCTTCGCGACGCCGCCGAAATCGGCTGCCTGCAGCTTCACGGCAGCGAGACCGAGGCCGACGTCGGTACGCTGTTGCCCCACGCGTACAAGGCCATCCGCGTGGGCGACGCCGCCGACGTCGAGCGCGCGCGCGCCTTCCCCGGCGACTACATTTTGGTCGACGCAAAAGTCCCCGGGACGCTCGGCGGCACCGGCGCGACCTTCGACTGGGCGCTCGTGACCGAGCTCGCGCGCGCGCGAAGGCTCACGCTCGCGGGCGGCCTCACGCCCGACAACGTGGCCGCGGCGGTGAAGGCGGTGCGGCCGTACTGCGTCGACGTCGCGAGCGGAGTCGAGCTCGCCGGCGGCAGGCCGGGGCAGAAGGACCCCGCGCGGGTCGCGCGGTTCATCGCCGAGGCGCGCGGGGCGTAGGCGCGTGAGCGGGGCGCACGGCGCGCCCACTGTCGACGACGCCGCGGGCTAGGTGGAGAGGTCCGCCCGATCCATCACGGCCTCGCGGAACGGCTTCGCGCCGTCGTCCTTCAACCCCTCGAGAAGCAAATGCGCCGGGGATTTTCCCTGCACGGTGAGCTCCTTGAGGTGCGCGAGGTGGATGCTTTCGTCCTGACCCTTGGCGTTCTTTACGCCGCGCCGCTGGAGGCCGCCTTCGGCCACCTCGAGGACTTTGACGGCGAGCTTCGTGAGATCGCCACCACGGAACGGCGCCTTGAGGCCGACGCGCCAGATGTCGTTTCGGGTCGCCGCGATCTCGTCGTGCGTGAAGTCGGCCGTAAGCGCGTCGAGCTCGGCGAGGGCTGCGTCGTCGTAGAAGATGCCGGTCCAAAGCGCCGGCAGCGCGCAGACGAAGGGGGCCATCTGCGAGTCGGCGCCACGCACTTCGATCGTCTTCTTGAGGCGGACCTCGGGGAAGAGCGTGTTGAGGTGCGTCTGCCAATCGTTCTGCGTCGGCTTCACGCCGTCGAAGCCGTCCTTCCAGAAGCTGCGGAACGTCTGGCCGGTGTTCTCAACTTTCTTTCCGTCGCGCTTCACCATGAACATCGGCACGTCGAGCGCCCACTCGACGTAGTCGACGAAGCCGGCGTTCTTCTTCCACAGCGCGGGCAAGAGGCCGCTGCGATCCGGGTCGACGTCGAGCCAAACTTTTCCGCGGTAGGTGACGCCGCCGTGGGGCGCGCACTCGTAAAACGGGCTGTTTGCGAACATCGCCGTCGTGAGCGGGGAGAGCTTCAGGGCGACGCGCATCTTGCGCATCGCATCGGCCTCGTCGATGTAGTCGTAGTTCGCCTGCACCGTCGACGTGCGGAGCATCATGTCGAGCGCCATCGAGCCGCGCGTCGGCAGGTACGTCTTCATCACGCTGTAGCGGAGCTTGGGGACCCAGCTGAGATCTTCGCGCTTCGCGAACGGTGCGAAGCCGAGGCCGAGCCAACGAATGCCGAGCGCTTTCGAAATGGGGGCGAGCTCTTTCAGGTGCTGCGTCGACTCGGCGCAGACCTCGTGGACCGTCTTTACGGCGGCGCCGCTTAGCTCGAACTGGCCGCCGGGCTCGAGGGTGATGGACGCCGTGCCGCGGCGAAGCGCCATGAGCGGACCGTTCTCGTACTCGGCTTCGGGGACCCACCCGTGGGTCGCCACCAGCTCGCGCATGATGCGGAGAACGCCGGCGTCGCCGTCGTAGGGAATGGGCTCGCCCGTCGCGGCGTAGACGCCGAACTTCTCCATCTCGGGGCCGATGAGAAATTGCTCACGGGTCTTCATCGACTCGAAGAAGACGGCGAGGAGGTCGTCGTGCGTGCGGACCGGCGCGTCGAGAGAGACGGGATTCATGACGGGTCTTTTTCTCTAGCAGCGTGCGCACACGGATTGCACGAACCAAGCGCGAGGCGCTTTCGCGCGCTCCGGTGGAGGCCGGTGTCGTCGCGGAAGCGGCGTGTCGGAGCGGGTGGCATTCGAACCATGGACCGCCTTCGATGCTCCATGGTGGTCGGTCGGTTTCACGGGAGCGGACCGCGGTCCGTTCCGACGCGCTGCGTCCGAGCCGCGCCCGCCCCTAGACCACGCGCTTCACGAAGCTCGGTCGCACCGTTCTCTTCCGGTCGAAGAAGCGCACGCGGCGCACGAGGAGGTCGAGCAGGAAGCAGACGATCGCCGCACCGACGAAGCGCGACCACAGATCCTGGTGGTAGCGAATCGTCTCCCCCGCCGGATCGAAGACGAGCTTCGCCTCGGGGTCGCGCGTTCCACCGGTGATGACCGCCGCGCGCGTAAGCGTCGCGACGTCGGGCTCGAGGGCGAGGTATTCGCGCGGATACGGATTGGTCACGTGGCCAAAGCTCTCGGCGACGCTCGCCGACTTCGTCGACCCCTTGCCGTCGTCGACGGCCTTCTCGAGGGACGCGTGCAGCAGGAACGAGCCGTAGCGGTCGAGGGGGAAATCCGCCTCGTAGCGCCCCGGTGCCGTCTGCCGCATGGGCACGTCGACCTTCTTGCCGGCGGGCTCGGGCCCGGTGATCGAGAACTTCGCGTCGAGGCCGTTCTGGAATTTGTCGTCGCCGCCAATCGCGTCGATGGCCGCCTTCACGTGCCCCGTCGCGGTGTCGATCTCGGCGCGCATGTCGAGCTGCTGCCGCTTCTTTTGGCGCATGTGCTCGCGAACGAGCTGCCCCCAAAACTGCCCGTAGCCCGGCCATCGAAGCCACTCGACGGCCCACAAGTTTTTCACGTCGCTCGTCCACGCGACGGACCATCCAAGGCCGACGTGCCAGCGCGCGAGAATCGGCTCGCCGAGCTCGGACACGAGAACGAGCTGCGCGGGCGCGGGCTTCATTTTCGTCGCGACGTAGCCGTGCAGAAATGGCGCTGAGGCCACATCGATGCCGCGGAGGAAGTCGGCGTGGTTCGCGACCTTGGGCTGGAAGTACTCCTCGACGGCGGCCGACCGGCTCACCATCTCGGTCTCCCGCGTGAAGACGCGCGGGAGCTGCTGCGGGTCCATGACCTTGTAAAAGCGACCGCCACCCAAGTCCGAGATCATCCGCATCAACGTCTCGTCGACGCCGCCACCGAGGCCAACGGAGGAGACCGTGATCCCTTCCGCGACCATCGCTTGCACGAGGTCGCGAATGCCGTTGTTTGGCGCCTGCCCGTCGGTGAGCAGAATCACGTGCTTCTTCCGCGCGCGCGCCACCGTGAGCGACTGGTAGGCGGCGTCGAGGGCCGAGAAGATCTCGGTGCCGCCGCCGGGCTGCACGCGGGCGATGTCGTTCTGAATGCGCGCGCGATGCTTGGCCGGCGTCATGCGAACGATGCGCGTAGGCTGCGTGTCGAAGGCGATGACCTCGAGCAGGTCTTCGCTGGCGAGCGTGTCCGCCGTCGCTTTGGCTGCGGCCTTCGCCATCTCGAGAGGCAAACCGCTCATCGATCCGGAGCGGTCGATGACCAGCACCATCGCGACGCCGGGCTCGTCGCGGCGCTTCTCCGAGTCCATCCGTACCGGCAAAATGCGCTCGATCGTCGAGTGGTACCAGCCACCGAGGCCGTAGCCGCTCTCGCCGCCGGCGAACAGGAAGCCGCCGCCGAGATCGCGAACGTACCCTTCGATGGCGTCTTGCTGCGTGAGCGACACGGCCTCGGCGGGCGCGTCGGACAGGATGACGAAGTCGTACCGTTCGAGCTCGCGGATGCTCGACGGAAGCTCGCGTGGGCCGCGCACGTCGACGTCGAACTCCTGCGCGCTGAGCGCGTTGGCGAGGTAGCTCGCGCGCGTCGTGTTCCCTTCGACGTAGAGCACCGACGGCCTGCCCGGCACCGCGACGGAGACCGCGTAGCGATTGTTCTCCTTGAAGCGATCCTCGGGCATGTCGGTGAGCTCGAGGTGGTAGGTCACCTCGCCCGCCACGCGCACGACGCTCTTGAACACCACGTCGTTCTCGCCGGCTTTCAAGTCCAGCGTGCGCACGCCGTCGAGGCCGTTGATCGCCTCGCCCTGCTTCATCACGGCTTTCGCCGTTTGCGCGCGGCTCGAGAAGACATGCGCGTGAATCTCGAACGGCTCGCCCACGCGCACCTTCGCGGGCGTGCGCAAATCGCGCAGGGCGACCTCGCCCGGCACCGGCCGGTGGTACGGCACCGCGAAGACCTTCACGCCGAAGTCGCGCGCGCGGTTCGCTTCGGCGAGGAGATCACCGTCGGTCTGCACGCCGTCGGAGAGAATCACGGCACGTCGTAAATAGCCGGACGGATAAAGGCCGTAGGCGAGCTGCAACGCCGTCGCGAGGTCGGTCGCCGCCGCGAGGGAGTCGTGGCGCGGCAGCTCGGGCGCCTTCTTCGCGTCGTCGGCGAGGGCCACGACGCGCGGCCTTCCGGCGAACGTGACGACACGAACCAGAGCATCGGAAGGCTTCTGATCAAGCCCCTTTTGAATTTCAGCGCGCGCGTCTTCGAGGGCCGCGTCGGGGACCGATTCGGAGACGTCGACGAGATAGACCGTGCAGACCTTCTGCGTCGTCGCGGTTCGCGCGAGCCTCGCCAAACCGAGCGCAAGCAGCGCCACGAAGGCCATGCGCAGCGCGACGGACGCAATTCGTTGGGCCATCGGCAAATCCGCGAGGGACCGCCCGAGCATCCAGAGAAAGTACGGCGCGAGGAGCGCGAGGCCGAGCATCCGCGGCGAAAGGAGCTCGTAGGTCTCGCCCCCGCGGTTCCACGCGAGGGTCGGCCCGGCGTACCAGACGAAGTGCAAATAGAGATACAGGCCCGCCGCGAAAACGGCGGCAATCGAGCCGCCCCACGCAATGCGCCGCAGGCGTTCGGGGCTCATACGGTAAGCCTCCGGTGGTAGGTCGCCCATTCGATGGCGGTGAGGAGCACCGCGGCGATGAGCAGGTAGATCCAGATCTCGCGGCGCACGCTGACGTGGAAGCCTTCGAGCGTTCCGGCGCCTTTGCCGTCGACGGTGAGCATCGGTGAAGGCGCGATGGTGCTCTCGGCTTCGTCGAGCAGGTTTGCGGCGAATGCGACGTTGGGAATCGGCGGCGCGCCTTCCGGGGTCGGGCCTGCGACGGAGAGCTCGTAGAAGCCGGCGCGCTGCCCGAGATAGACCGCACGACCTTCGTGCACGGGGACCTGCTCGACGAGGCCGCCGGGACCTTTGAGCGTCGCCTGCGTGATTCCGGGGCCGACCGGAATGCGCCAGACGTCGCCCGTGCGAAAGCTCGAGAGGTAGCTCGCGTCTTCGTCCGTGAACCAGTTGATCGCGTTGAGCAAGAACAGCGGCCACGCCACGCGCAGAGGGAGATCGCTGTCGCGCACGTCGAAGCCCAACGCGATGAACTTCGCGCCGCCGCGGACGCCCGCGACGAGAATGGGCGAACCTTCGGAGGCGCCGATGACTTTGTCGCCGGCCGAGATATCGGGAATGAGCTTGTGCCCGCGCGCGATGTTCACGTCGTCGAGCGCCGTGAAGCGCGCCACCGGGTGCTTCCGCTCGATCTTATCGAACCCCGGTTGAACGAGCTCGGCGTCGACCTTCACCGGCGATCCGGGGCCGCGGGGGTCGATGTACAGTGCATGGGTCGCCGGCGCTTGGGCAGGCGTCGCGCGGTCGAAGATGATGACGTCGAACCGTGCCGACGCGAGCTTCGCGGCGTAGTCCTTCGGGTTCACCGTGGTGACGTCGAGGTACTCGTCGAGGAGTAGCGCCGCGTCGAGGTACATGTTCCCGTCGCTCACGACGAGGACCTTCGCGCGGCGACGCTCGGGCAAGAGTGCGAAGGCGCGGTTGTCGGCCGGAAGCTCGTCTTTCGAATCGGCGAGCGGCGTGAGCTTCGCTTCGAGCGATCGGCTCGCACCCGAGAGGTTCGGATAGAACCGCGGGAGGCGCTCGCCCGGCTGCAAGCGGAGCTTCGTGACGTCGACGAGCTGGCCGTCGCCAAGGAGCGAGAGCTCGACGTCTTCGGTCGCGGGGCCGGTGTTCTCGACTTCGAGCATCACCTCGTAGCGGCTTTTGTCGAGTGGATAGCGCCTCACCGAGAACTGCGTCACCGCGCAGTTGCGCTGCCCCGAGCCGACGGAGACGAAGGAGAGCTTCGCGTCGCCCAGGTGCACGGCGCCACTCGCATCGCTCGCCGAGCCGACGTTGCCGTCCGACACGACGATGATCTCGGGGTTGTCGGCGCCGCGAAGCGCGTCGGTGGCGAAACGTAAGGCGCGCGGAAAATCGGCGCGCGCGTCGGTCGCCGTCACCAAGTCGAGCGTCCGTTCGAGCTCCGATGTGTCTCCGCTCATCGGACCGAGCGGCGTGAC
>JANXMC010000718.1 GCA_025354825.1 Myxococcales bacterium
CGTCGTCCACGGAACGCGCGCGGGCCGACACGAGCCCAAGGGGGGCTCGCATCGCGCGGGGGGGCGTTCGGAGGGGGGCGGCCATGGGCGTGGATCATGGCTCCATGCCCCGCGCGGCGCCAATCTCCGACGAGTCGCGGCTCGTCCGTATCGCGCGGCCGAGACGCTAGTGAAGTGTCTGCCCGCCCGAGGTGCCGCGCTTCACGCGAATGTCCGTCATGTCTCCCCCGAGACGGAGAACCGCGAACAGGAAGGCCACGAGTGAGACGACGAGGGTCGCGTAGATGGGCCACTCGAAGGAGAGGTGCACCGGCACGAGCGTCGACTTCGGCGGGCGCGACAACAGAATCGCAACGGTCGTCGCGGGGACGGCGCCGAGAAACGCCGCCGCCACGCGGGCGCCACGCATTTGGAGAATGCTCCGCCGGCTCAGAACCGTGGGGAGCAGAACGAACCAAGCGACGCCTGCCCCCCACGACCAGCCGCTGCGCCGCGCAATGGCGAACCCGGAGAGCATGAGATCATCGGGCAACGTGAGATGGACCCACGGCAGGAAAAAGAGGCCGATGCCGATGAGCGCGAGGGTGGCGAGGACGCCTTTGCCGCGGCCCAAGAATAGCCACGGGAGGAGCTCGAGCTCCGGCGCGGTGGGCACGCCGTCTTGCTCGCCCGCCTCGATCGACGGCGGAAGCTTCGCGAACTCTTTGAGCCCCATCCCACAGACGGGGCACTCGCTCGCTTCACCAGCTTGGAACATCTCCCGACAAAACGGGCACGCGAACAGAGCCACGGCAGCAGCATAACCCATCGACCCACCTGCTCCTCGCGCCCGAGCTTCACGTGTTTGCGGGCGGCGTTCGTGAGGACATCGCGCCGCGCGCGAAGTTCCCGCGCCCCTTGTGCAAGCCCGCAGCGCGCGGCACTCTCGCGCCATGCCGCGTCCGACAAAGCTCGACATCGCCGCCGTCGACACCTGGCTCGAAGCTCACCCTGGGTGGGCACGAGTGGGCGAAAACGAGGTGAACGCGAACGGCGCGATCGCGAAGCCGTTCAAGCTCCCCGATTTCTCCGCCGCGCTCGCCTTCGTGGTGCGGGTTGGCCTGCTCGCCGAGAAGCGCGATCACCACCCCGGCATCGAGCTCGGCTACGGCCGTGCGCGCGTGCTCTGGTCGACCCACGACGCCGGTGGCGTCACCGTGCTCGACCTCGAGCTCGCAGAAGCGACGGACAAGCTCTCCCCATGATCGATGCGTTCCGAGCGCCCCGGATCGCGCTCCTGTCTCGTCTCACGGCCCTCGTCGGCGAGGGCGCCCTCGCGCGGCTCGACGAAGCCCTCACCCACCCGAGCTTCTCCAACGAGTCGCGTAAGCCCGATAACCAACGGCTCGAATTTCTCGGCGATGCGGTCCTCGGGCTGTGCGTGAGCGAGTGGCTCATCGAGCTTCATCCCCAGGCCGACGAAGGTCTTCTGACCCGCATGCGGAGCGCCCTCGTAAACGCCGAGGCGCTCGCGCAGTGGGCGCGGTCTGTGGGCTTGGGCGACTGCTTGGCGCTGGGACGCGGCGCGCGCGCGGGAACGGAGCGCGATCAGACGAACGTGTTGGCCGACGCCGTGGAAGCGATCGTCGCGGCGGTTTACGAAGCGCGCGGGATCGAAGGGGCGCGGGCGCTCGTGCGCGAGGTGGCGCGCGAGGCGCTGGCCGACGTCGAGTCGCTCGGCGTCCGTGATCCCAAGAGCTCGCTTCAAGAGCGCATTCAGGCGCAGGGGCTGCCGACGCCGTCGTACCGCGTGGTCGCGACCAAAGGCCCGGCCCACGACCAGTATTTCGAAGTCGAGGTCGTCGTGGGCGAGACGGTGCTCGCCAAGGGCGAAGGGCGCTCGAAGCGCCTCGCCGAACGCGCCGCCGCACGCGCAGCGCTCGATGCCGCGGGCGGCAATGCGCCGTCCGTTCCGCCGCCGCCACCCGCGAGCGCGCGCGCAGGCGAGACGAACGAGACGGGCGGAACGAAGTAAGCGGGCGCGACTACTTCTGCGCGGAGGACGACGGCGGCGGCGTCGCCGGCACTTGCCCAGGGCGCTTTCGCGGGACGACGCTCCCGTTCTCGGGGGCGATCTCGATCGTGTTGACGAGCGCTTCGTTGAGCGCCGTCAGATTCTTCGCGCGGAGATCGACCATCAGCTGCTTTTGCGACTGCTCGAGGCGCTGACGGAAGAGCGTGTCGCGAATTTGCGAGGCCGCGTCGTCGAGCGTCTTGCGCGTGGCCGACACCGTTCCGCGGCGCCAGACGACGGCGAACGCGTCCCCCTCGGCCACGGGCACGGGGACGAGCTCGCCGTCGCGCACTGTCGTCGCCGCCTTTACGACCGCCGGATCGACGTGGAGCCCCGCCTCGTTCGACGCGCCGTCGCTCGACAAGAAGCCGAGGTTGCCGCTTCGAAGGTACGTCGCCTTGTCGAGGCTCTTCTCGCGCGCCAGGACCGTGAACGCTTGCGTCGTCGAGTCTTTTTTTGCGGCCGCGATCACCTGCGCTGCCTCGTCGCGCGTTTTGCAGAGGATGCGCCAGATGCTGTACCGCTCTGGCTGCTCGTAGCGCGCGCGGTTCTCGTCGTAATAGGCCTTCACGTCGGCCATGGAGATCGCAGCAGCGGCGCCGACGTTGGCGCGCGTGGCACGAAGCGTCGCGTTCGACAGCGCGCGCGTGACCTCTTGCGAGGTCGGCAACTTCTTATCGAGCTTTCGCGTCTCGGCGGCGACGACGTAGAGCGCGTCGGGAACGAGGACGTCGTTCAGGATCTTGCGGCGAATCTCGTCGGCCGTGAGGCCGAACTGCGCGAGCTGAAAAAAAGGAATCGCGGCGATGCGCTCTTCGACGTCGCCCGTCGTGATCACATGGGTGCCGACCCGCGCGACGACGACCGCGCGGTGCTCGGCGTCCGATCCGGGCGCGGCGGACGACGGCGCGGCTCCCGACGGTGCAGGGCCGGCGGCGAAGGCGACCGATGCGACCGCGAGCCCCGCGCACGCGCCGGTGGCGATGAGAGCGGCGCTGACGGTGCGGGCGGCGCGAGAGACAGAGCGCGTGCGGCGGCGGGCGAACGGCGAAGGCATCCTCCGACCTCGGTAGGCTGGGGCCGCCTGCGCGGTCAAGCCCGCTTCTTCGGTTTCCCTTTTCGTGCCCCTTCGGCCTCGAGGACGCCCGCGCTCCGCAGCACGTCGTCCGCGATGCCGACGAAGCGGTAGGCTTCGGCGCGGAAGTTGTACGCCTTGTGGAGCCGCTCGACGACGTCGACCACCGACGCGGCGGGGACCGCGTTGCGCCGAACCTTGGCGACCTTGCGCAGCGAGCTGAGGGGCTCGCCCATCTCGAGCAGCTCTTGGACGTGCTGCAGAACGTCGAGCGGTTTCAGCTCGCGCGCGCCCCGGGTGGCGCCGCTCTCGAGCTCTTGAAGGAGACGCTGGCGCCGCTTCTCGGTGCGCCCATCGAGCTGCGGCGACGACGACCCACGACCGCCGAGCACGTCGTTGAACAGCCGCGCGGCGCGGCGCTTCTCGATCGCCTCGGGGCTCCCCCGCCGGTTCGCCGCCTTCGTGGCGGACGCTTTCGCTTTCGCCATGACGTCTCTCCCCCTACCACCGGCCATCGATTCATCGCTCAATCGACGAATCGACGTTGACCGTACCGAGCCTCAATCGATCTTGTCAAATGGGCTAACCGCACAACGGGGCTCGCGCTCAGTCGCGCGTGTCGGCGAACGTCGCGGCGAGGGTCGCCACGACGACAAGAACCCAAAGGGGCCACGTGCGGCGGAAGAAGACGCCGATGTCGATCGCGAGAGACGCGACGGCCGAGCGCGAGAGGGCGCGCTTGCCGTGGACGCGGGCGAGCTCGCGGGCGATCTCGGCGCGCTCGTCGTCGTCGACGGGGTCGCTTCCGCGCAAGTGCGCGTCGTGGTGCTCGAGCTCGTGCTCAAGGGTCTCGCGGAGCTCGTCGTCCCAGTCGTAGGCCCCCTCTTCGACCCAAATGGCGCGGAACGTTCGGTAGTAGACCGTCACCTCGGGCGCCCGTGACGGCGTGTCGAAGGCGCCGTCGAACCCGGGGACGTAGCTTCCGAGGAGCGGCTCACCGCCGTCGTCCACCGCCGCCACCGACCCGTCGACGACGAAGACGACATCGGCGTCGGCGGGCGTGAAGATCTCGCCCTTGAGCGTCTCGGCGCGGGCGGCAAATGCGTCGAAATCGGGAAAGAGTCCTGCGTTTGAGTCGGGCGATTGGGCGTTTTGCGCGCGCGCGTCGACGGGCAGGCCTTCGCCGCGATCGAGCTCGCGATCCATCGGCGCGTCGACGTCGTTGCGTGCGCCGCAGCTCGTGCACAGCACGACCGCGAACAGGCGGCGCGGGTAGCTCGCGTCGAGGAACAGCGTGGCGACGGCGCCCCACGCGTCTTCAGAAGCGCGCGAGAGGGCGCGGGCGATGCGCGCGGCGTCGGTCTCGGGGCCGAGCGATACGACGCCCATCGCGCGGACGATGGCGGCGGTGACCGCGAGGCCGCCACGCCGTCGCGCACCGCCGCCATCGTCCGCGCGATGGGCGTCGTATCGCTCGGCCCCGAGACCGACGCCGCGCGCATCGCCCGCGCCCTCTCGCGCGCTTCTGAAGACGCGTGGGGCGCCGTCGCC
>JANXMC010000723.1 GCA_025354825.1 Myxococcales bacterium
TTGCAGTAGTTCATGATCGAATTCGCGTCGTACTCGCCAACCTTCGTATCGCCATTCCCGCCCTGCGGAGACTGCGTGCAGTCGCTCGTTCGATCCGATCGGTTGTGCTCGTGGGCGAGGCCAATGGCGTGCCCAAACTCGTGGAGTGCTATGAATTCGTTACACTCCTTCTCATGTCCTCGGCACGAGGCAAATGCGATTTTGCCATTCGTGTCTGTGACCGTGCCGTACTCGTAAAGGAGGCGCATGCCCGAAGCGACGTGGTCTATTTCGGTGCCCAGCCCGGTGGTGGCCGGCCAAAGGCTGTCGGTCAACGCTATGCGGATATTGGCGCCCGCGGCGGTGCAGTCATCCCAGCCCGTGAAGTTCAGTGCCGTGTTCCCGACGTACTCGGAGAGGACCGCGTTCTTCACGGTGTTCTTGGTATTGCTTATGACTGTGGCGTTGCCGGAGGTTGCCTCCCAGCACACCGACAACGTCGTCGATCCCCACTTCTTCGAAGCCTTGACGTACGACATGGGGTTGAGCGTGCCGTCATCGACGCTGACGTCGGCACTGCCCTGTCCCGCCCCATCGCCACCGGAACACCCCGCCGCCGCTGCAAGCGTCGCAAATATCAAAGTGCTGGTCGTAAACGTCTTCATGGCTAATTCCTGTTGTCCGGTAAAAGGGAACCGATTCGGTGACCTGGGCGGAGCGATGCCGCCCTCTCGCCCATCTCTCTCGGCGCTCTTTGCAGCCGCCATGCCGGCGGACACCGCGGCGGCCGAACCGTCGATTCCCGCTAAATCTGACGAGCTGCCGTCTGGTCACGCCGGGTCGTGAAAAACCACGTAACCGCCCTACGGCGATCATGAGGCGACGGCCTCGGCGTAAAAGGGAAGCCGCGCCGACCTACGTTGAGGGGAAGGACTCTTCGAATCGCTCCCTCAATCACGGTGGAACGTTACACGCATCGATACGCCGTTCGACTCTTGGAGCGCCCGGATGCGCGCGCCGACAAGACCGGACGATGTTCTTGCGAACCGCAGACGAGGGTCGTGTTCTAAGCGGTGAATTGGGGCGGCGATGCAATCACTTCGGGACAGGTCGCAGATCGAGAGTGGTCGTAAAGAGCACGTTCGACCCTTCGACGTGGCGCTCGGCCGAGAAGAAGTCGAGCGGGTAGTCGTGACCTTGCGTCAGCCCCAGCGCGTCGACCTGCACCTCCGCCGCCTCGGGGCCGTGGATCCCGCCGAGATTGATTACGCCGTTTCCGGCGATGTAAACGAAGATGTCGTCGTCTCCGCGAAAGGAAAAGTATTCGCCGCCGCGGTACGTGAACGTCGTGTGTAACTCGACGGTGAAGGCGTAGTTGTGAGGCTTGCCCTGATTGCCAAACATCGTGGCGTAAGGTGTTCCATCGTCGAGGGGAAAGAACATCTTCTGCGGGTTCGACGCGGAGAGCGGAGTCCCCGTCGCCTCACTATCGTAGCCGTATGCGCCCTTCGACATCGGCTGCAGCACGATGGGGAAGTCCACGCGAACGTTCTTGCCCGGCACATCTCGGAACCACTCGTCGAACGCCGCGCGTCCGTGCGTCGTCAGCGTGACGCCGCTCGGGCTTGCGTAGACGGGCTTGCCGTCCGCACCCAGCGTCGCGGTGACGATCCCGCGATCGTCCCACGGGCCGAGATAGCCGCTGTTCGGATTGCCGTTCTGATCGGTGCGCGGGACGTTCTCGAAGTCGGGATTGGTGGTGCTATCGCCGTCGCGATAGAGCTTGAAATCGCGGACCACGGCGACGAGCCCCGCGGTCGTCGGCTTTGGGCTCCCATCGGGCGCGTCGTCGACGGACCCGAAATCGGGAGCGCCGCCGGCGTCAGCCGCATTGGCCGCCGCGCTCCCCGAGCCGCCGTCGACGCGGCGCGGGGGCGAGACCTCGGTGCTCGTCGCGCAGCCGCACGCGAGGCTCGCACCCAGCACAAGTAGCCACGGCTTCGGGTGGATGCTCATAACGCTTTTCGCTCTCTCCGACGCGCGAGTGCGGTCGATAGAGAGGAGTCACACGAGCGTTCAAAACGGCTCACCCGAATGCATTCTATTTGGTTGAGCCGTGGCGCGTGCGGGGCGCGTCTTCTCTTAACTGACAGGACATTTCACTCCAAGGAGATCGCCCCCATGCGCTCTACGATTTGTACGCGACCATTGCGCACGTGCCCCCTCACGCTCGCGTCGCTCATCTTGTACGCTTTGTGCGCGCCTGCCGCGTGCGCCTCCCGCGATGGCGCAGGGTTCGATCTCTCCGATGCATCCGACGTCGACGCGGGCGGAGCTCCCAACGCAGGCGTCATCGGTGCGAGCGCGCCCTCTAAAGACTCGGGGACGGGCACGGGCACGGGCACGGACCCGGCCTCGCGCGACGCGGGCACCACCGCGCCGAGCCGCGACGCCGCGAGCGCGCCGACGCCCGACGCAAGCGAGCTGTGCGCGCCGCTCATCGACGACATGGAGCACGGCGACGGCTCGATCCTCAGCTCGTGTGGGCGCCGAGGCTATTGGTATGCCTACAACGACGGCACCGCCGCCGCGCTCCAGGTCCCGTCCGCCGGCAGCTCGTTTCTCCCAGCGCCTATCGCCGGCGGGCGCGCGGGGAGCGTGAACGCCGCGCACACGACAGGGAGCGGCTTCACATCGTGGGGTGCGGGCATCGCGTTTGATCTCAACAGCGCGGGCGGCTCGGCGACGAAGGTCCCGTACGACGCGACTGCCTATTCGGCAGTGACGTTCTGGGCTCGCACGGGCGGCGTCAGCGCATCGCTCCGCGTAAACGTGGCGAGCACCGACACCGATCCGCTCGGCGGCGTCTGCGCGCCTTCGAGCAAGTGCAACGACCACTTCGGCGTGACCGTGAACGTCACGTCGACGTGGCAGCAGGTGACGCTCAGGTTCGTGGACGCGCGACAGCTCGGTTGGGGCACCCCCGTGACCGCCCTCGCGCCGTCACGGCTGCTCGCGATGCAGTTTCAGCTCCCGGCCGGCGCGCCGTTCGATCTGTGGGTGGACGACGTCGCGTTCGTGCCCTGAGCGTGCGAGCGCGTCAGAGCGGCGGGTCTGCGTTTTTGACGAGGTCGGCGAAGTAGGACTCGAACCACTGGCCTGCCTCGGGCGCGCTCAGCGCGCTGTCGGGCGAGCTGCACGTCGCGTCGTACCGCTCGGCCTTCGGGTTCGACGTGCCGTCCGACTCCCCGGGCGGCTTCACCCAGTAGTATGCGTCGACGAGTGGTGCGGGCGACGCTTGAGGGCGGGGGCCGAGGCCGGCTCCCTTCACGTTGCACCAGTGCGCCCACTTCGCGCGGATCCCGGGCCGGCCGTTGCGGCTCGTGTCGATGATGAACCCCTTGCCCGTGATCCCCACCTCCGCGAGCGACGCTGAGAGCTTCTCGACGTACGTGAGCTCGTCAGGGCACGGGTCGCTCGGCTCGAGCCGATGGCCGTCGTCGCCTCGAACGACGTTGTAGTTAGAGACGTTGGTCGCAAACCCGCGGATCCTGTCGACACCGCCCGCCTCCGTGAGGACGCTCTTGTAGATGGCGGCGATTTTGGCGCGATTCGCAGACCATCCGAGCCACCCCGCGTGCGCGGCGTCGAGATAGAGCGAGACGTTCGGCAGCGCGAGGGCGCGCACCGCGTAGGCGATGCTCCGTCGGTAGATGGCCTCGGACGCTTTGCACGCGGGGACGGCGAGGTTGGTGGCGATGTTGGCGAGCGAGTCGGGCTCGATGATCGCGGCGACG
>JANXMC010000727.1 GCA_025354825.1 Myxococcales bacterium
CCCGGCGGGCGCGGTCGGCGCGACGGGCGTCGCAGGTGTGGCGGGCCCCACGGGCGCACCGGGTCTCGCGGGCGCGGTCGGCCCCACGGGCGCACCCGGCGCGGCGGGACCGACGGGCCCTGTCGGCCCCTCGGGCCCCGCGGGCGCAGCGGGCGCGATCGGGCCAGTGGGCCCGACGGGAGCGATGGGACCAATCGGACCAATCGGACCAATCGGACCAATCGGACCCATCGGACCTATGGGACCCATCGGCCCCGCCGGCGCGTCAGGCGCCTCGGGTGCGAGCGGCTCCACCGGCATCCCCGGCAAGAACGGAAGCATCGGCCCCACGGGCCCGCAAGGCGCCGACGGACCCCAAGGCCCCACGGGCCCGCAAGGCTCGTCGGGCATCGCCAGCGTGCTCTCGTCGTCGGGCACGGCGACGCTTCCGGCAAACGGCCCCACGTCGGGCGCATTCGGCGTGCTCGGCCCCGTATCGCCGTCGATTTACGTCAACGCGACGTCGGTCAGCCAGAGCGTCTTCGTCTCCGCGAGCGCAGAGGTCGGCCCGAGCTCGGGCTACGCGTCGGGCTCGTTCCGGCCGGCGCTCTGTTACAACATCGGCAACGGCTGGCTCCTCTTCGACGACGAAGACACGTCGATCAACGACGTGAGCCCGCCCGCGCTCACGGCCAACAACGCCAACGGCCTCTTCTCGTTCTCGCGCAGCGGCTACCAGTCGCTCCCGACCGGGACGCCGGCCCAAGTGGCGATGTGCGGGCGCCGCGCGGCCGGCTCCTCTGGCAGCTGGTCGAACGTCGGTCTCGCCAAGACGACCGTCGTCTTCCTTGGTGGCGGCAGCGGCATGCCGCTATAGCCGAGGGGTGCCGCAGACCAAGCCCGCGCGCGACGCCGAAGGTTCGACGAGCTCGAACCCGAACCCGAATGCGCGTGCGGCTTCGAGCTACGCGCTACCCGCGTCGATCGCGTTCGGCTCGGTGGTGATTGCCTTCGGCCTTTACGCGGGGCTCGGCAAAGGCCGGGCGCCCGCAGCCGACGGCGCGGCGACGCTGGCCGCGCCGAGCGCGCCCACGCCTACGACGCCATCGACGACCGGCGGCGAGCCGAGCGCGCGCGTGCCAGCGTTCCGTGCGGCCCCGTCCGAGCTGGCGATTTCCGAGGTGCGCCGCCGCGTGACGGGCGACGCGCGTGCGCTCCTCGAAAAAGAGCGCGCGCAGCTCACCGCCACGTGTTGGGCAAAAGCCGCAGCGGCAAAGGCCGAGCCCGCGACCGCGTCGTTCGTCTACTCCATCGCCTTTGGCGCCGACGGCCGCGAGATGGGGCGCGCGGTCAGCGAGGCGAAGACCGGCGAGCGCCCCGAAGTCGCCGACTGTTTGCGCATCACCGTCACGCCCATGACGATCGCGCCTGCAGGCCAACCCGTCATGGTGAAGGTCACGCTCGCCCTTCCGTGATCGTCGGCTTTTCGCGCCCCGCGAAGATGGCTTAGGATTCGCGACGTGAGCCAAGGCCCGACGTCTATTTGCCTATCGATGATCGTGAAGAACGAGGCGCACGTCCTCGCGCGGTGCATCGCCTCCGTGCGACGCTTCATCACGTGCTGGGCCATCGTCGACACGGGTTCGACCGACGCGACGCGCGCGGTTGTCGCCCGCGCCCTCGGCGACCTCCCCGGCACGTTGTACGAGCGCCCGTGGTCCAATTTTGGCACGAATCGCAGCGAGGCCTTGGCCCTCGCGCGACCCATGGCCGACTACTCCCTGGTCATGGACGCCGACGACACGTTGGCCTTCTCCCCCGGCATCGACGTGCCGCTTCCGACGCTCACCGACGACTCCTACGCGCTTCGCGTCGAAGACTGCGAGCTTTCGTATTACCGCATTCACTTCGTGCGAAATGCGCTTCCGTGGCGCTACGACGGCGTGCTGCACGAATATGCCATTTGCGAGGAGGCGCAAACGCGCGGCGTTTTGGAAGGGCTCATCTACCACCGCAACTACGACGGCGCGCGGTCGGCGGATCCGCAAAAGTACCTGAAAGACGCGGCGATCCTCGAGGCGGCGCTTCGCGTCGATTCGACCAACGCGCGCAACGTTTTCTACCTGGCCCAGAGCTATCGCGACGCGAACGACGTCGCGAGGGCAATTGCCAATTACGAGAAGCGAGCGTCCCTCGGCGGCTGGAACGAAGAGGTCTTCTACTCTCTCCTTCAAGTCGCCCGCCTTTACGAGCGCGCGGCCCGCGAGCCGTCGGTCGTCTGGGGAGCCTACTTGCAGGCGCATCGGGCGCGCCCCGCGCGTGCCGAGGCCGCGTGCGATCTCGCGCGCTACTGCCGCTTGGCCGGCGATTACGCCCTCGCCCACATGTTCGCGTCGGCGGCGATGGCGATTCCGCGCCCCGACGACACGCTCTTCGTCGACGAAGGCGTGTACGCCTGGCGCGCCGTCGACGAATACGCGATAGCGGCCTATTGGGTTGGTAAATACAAAGAATCCCGAGAGGCCAACGAGCGCCTTCTCGCGAGCGGCAAGCTCCCCGTGGGCGAGGTCGAACGCGTGAAAAAGAACCTTGCGTTCAGCGTCGCGAAGCTGTGATCGCCGTCACTTTGCGATCTTGCGATCGACATACGCCACGATGTTGTCCACCGTGTCGAAGTTGTCCGGAACCGCGTCGTCGTTGTCGACCGTGAAGGCGAACGTCTGCTCGAGAAATAGGATGATCTCGAGGACGCGGGCCGAGTCGACGACGTGAGAACGCTCGAGGGAGACGTCGTCGCGCAGGATGGACCCTTCGTTTCCGTCGAGGAAGGTCGTGAGAATGAAGCTCCGGATCTTCTCTCGGGTGTCGCTCATGGTCGGCATGCTTTCTAGCAAGGCCCGGGGAAACATGCGACGCCCATGCGTGGGCCGCCCCTCATCCGAAGGAGCTTGCGCGGCGCCGCTCGCGCGCGACACTGTAAACGCCTTCGTGGCGCACGAGCTCCAGCGGTGTCGGATGGCTCAGAAAGAGCAGCGGGCTCGCCGCGTAGGAGTACGCGCCGCAGCTCATGAAGGCGACGAGGTCGTCCACGTCCGCGCGGGGCAGCTCAATGGCGCGGGCCATTGAATCGATGGGTGTGCAGAGCGGCCCGACGACCTCTTGCGGCAGCGTGGCGACGCCCGCCGTGGCCGCATCCGCGCCGATTGCCAACTTCGACAGATTGCGCACGGGGTAGTTCTTTTTCACGAGCTGGCCAAAGTTGCCAGTCGCCGGAAAACAGTGGTTCATCCCCCCGTCGAGAATGACGAAGCGCTTTCCGCGGGTCTCTTTCACGTCGAGCACGCGGGCGACGTAAATGCCGAACGGCGCAATCAAGTATCGCCCTAGCTCGAGGATGAAGCGCGTTGTCGCGAGCGCAGGGCTCGAGGCGTGGGCGTCGCGCAGCACGCCAGCGACGGCACGCGCGAGGGCTTCGTGGTCCATCTCTTCCTGCCCGGGAAAATACGGCACGCCGAACCCGCCGCCGAGGTTTACGACCGCGAGCTCGATGCCGTGCTCTTTCGCCAAACGCGTGGCGATGGTGAGCGTCTGCCGGATGTTGGCGACGATGGCCAGCGCGTCGAGGCACTGCGTTCCCGAGAAGACGTGAATGCCCCGCACGCGTACGCCCGCAGTCGCCTTCGCCTCCTCGACGACGGGGCCCGCGTCTTCCTCCGAAATGCCGAATTGCGACGGACCCCCACCCATCTTCATCGAAAACTCGCGGGCGATCGAAAGGGGGTTGATGCGAAGCGTGATGTCGACGACTTTCCCGTGTGCCACGGCGATGGCCCCAAGCCTTCGGAGCTCGCGCGGCGATTCGACGCTCACGATTCCGACGTTGGCGGCGACGGCTGCTTCGAGCTCGTCTTCCGTTTTGCCTGGGCCGGCAAAGCTCATCGCGTGGGCATCGTAACCGGCCGCGAGGGCGAGCTCGAGCTCGCCTCCCGACGACAAATCAAGGCCGCTCACGTGGGGGCGAAGCTGCTCCAAGACTCGCTTGTTGGCATTCGCCTTTAGGCAGTAGAGAACGTCGACGTTCGACGGCATCTCCGCGCGCAGCCGCCGCGCGTGGGCAATCGCCGCGTCCATGTCGTAGAGATAAAACGGCGTTTTGTGCTCGCGCGCGAGCGCTTCGAAATCGGTCGATTCGAACGTCATGGGGTCGCCTTCTCCCGGGTTTCGTTGGCTCTCTCGTCGGCCGTCGGCATGGGCGTCGCTTGGGGTACGGCGCGCGAAACGACGCGAGCCGGGTTGCCCATCACGACGGCGTCGCAGGGCACGCTGCTCCGCACCACGGAGCCGGCGCCGACGACCGTCCGCGCGCCGATGCGCACCCCCTTCAAAATCGTGCAGCCGCGCCCCACCTGCACGCCGTCCTCGAGGACGACGGGGGCGATGTCGTCCTCGGTCGCAAGCACTTCCCATATCGGCCGGTCGCCGCCGCTCTTGCGATGGCCATCGGTATCGGCAATGTACGAATGCGCGCCGATCGATACGAAGTTGCCAATCGTCACGCGGTTGGCAATCGCGAACGACGTGCCGTGTCCAAGGAAGACGCCGTCGCCGATTTGCAAACAGGGCGCGCCGCGCGAGCTGGCGCTAATCGTGATTTGCCCTGATATCCGAATATCGCTCCCGAGCTCGACGCGGCACGGCGCCGTCATGTAGGGGACGCGGTCGACGGCGATGCGCTCGCCGTGCACCGCGCAGCGGGCGAGAAACATCGGCGTCGCGACCAGCGCACGGTGCGCCATCTCCCACGCCTCGCGCGCCACGAACTGCGCGTCGAACGCCGCGGCGTAGACCGGGCGAAGCGCCTTGGGCGGCGTGAATGCGCGGTACATCACGTTCCGCGCGACAGGACGAACGAAGCGCGTGAGGAGCCTCTCGAACGAGGAGGCCCCGTGCTTTTTGCGCTCCTCCACCACGCCCAAAGCCTACCAGACGAGCACGCGCGCTACGGCATCGCGCGGCCGTGGGCGGGGACGCTCCCCGCCGACGCGGCGGTTGCGCCCGGCCCGTGGGCCACTTCGGCGAGGGCGCGCGTAGCGTTCGCCCCTTCGCGGTTGCGAAGCGACGCGCAGAGCGCGAGCGTCTCGAGGCGCTCCGCGATGGGGCGCGCGGCGCCGTCGATGTCGCTCGCGTTCGCCTTGAGGAACGTCTCTACGTCGTTGCGAAGCGCGTCGGTGCAGCGTCCGCCAGCTGTGTAGACGAGCTCGGTCGCAAGGAAGCCTTTGAGCTTCGCGCGGAGCTCTTGCCAGTGCGCTTTCGTCCAGTCGAAGGCCATCGCCTGCGTGTGGGGATCGTTCGCCGTGCCGCGGAGCATGTAGATGAAGTCCTGCGAGCGCACTTCGTCGGTGAGCGTGAGGCCGAGCGAACGGTCCAGCGTCCCCGGGTTTTCGAAGGAATAGAGCGCCATCAGCGCCGTCGTTCGATCCGTAGGGGCTTTGGCGTTCTTCGCGGCCGCGCGCAGCTCGTCGAAGCGCCCCGCACCCGCGAGCTTAGAGGCGAGGCTTACGGCGGTCGCGGCGAGATCGCTGTCGACGGACGACGGATCGACCAGCCACGCGCGGGTCATCGTCTCCGCGCGCGTGAGCGTCGGAGCGTCGCCGGCGAGCTGTCCCAATGCCGCGAAGACGTCGGCCCGCGAGGCTGCGGCGTCGGCGCGCGCCTGGGGTGTCGCGGACGGCATCGCGCGTGGCGTCATGTCGTCGTTGAAGAGGCGCTTCTTATGGGGCGCGAGGCGGGCGCTCGCATAGGCGCGGAACGCCTGCGCCGACCCGTCGTCGACGAAGGCTTCGAGCACCTCGCGGAGCGTCTCGATGAGCGCGTGAACGGTCGGGCGGTCGGTCTCGGCGTCGAACGCCGGGAGCGTGCGAAGGAGCATCGCGGAGCTGATTTTCCCGGCCCGAACCTGCGCCCACGCGTTGGAGAGGAGCCCCACCTTGTTGCCGCTGCCGAGCGACGCGAGATGCTTCGCGAGGGCCGCGAACGCCTCTTCGGTGAGCGCCGAGCGGTAATACCCCGCGTCGTTCGCGTTCGGATAGATCCACGCCGGGCAGGCGAGCTTCTCGGCGGCGACGTCGACGCGCGTCTCCGGCGCCGTGAGCTCGGCGCAAAGGGGCTCGCGGCGCCCGGCGATCTTCAGGCAGACCGGGATGCTCCACGGCGCCTCTAGGGCGCGTGCAGTTTGCATCGATACCGCACCCGCCGGCTTCCACGCCGACTGCGCGAGATCGACCGCGGTGAGCCGCCCGTTCGCGCAGACGGCCTTGGAAGAAACCGCCGGGACGCCCGTGCGATCCAGGAAGGTCGCCGCGAACGGCGCGACGTCGCGCCCCGAGGCCGCGCTCAACGCCGCGAAGAGATCGTCCGCCGTAGCGCTCCCGTTGGCGTGCGCTTTGAGATACGCGCGCACCCCTTTTTGAAAGACCGCAGGCGTGAGCCACGCCTCGATCATCGCGAGGACCGCGCCGCCCTTCTGGTACGTGATGCCGTCGAACGCCTCTTCGGCTTCGGCGCTCGAGCGCACGGGTTGGCGAACCGCGCGGGCCGACGAGAGCGCGTCGGTGTCCATCACGTCGTACCCTTCCGAAACGGCGACGGTGAGCTCGTTCCACGAAGGGTGGCTCTGGTCGACGATGCGCGTCTCCATCCACGTCGCGAACCCTTCGTTGAGCCACGCGTCGTTCCACCACGTCATCGTCACGAGATCGCCGAACCACTGGTGGGCGAGCTCGTGCCCCACGATGATCGCGAGGGCGTGCTGCGACCTCTGCGACACCTTCGCGGGGTCGAACAGGAGCGCCTCCTCGCGAAACGTGATGAGCCCCGGGTTCTCCATCGCGCCGGCGCGGAAGTTCGGGACGCCGACCAAATCGAGCTTTCCGTAGGGGTACGCGATATCGAAATACGATGCGAGGCCGGCGGTCATTTTAGCCGCTTCGGCAATGGCGAGATCGCCCAAGTGGGCTTTCCCTTTGGTCGCGATGATTCGAATGGGAACCGGGCTCGTGGGCCCCTGTTTCACGTCGAAATCGCCCACGGCGAAGGCCACGAGGTACGTCGGCAGCGGCGGCGTCGGCGCGAAGGTGAATACGGTCTTCGCGCCGGCGTCCTTGCGCGCTGTCTCGACCGTGTTGGCGACGGCGAGGGCACCCTTGGGAACGGTGAGCGTGACGTCGAACGGCACTTTGAAACCAGGCTCGTCGAAACAGGGAAAGGCGCGGCGCGCGTCGGTCGCTTCGAGCTGCGTGAAGGCGTAGTAACGCCCGCCGTCCTTCACCCGATAGAGGCCGCCCAGCGTCTCCGAGAACGGCGCGTCGTAGGCGATTTCGAGCGTTGCATGGCCCGCCGGCAGCTCGTGGTCGAAGCTGAGAACCAGCTCTTCGGGCTCGTCGCCGCCCGCGCGGCGCGCCGTCACGTGAGGCGTGGTGCTCGTGCCGCCGCTCGTGAGCGCCGCGCGCGTCACGTGGATGTCGATGCCGTGGAGCGTGATCGCCCGGGTGGCGACGCTCAGCGTAAGGTCGATGGCGACGAGACCGGAAAAGCGGGGCTTATCGGGGTCGACGTCGAGCGCGAGGCGGTAGCGTGTGGGCGACACGGTGGTCGGAAGACGGCCGTCGGGGGTCGACGCGGTGACGCTCGCGGGTGTGGCCGCCGTCGCCGAGGCGAGAGGCGCGGCGGGTGTGGGCGATGCGGCCTTCGGTTTGGGTGCGTCGCCGCAGTGGAGAGCGGTGAGTGCCGTCAGCGCGGCGAGGAAGCCCAAACCGGTGCGCGTGTCGTGTTGCATCCGTCCTCCGCGCGCAGCACGGCTGCGCAATCGGCGGAGGATGCCGCGATCGAAGGGGTGAGGCCAGCTCGCTTTCGGCGTCTACCTGCGATTCAGATCGTCGCGGCGGAGGGGTGGGTGGCGCGCATCGGGCTCACGGGCGGCGGGGTACGAGGGCGCGGCCGCGGCGGGGCCGGTCGCGACGCGGGGGCGGACGCAATCGCGACGGGGACAGGCAGAGCGGCGTGCGGGCTAGCGAGAGCGCGGGAGGGAAGCGGCGGCGGGTTCGACGCCTTTACGACCACGGCCGGCACAACGGCGCGGGGGCCCGCGACCGGCACGTGGCGCGTCGCGACGAGGCTCGGATTCGGCTTTGCAGGGTTCGTCGGAAGCGCGGCCCGCGGGATCGCCATCTGCGCCACCGGCGTCACCATGGGGGCGCGCGTCGGAGGCACGCTCGGCGGGCGGGCAGGGGTCGGCGTAGGCCGCCGCGGCGACGCGACCTTCACGCCCGCGACGAACTGCGCGGGGGTCGGCAGCTTCAGCTCGACCCGCGACGCGGGGGCCGACGGCGCGGAAGCCGAGGCCGCCGGCGTTGCCGCACCGTAGGACGGCGGCGTCTTCGCCCATACACCGCCAGTAAGCCCCGACGACTTCGCCGCCTTGGCCATCACGGGCGGCTGAATGCACGGCACGAAGCCCGTGGTTTGCGACGTGAGCGCGAACGTCGACGACGACTCGCCGAGGGCGCTCTGGCGCCACAGCACCGCATAGGCGCCCGGGCGCCAGGCTTGAACGACCGTCGGCTGATCGCCGCCGTGAATTAGAAAGCCGACGATGCGCATGCCGACGAAATCGCTCGTCGTGCTGTTCGTGTCGGGCGCGGACGCCGACGCGTCGCGCCGCGAAACCGCGAAGCAGACGCCGTCGAGAAACTGGTAGACGGTGTTGCGCGTCTCGACGCGGGTCGATCCGTCGAAAACCGCGGGGCGATGGGCCGCGGCCCAGCTGCCGACGGAGGAGTTCGCAAGTTCTTTGAGTAGCGCGCGACGCTCGTCCATTTTCGTCTCCCGACGGTGCGCTCGGGAAGCCCGGCGCCGGTTCGTCTTGGAGAGCGGTACAGCACGTCACGTGCCGACGCCGGCGATGCGCCCGTCACCGAAAAATTCCGCCGTTTGCGCAGGATCGACGGCGTCGGAGCCCCTCGCGACCCTGTCCACGGACTGTCCAAGCCCTGTCCCCGCCACCCGCGACCTCACCCCCATGGACCGCGCGATCCACCGCGGGTGACCGCTCGAGGGTCAGCGCGGCTCGCCGCCGCTGGCCCGCATCTCGCGGGCGACCGTCATGACTTCGACGTTCAGCTCGATGACCTGCTTGGTGAGCGCCGCGCGCTGCTCTTCGCTCGGCGGCGTCGCCTTCCAGCTGCGGAGGGCGCGGTCGTACGACAGAGCCTTTGTTCGAAGCTCGCGAATTCGAGGCGTCAGCGGCAGCTCGTTCAAGCGTTCGAGAGAGTCGACGAGCGCCTGCTGAACGATGTTGAAGCGAGTCGACTTGAGCGCGGCCATGGTCTTGGACCGCTAGCCTAACCGATGGGCTGACGTTGCGTAGCCGTATGGAACGGCCGTAGTCTTTCTCACGAATGGCTCGCGTAAAAGGGAGCGCCTTGCTCGCGAGGCTACGGTACGCCCAGGAATTCCACGGCGATGCGGGGAAAGCCGCGCTCCTCGAGGCGCTCGAGCCTTCCAGCAAGAAAGAGTTCTCCGAAGGGCTGCTGCCGCAGTCGTGGTGCCCCTTCGAGACCTTCGTCGACCTGAACGTCAAAGCCGACAGGCTGTTCGGAAAAGGCGACTTAACCCTCTGCTACCACATGGGCCGCTTCGCCGCGGACGTGAACCTCACAACGCTCTACCGCGTGTTTTACAAGCTCGGGAGCCCGCCGTTCATCATCAGTCGCGCGGCCAAAGTGTGGAGCGTCAACTACGACTCCGGCCGCCTCGTTATCGACGACATCGGCCCCACCGAGCGCACGCTTCGAATCGAGGGGTTCTCGACGCCCCACCGCGCCCACTGCCTCAGCGTGCTCGGCTGGGCGGCGCGTTCCGTGGAGCTCTCTGGCGGCGTCCTCGGCAACGCCATCGAAGTGAGCTGCCGCGGCCGCGGCGAAGCGCGATGCGAGCTGTTCTTCCGCTGGTCCTAAGGCATATGCGCGCGGGCGCGAGCCCCGATTCGTTTCGCGCGTGGTAGCCTCGCCCGACCCCATGGCGGCACTCCCGCACGATCTCCCGAGCCGTCTGTCGATCCTCTCGCGCACGCTCGAATCGCGCTTCCTCGGCAAGGAAGAACCGATTCGGCTTTTGCTCATTGCGGTCATCGCGGGCGAGCACGCCGTTCTCATCGGCCCGCCGGGCACGGCGAAATCGGCGCTCATTCGAATGTTCTCGAAGCTCATTCAAGCGAGCTACTTCGAATATCTCCTTACGCGCTTCACCGAGCCCAACGAGATTTTTGGCCCCGTCGACATCGTCGCCTTTCGCGAAGGGCGCTACCAGCGCCGCACCGAAGGCATGCTTCCCGAGGCCGAGGTGGTGTTTCTCGACGAGGTCTTCAAGAGCAACTCGGCGATCCTGAATGCGCTCCTCTCGCTCTTGAACGAGCGGCGCTTCACGAGCGGCGGTCAGGTGATGAAGACGCCCCTTTTGTCCTGCTTCGGAGCCTCGAACGAGGTTCCGACGGACGAAAATCTCACGGCCATTTACGACCGCTTTCTCCTCCGCATTCGCAGCGACAATCTCGACGCCTACCACTTTCAAGATCTCCTTCAGCGCGGCCTCCAGCAAGAGATTCACATGGCGACCGACGCGGTGATTCCGCCCGTCGCCTCGGCGCGCGAGATTGCCGAATTGCATCGCTCCTTCGGGCAGCGAATGCGCTTTTCGGAAGAGTTCTTTTCGCAATACAAAGGGCTCGTATTTCAGATTCGCGCAGAAGGCGTGACCGTGTCCGATCGCCGCGTCGTGAAGCTCCTGAAGCTGTTTGCCGCGAGCGCCTATTTGGATGGGCGCGTGCAGCCCGACGCGAGCGACTTTTTCGTTCTCAAGCACATTTGGAACAACGAAGATCAAGCGGCGATTCTCGAGTCGATCGTCACGCCCGTCCTCGAAGCGCACTACCGCGAGCACCCGAACGCGCGACGCGTCGGCGCCTCGGGCGTTGGTCTCGAGGCGCTCGCGGGCGAAATCGACCGCGTGCGCCAAGTGCTCACGGGCGGCACGGGGCTTAGCGACGTGCAGCTCTTTAGCCAGCTCAAGGCGCTCAACGAGATAAAAGCCGCCCTGGGCACATCGACCGATCCGCGCGCGCCCGAGCTCGTTCACCGCGTCGATCAGCTCCTCGAGGCCGCGTTCCGCAGCGGCCGTTTCGCGCAGCTTTAACGTGACGCTCCTCGCGGCCATCGACACCTCCACGGCCCTCGGCTCCGTCGCGCTTTTTCGCGGCGATACGCTGGTCGCCGAGGCGAGCCACCGCGTCTCCAACGCCCACGGGGAATCGCTTCTGCCCATGGTCGACGCGCTCTTTCGCGAGGCCGGCGTGCGCCCCCGTGGCATCGCGCGGTGGGCCGTCGGCATCGGCCCCGGGTCGTTCACCGGCGTGCGCATCGGCGTCGCGACCGTGAAAGGCGTCGCGCTCGCCACAGGCGCCGACGTCGTCGCCGTGACCTCGCTCGACGCACTCGCCTACGGCATCGATGGCGGCGACGCGGCCGTCGTCAGCGTGCTCTCGGCCATGCGCGGCGAGGTCTTCGTGCAGATTGCACGTAACGGCGTGATGCTCCTCGAGCCCTTCAGCGCGAAGATCGACCACGCGATGGCCCTTCTCGCGCCGACGCTCGCCGCCGTCCCACGCGCGATCTTCGCCGGGGAGGGGGCGAGCCTCCTCGACCTCGGCACCTGCCCGGTCCCGTTCGAGCTGCGCATCGAGGCGCCCAACGACCTCCCACGGGCCTCCGCGATCGGCCGTATTTCCCGCGGGCGTGCCCCGAGCGACCTGGCCGAGCTCGAACCGCTTTATGTCCGCCCGCCGGACATCACGACGCCGAAGGTTTTGGTATAGCTGCGCTATGAGCGAAAGCCGCGAGGTGCCGAGCGACATGCCTCCGTCCGGCCCGTCCGGCAGCCCGCTCGTGGGCGTGATCATGGGGAGCAAGACCGACTACGAG
>JANXMC010000739.1 GCA_025354825.1 Myxococcales bacterium
GAAGGTGCGGGTCTGGACCTCGATGCGCTCGCGGCGCGGGCCGATGACGGTGGTGTGGAGGCTCCGGTACTGGTTCGGCTTGGGGAGCGCGACGTAGTCCTTGAAGCGACCGGGCACCGGCGTCCACTTCGAGTGGATGACGCCGATGGCGGCATAACAGTCGGCGACCGTCTCGACCACGACGCGGAACGCGATGAGGTCGTGAATCTGATCGAGGCCGCTCCCCTGGGCCTGCATCTTCCGCCAGACCGAATAGAGGTGCTTCGCGCGGCCGGTCACGTCGGCGGCGAACCCCTGCTCGGCAAGCCTGCTTGCGAGCGTCTTGCAGACGTCCGCGATGTACCTGTCGCGCTCCCGCTTCGTCTTCGCGATGCCCGACGCGACGTCCGAGTAAGCCTCGGGCTCCAAATACTTGAACGAGAGATCCTCGAGCTCGCTCTTGAAGCCTGCAATGCCGAGCCGGTTCGCCAGCGGCGCGTAAATCTCGAGCGTCTCACGCGAGATGCGCTCCTGCGCCTCGCGCTTCATGTGCTCCATCGTCCGCATGTTGTCGACGCGGTCGCAGAGCTTCACGAGGAGCACGCGAATGTCGCGCGCCATGGCGACGACCATCTTGCGGAAGTTCTCCGCCTGCCGGTCTTCCTTCGACGTGAAGTTGATCTGCGAGAGCTTCGTCACGCCGTCGACGAGCGTCGCGACCTCGGTGCCGAACGTTTTCTCGATTTGATCGTTGGTGGCGAGGGTGTCTTCCACCACGTCGTGCAGGAGCCCCGCACAAACGCTCGCCGTGTCGAGCCGAAGCTCGGTGATGATTCCGGCGACGCTCACCGGATGCACGATGTACGGCTCGCCGCTTTTCCGTGTTTGCCCTTCGTGGGCGCGGAAGCTGAAGTCGTAGGCGCGCTTGATGAGATCGGCGTCGGCGGAGGGCTGGTACGACCTCACGCGAGCGATGATTTCTTCGACCTGAAGCATATTTGGTGGCGGCGGACGGCCTTTGCCGAGCGGCCCGAAGCCATGCACAAACGTAACATCGCTGTCTTTGACCGGCAATCTCATGGGATTTGCCGGCGCCTCCCCGGCATGGCACACGGGCGCGAATGACAGCAGCGCCGCCGGGGTTTCATGCGTCGAACGAGCCGCGCCCGGCGTCGGTCTACGTCCATTTTCCATATTGCCTCACCAAGTGCCCGTACTGCGATTTCGTCAGCTACAAGACGCCGCGCGAGGCCATCGACCACGTGGGGTACGCCGACGCGGTCATCGCCGAGCTTCGTGCACGGGCGAGCTACGCGGAGGCAGCTTGGTCGGCCGCGGGCTCACGACGGCGAATCGAAAGCGTGTTTTTCGGCGGCGGCACGCCGAGCCTTTGGGAGCCGAAGGAGCTTGGCCGCGTACTCGCCGCCGTGCGGGAGCACTTCACATGTGCCGAGGGCGACGCCTTAGAGGTGACCGTCGAGTGCAATCCTACGTCGCTGGATGAACGTCGGGCTCGTGACCTCGACGCGCAAGGGGTGAACAGGCTTTCGGTGGGGACACAGTCGCTCCGCCAAGAGCAGCTTCAGTATTTGGGTCGCCTTCACGACCCGGCCGGCGCGCAGGAGGCCGTGCGGGGCGCCCTCGCCTCGGGCATCGGTCGCGTCTCGACGGACCTCATTTTCGGCCTGCCGGGCCAGTCGCCGGAAGACGCGCGATCGCAGGCGGGTGAGCTTGCCGACGCGGGGCTTCGCCACCTGTCGTGCTACCAGCTGACGATCGAGCCCGGGACGCAGTTCGGCGAGCTGTCGCGCCGCGGGCGCTTGCCACTGGCTGACGACGGACTCGTCGCCGAGGGGTTTCTCGCCATCGACGAGGAGCTCACCTCGCGCGGATTCACCCACTACGAAATTTCGAACTACGCGATGCCCGGCGAAGAGTCGCGGCACAACCTCGCCTACTGGCGGGGGCTCGAATACGTCGGCGTCGGCTGCGGCGCGTACGGCTATGTGCAGACTGCACGTGTCGGGGCGGCCGCGGACGGCGGCATCGGCGTGCGCTACCGCAACGCCATCGATCCAAAGGCCTACGTCGCAGCGGCGGCCGGCGTGCGCGACGACGCGCTCGGCGAAGGCGACGGCCTCTCGATCTCGAGCGAGCCCCTCGACGGCGAGACGCTCTTGCGCGAACGCATCATGCTCGGCCTGCGGCTCGCGAACGGCGTCGACCTCGGCGCGTGCGGGCGCGATCTCGGCGTCGATCCGTGGACGCCGGAGCGCGTTCGAACGATCGAGCAGCTGTCCTCGAAGGGTCGCCTCGCGCGCGTCGGCGACACGCTTCGAATCCCCCGCCCCGCCTGGCTCTGGGCCGACGATACGGCCGCGCGGCTCTTCTGAAGGCGCCGCCGCGAGGCGTCGCGCGGCGCCGTGGTAAAACCGGCGGCATGCGTGCAAAGCTCACCCCGTTCGTGCTCGCCGCCGCCGCCGCCGTCGCGGGCATCGCCGCACCCCCCGCGATGGCGCAGCCCTCCCCCGCCGCGCCTGCCTCGATCAGGCTCGATGTCCGCCGCGAGAAGCTCGACAACGGGCTCCGCGTCGTCTTCGCGGTCGACCACACCTCGCCGACCATTGCCGTCGACGTCGTCTACGACGTCGGCTCGCGGCTGGAAGAGCGCGGTCGCTCGGGGTTCGCCCACCTCTTCGAGCACATGATGTTTCAGGGCTCGGCGAACGTCCCGCGGGGCGAGCACTTCAAGCTCGTCTCGTCGCACGGGGGAACGCTCAACGGCTCCACCAACGAAGACCGAACGAACTACTTCGAGATGATGCCGTCGAGCGAGCTGCCCCTCGCGTTGTGGCTCGAGGCCGACCGCATGAAGTCCCTCGACATCTCGCAGAGCAACTTCGAGAACCAGCGCGCCGTCGTCAAAGAAGAGTACCGGATGCGCGTCGAGAACACGCCCTACGCGCCGGCGTCGCTGCGCCGCGACGAGCTTACCTTCCAGGGGTATTGGCCCTACGAGCACTCGGCCATCGGCACCATGAAAGATCTCGACGGCGCGCAGCTCGAATGGGTGCGCGCCTTTCACGACGCGTACTACGCGCCGAACAACGCGGTCGTCTCGATCGCGGGCGACTTCGAGCCGACCGAAGCCCTGGCCGTGGTGAAGCGCTACTTCGGCAATGCGACGCCGCGCGCCGACGTGCCGAAGCTCGACGAGGCAAAGCTGCCCGAGCAGACGGCGCCGCGCGAAGAGACCGTGGAGGACGCCCACGCGAAGCTCCCCGCGCTACTGTACGGCTGGGCGATCCCAAAGGCGCGGGAGACCGACCACTACGCCCTCGAGCTCCTCGCGATGCTTCTGACGGACGGCGAGAGCTCGCGCTTGAACCGAGAGCTCGTTCGCGAGCGCGCCCTCGCCGCCGAGGTCGACGCCGACACCGACAGGCACCGCGGCCCGGACGATTTCCAGCTCACGGTGAAGCTCTCGGAGAAGGCGACCGTCGCCCAGGTCGACAAGCTCGTGACCGAGGCCCTCGCGTTCGCGGCGCGCGCGGAGCCGACCGCGGCCGAGATGGCGAAGCTCAGAAACCGCCTCCGCGCACGCTTCGTCTTCGGGCTTCAGTCGAACTTCGCGCGGGCGCAAAAACTCGCCGAGATGGAGCTGTACTACGGCGACGCGAACCTGCTGTCGACGGAGCTCGATCGCTACCTCGCGATCACGGGCGCGGACATCAAGCGGGTCGCAGCGACCTACCTCACGAAGGCGCGGCGATCACGCATCGAGGTGAAGCCACGCGGCGAGAACGCGAGCGCGCCCACAACGCCCGCCGCGAAGACGTACGCACCGAAGAAGTCATGAGGCTCGCCATGAAGACCACGTTCGCATCGTCCTCGCTCCCGGCGCTTCTCGTTGCTCTCGCGGCGTGCGGCGGCGCCGCCGAGGTGGCTCGCGCCCCCGAGACTCCGAAGCAGGTCGCTCCGGCACCGGATGCGGGCGACGCCATCCTCGTGACGCCGGGCACGCTGCGGGAAGCGCCTCCGATTTCGGGCACGCCGAAGGAATTCTCGTTCCCCAAGCCCGCGCGCAAGACGCTCGCGAACGGACTCGAGGTCGCCACGATCGAGCTCCACGCGCTGCCCATCGTGCAGCTTCGGGTTCTGGTTCGCGCGGGCGCCGGCTACGGCAGCGCACCTGGCATCGCGGCGTTCACGGCGCAGATGCTGAAGGACGGCGGCACGAAGACGATGACGAGCGCGAAGCTCTTGGAGCGCGTCGAAGGGCTCGGCGCGACCCTCGGCGTCGACACGAGCTTCGACGGCACGACCGTCTCGATTGGCGTCACGAAGGACCACCTCGCCGAGGCGATGAAGATCCTCGCCGAGGTCGTCACGCTCCCGCGATGGGACGAGACCGAGCTGAAGAAGCTGCGCGATCGCGAGACCGACGAGGCGAAAGAGAAGGCGCGCGGAAGCGGCGCGTGGATGGCGACGCGCGTTGTCTTTCGCGAGCTCTACAACGAGTCGAACCCCTACGCGGCCTACGACCTCGTGCCGAGCGAGATCGCGAAGATTGCGATGCCGAAGCTCCAGGACTTTCACAAAAAGTTCTACGTGCCGAAGAACGCGAAGCTCATCGTCGCGGGCGACGTCGACGCGACGGCCGTCGCGAAAGCCGCAGACGAAGCGTTCGGCGCATGGCGTGGAGGCGATGCGCCGAAGGTCGATTTTCCGCCCGCCATTCCGCCGGCGCGCGTGCGCATCATCCTCGCGGACAGGCCGAAGAGCGCGCAGAGCGACATCTACGTCGCCGGCGTCGCCCCTCCGAGGACCTCACCGCAGTGGCCGCAGATTCGTGTCGCGACGCAAATCCTGGGGGGCGGCCCCGCAAGCCGCCTCTTTCTCGACGTGCGCGAGCAGCGATCGCTCGCCTACACGACACGCGCCTCGATCTTCGAGCTCGCGAACGGGCAGCAGCCGCTCATCGCCTACGCCGGCACGCAGACGGCGAAGACCGGTCTCGCGCTCGCAGGGCTCCTCGAGAACCTCGCCAAGATGCAGAAGCAGGAGGTCACCACCCCTGAGACCGAGACCGCGCGGCGGAACATCAGCGACACGTTCGCCATTCGCATGGAGACCGTGGGTGCCATCGCCGACATGCTGGTGCAGCAAGAGATCTTCCGCCTGCCGGACGGCTATCGGGACAGCTACCGCGCGAGCGTGCGTGCCGTCGACGCGAGGCTCGCGACGAGCACCGCGTCGAAGCTCTATGCGCCCGAGCGCGCGCTCATCGTCGTCGCGGGCGATGCCGAGCGCATCGGCCCGATGCTCGCGCACTTCGGCGACGTGACGGTGGTCGACCCGGAAGCCGAGCTGAAGACCGTCCGAACGCTCCCCGCGAACCCGGGCGCGCCTCTCGAGGTGAAATAGCCACGGCGTTCGCAGCTCGTGCGCTCGCCTCGGGGTGCACTTTTTTTGCGCCCGCGCCTTCCACACCCTGTGGGCAAGCTGTGAGAAACCGCTGAACAAGCCTGGGGAGCAATTCCGTTCACTCCTTTGCGAAGTTCAGTCATCCCGCGTCGTTAGAAAGCGCCCCTCACCCGCCACGTCGCCGTAACCGAAATGTCGGTCTGGGTCGACCCGTGTAAGCTACATATCGCGCGCCATTTTTTGAGGCCCACTACATCTTGTGTGCGGCCACGCGCTTTGTGTAGTGTCGCTCTCAGGTCGCCCGAGCGCCGCGCCTTGATGCCGCTTCGTCACGCATCAGCGCGACGGCGGGTCTCGCGACGACGCGGTCGAGCTAGACGAATCGCGAGCAGCGGTGAACGTTTGTAGGGGTCTCGTTCGCGGTTGGACGAGCCACTGAACATCGCAACGGATGGGGGTCGCCAGAGGTTTGGGCGGCTCCGTGGCGACGTCGCGCGCGTGACCCGTTAACTCGGGCAGCAAGCCGACGACGAGGTTGGGCCATGGCAAATTCGGTGAGCTTCGGGGATTCTCGCGTGACGAAAAACGGCACATCGAACCACGGCAAGCAGACCGCGAAACCGAACGCTTCCCCCCCCACAGCGGCGGCGACGAAGGGCTCGGCTGCGAGCGCGGCCGCTCACGCGAGCGCAACGACGGTCGCGAAGAGCGCCGCGAAGAAGCCCGCGCCGAAGGCCGCCGCCGCGTCGAAGACGAAGCCCGGCAAGGGGATCCCCGTCCCTCGCCGCTACACGACGCCGGGCGTCGATCCGCTCGATCAGGTCGTGTACGAGCGCCGCTCGAGCGCCATCACGAACCCCGACGGCTCCATCGTGTTCAAGATGGACGGCGCCGAGATCCCCGCGGCGTGGAGCCAGCTCGCGACCGACATCGTCATCTCGAAGTACTTCCGCAAAGCCGGCATCCACGGCGACAAAAACAAGGGCGAGACCAGCGTCCGTCAGGTCGTCGTCCGCATCGCGAAGACCATCCGCGACGCCGCGGTCGACGTCGGCGGCTACTTCGCCACGAAGACCGAGGCCGACGCCTTCGAGGCCGAGCTCTCGTTCCTCCTCGTGAACCAGTTCGGCGCGTTCAACTCGCCCGTCTGGTTTAACTGCGGCCTTTGGGCCGAATACGGAATCGAAGGCTCGGGCGGCAACTTCGCCTGGAATTTCGACACGAACGAGGTCTTCGAGACAAGCAACGCCTATGAGCGCCCGCAGTGCTCGGCCTGCTTCATCCAAAAGGTGAACGACGACCTCATGAGCATCTACGAGCTCATGAAAAGCGAGGCGCGCCTCTTCAAGTACGGCTCGGGAACGGGCTCGAACTTCAGCGCGATCCGCGGCAACCAGGAGAAGCTCTCGGGCGGCGGCACGTCGAGCGGCCTCATGTCGTTCCTCGAAGTGTTCGATCGCGCGGCGGGCGCCACGAAGAGCGGCGGGACGACGCGGCGCGCGGCGAAGATGGTCTGCCTCGACATGGACCACCCGGAGATCGTCGACTTCATCACGTGGAAATCCCGTGAAGAGAAGAAGGCCCACGCGCTCATCGCCGCGGGCTTCTCGAGCGACTTCAACGGCGAGGCGTACCACACGATCAGCGGGCAAAACTCGAACAACTCGATCCGCGTGACCGACGACTTCATGAA
>JANXMC010000764.1 GCA_025354825.1 Myxococcales bacterium
ATCCAGGCCGTCGTGCCTCAAGGCATCGCCTTAACGGCAGCTGGCCCGAGCCGCTGCGCGTCGCCCACCTCGTCGCTGGCGGCGTCACAACGGGCGTCAGCCGAGGGCGGGTGTGGACTAGGGCTAAAGCCGCGCGCGCAACACGGCGTTGAATGTCGTGAGGTCGCCGCCGCCAATCGCGTCGTCGTCGGCGAAGGACTCGCCGAAGAGGCGGTGGTACGTCAGCTCAGCGCCCAGGCTCAGGCCGGGCGTAATCGGAATACCAAATCCGATACCGATGGGGACACCGAGCTCTGTGCTGCCGTAGAGGGGCGATGCGGCGCGTGCGGCGGCCGCCCCCGTAATCGATGTACTGTACACGCCAGCCCCCGTGAACAGGTACGGCTGCACGTAACGAAGCGGCACGGTGAAGCGGAGCTCCCCCGTCGCGGCATTCGTTAAGAGGCCGACCGAGCCTGCGGGTGCCGCGACGCCCTTGGCGGCGTTGTGCATTCCGATGTAGTGCGCGTCGATCGAGAACCAGCTCAGTAGATCGACGCCGACGCGTGCGCCCCACGACGGGCCCGCTGACGTGATGGAGCCGACGCCCGTGGTGAACCCGAAGGGGCCACTCTCGTTGAGCACGACGACGCCGCCTTCGACGGCGAGGGCCAAATGAGGATACGCGCAGGGGCGATGGATGAGGCCGCACTGCGGCTTGTCGGGGTGCGCCGAAGCTACGGCGTCGGCCGACGAATCTTGTGCGAGGGGGGTTGGCTCATCGGCAGAAGCGACATGACAGAACAGGGAGGCGCCCAGGAAGCCACCAAAGGCAATCGCGCGAATCATCATGTTGGCGGCTTTTGCAAACCGTTCGCCAACGGACTCTCCACATGAGGAAGAGCTCAGGAAGTGCGAATTAGGCGCGTATTCGAACTTTCACTGCGCGACGCATCACGCGAGCGTCGGCGTATATGCCCCACCCGATGCAATCTGCACAGATTGCAGGAGCACCGCGACGAGAAGCTCGCGCAGCTCTTCACGGGTCACGCCGCGCCGCTCGACCCACTCCAGGCTCGTCGCTTCGACGAAGCCGATCCAGCCGCGCAGCGTCGTTCGCAGAATCGCGCTGTTCACCTCGAGCGGGAGCCCCGCGATGAGCTTTTCGCAAAAGTCTTCCCGCGTGCGATCGACGATCTGCGCCACTGCGCGATCGAAGCCGATGCCGCCGCGGAGGAGCGCGGTGTACGCCTGGCCGTGGCGCTCGACGTAGGTGAGGTACGCGTCGATCCCCGCGCGCAGCTGCTCGAGCGGGACTTCGTGATCCGGCGCGGTCGTGACCTCGAGAAGGATGCCCGCGGCCTGGGCCACCGTCGCAACGTAGAAATCCCGTTTGGTGGGGAAGTAATGATACAGGAGACCCTTCGAGATTCCCGCGGCCTGGGCAATCTCGTCGATGGATACGTCGTCGTAGGACCTCGTGCCGAACAGCTCGGCGCCCAGCGCCACGAGCTGCGCCCGGCGTTCGTCGACCTCGAGCCGCGAGCGCGGCGCTACGAGGGCTTTCGGGGCCGCCTTACGAGGCGCGCGACGAGGGGCGGACATCTCCCTGTCTAGTACACGACGCGCGGGCATTTCACGAGCAACCAGGCGCGGCCGCCCACCGACGCGCGCACGCAGCGCGTCACATGCGCTCGAAGCGCCGCGCGAATACGTAAATGATAATCGCAACGCCAAGGAGACCGGGCGCAAGCACGCGGCCGGCAACGGCCGGCCCAACGAGGTAGCTCGCCCAGACGAAGCTCGCCCCCGCAACGGTGGCCGTGCCGAGCATGAACGTTCGAAGCAGGCTATTGCGCCGTTCGGAACGCCCTCGTGCCATATCGACCGCCGCAAGAAAGCGGTTCACGAGGAAGAAGAAGACGGTCATCGAGAGGTAGCCGCCACCAATGTTCGGATGAACGATGAAAAAATCGTAGGCGCCGTGCATCGCAATGACCTGCAGCGCGGTCATCGAAAATGCGGGTGCGTAGTCGTCACCCTGATTGGCAAATTCGAACGCCGCGCTGGCGATCACCGCGGTCATCGCCATATGGAGAAAGTTGGCCGTGAGAAACCGGCCCATTCCGGTGCCGAGATCGCTCGAGGAGAGATAGTTGATATTCTCCATCGCCGCGAAGCCGAGGCCCACGCAGGCGCCGCAAACGAGCACGTCGACCGGCTGCGCCTTGAAACGGGGCGAGCGCAAAATAGGCACGAGCGGAAGAAACAGAAGAAGCTTCGAGAGCTCTTCGCGCAAGCCCACGCCGAATACGTAATAAATCAGATCGCGCGCGATATCGCCCGACTCGACGAGGTGGAGCTTCGACTCCTCCACGAGAATCAGAAAGTCCGTCAGCGGAATGCTGAGTGTGCCGAGGGCGAAGGCCGCAACGTAAAGGAGCACTCGAAAGAACGGGCGCTCGCGCGTTTTTCCGAGTTGCGCGACGAAGAGCCACCACGCGAGCGCGGCGATGGCCGTGAGCGCGAGGGGGCCCGCTGCGGGGCGCGAATACGTGAGCTTGAAAATCCACGGAATCGCGCGGCGATAGTGGTTCGTCTCGATGGCCCAGCGCGCCTTTTGGCCGAGGCCCACCATGGGCTCGATGGTCGGGTCGTCGAGGGCCGTGGTGATGGCGTCCCAGTCTTTCGCATTGAGCAAAAGGGCAAATGCGTAATCGACGTCGTGTCGATCGTTGGGCATGAAGTGCGCTTCCCGAAGCAGAAGCGTCGCTGCTTTTTCGATATCGCCGGCCCGTTCGGCCTCTTCGGCCAAGAGCCTGTTCGCCCACGGCATGGGCGGCGTCGCCGCTGCGGCTTCGCGCACGCCGGCGCGCAATTCGTCGCCGACCTCCCCCTCGTGCAGGTCTCGCCAGTAACGACCGAGGAGGGTTACGTCTTTTGGTAAATCGGAGCGCGCGAGAAACGCGTCTATTTCGGATTCCGTTACGGTCGACCCCGTCTCGGCGGGCGACGGCGATTTGAGCTGGCCGCGCGTCTCTTCGGGGTCGTCGTTCTCGTGGCCTTTGCGGCGCAGCACACGGGCGACGTCGCGCGCGAGGCTATGCGCGTCGAGGAACGCAATGACGTTCGGGACGGTCGGGTTCGCCCGAACGGCTTCCCAATAAACGGTCTCTGCAGAGCCCGCGTGCCCTTCACGCTGGAGCGCGAGTGCGGCCTCTTCGGCAGAGCGCGCGTGCCGCTGAAAGCGGGGCGCGAGAATCCCCGCGACGAGCGCGAGGGCTAAAACGACTAGAGCCGGAAAGTAGGGGGATCGTCGCACGACCCTGGGGGTTGTATCAGGTCGCGCCGGAGACCGCGGCACGCAGCGCCGAGACGGAGGGGCTGCGGAGATAAACGATGGGCGCGTTGCCCGCGAGCTCGCGGGCCGAGTCGCGAAGCGTGTGCGAAATCATCGTAACCATCACGATCACCATCGCAACTTTGCCTACGCTGCGGCGCGCGCCGGCGGGGACTTTCTGCTCGAAATGCCGCAGTGAGAACCCTTTTTCTTCGACGACGGCGCGGTAGTGGCTGACGAGGCCGCCGTTTCCTCCCACGACCAGAACCGTCGACGGGCCGTCCCCTTCGTTGGCCGTCGGCGTGGGGGCGGTCGCATGCGCGTAGGCGTTGCGATCGGTGCGATCAGAGTGAGCGGCTTTCGAAGTGTGGTGTTTCATGCTGAGGGATACAGCAAGGCGTGGGCCGATATGCCCGTTCCCGTGCAATGCCTACGAACAGGGGAAGATCGCCGCGACACCGGCCTATTCCCCGATTATTCCCCTGTATTTCTTGTCAGTTCGGGCCTCTGCCGAGGCCGCACCCTGCCATGTTGGCAATGAAACCCGACGCCGTGTCCGCTCGGCGACATCGGTGGCGGCGCATCGAGAGGCTCCAGGGACGCGACGCGCCCGAGCCGCCCGTGTACGAGCACGCGCAGATGCCCACATCGCGCCGCGCTTTTCCCGCCCCGAGATTTCTCGCGTCCGCGCTCGCCCTCGCGGGCGTTGCCCCGTTCGTCGCCTGCAACCCCACGTCGGGCGCGCCCATCGACGACGGCGCGCCGGCGCCCGCGTGCACGCTGCAAAAGAGCTCGGCGCCCGATATCGACGCTCCGAAAATCGATACGCCGCGCTGGGCTTTCGAGCCGTGGATTTCGAAAGACATCTCGTCAGGGGCCGATTCACGAGGTTTCGTAAAAGGTTTCAAAGATCGGGGAATACCGGTGGGGGCCGTTGTTTTGGATAGCCCGTGGGAGACGAATTACGAGTCGTTCGTCCCTAACGAGACGCGGTATCCCAAGCTTCAGACCTTCGTTTCCGAGATGCACGACCAAGGCGTGAAGGTGGTCCTCTGGATTGCGCCGCTCGTGAACGAGCGCTCCTTCGATCTCGAAGAGGGGGGCGACACGTATACGAACCCGTCGAAAGAGTTCGAAGACGGCAAAGCGTGTGGCTTCTTCGTGAACGAAAGTGCGACCGCCGCATGGTGGAAGGGGACGGGCGCCGCCGTCGACTTCTTCAACCCCGAGGCTCGCGCGTGGTGGCACGGCCTGCAAGACAACGTGTTGAACATGGGAATCGACGGCTGGAAGTGCGACTTCGGCGAGAGCTATCTCCGAATGGACAGCGTGAAAACGGCCGCCGGCGATATCCCGTTTCAGACCTACTCCGAAGCCTACTACAAAGACTTTTTGGCCTACGCCGCGCAAAAAACCGGGCGCAAAGACTTCGTCACGATGGTCCGTGCCTACGACGAGTCCTACGACTTCAAGGGGCGCTTTTTCGCGCGGCCGGAGCACTCGCCCGTCAACTGGATGGGCGACAACCGCCAAGACTTCATCGGCCTCACCGACGCCCTCGACGAGATGTTCCGCTCGGCGAAGGCGGGCTACGTCGTGCTCGGCTCGGACATCGGCGGCTATCTCGATCACGACGACAAGAACCTGCTCGCGAGCATTCCGTTCGACCAAGAAGTGTTCGCGCGATGGACCGCCGTGGGGGCGCTGTCGCCGTTCATGCAGCTCCACGGCCGCGCGAATTTGGCCCCGTGGACGGTGCCGGTGCGCTCCGACGAAACCGTTGCGCTCTACAAGTACTGGGCGACGCTCCACCACGAGCTCGTGCCGTTCTTCTTCAGCCTCGCGCGAGAAGCGCGCGCGGGTGCCCCCAACGTGATGCGCCCCATCGGCGACGACTCGGCGGCGTGGTCGCACGATTACCGGTATACGCTCGGCAGCGCGCTCCTCGTCGCGCCGATGCTCGACGCCACGGGCAGACGCGACGTCGCGCTCCCGTCGGGCGCCTCTTGGTACGACTACTGGGCGCCCGCCGCCGACGCCCTCGAGGGCGGCACCACGATTGCCAAATACGACGCGACCGATCAGGCGCGCATTCCGCTCTTCATCCGCGCCGGCGCGATTATCCCGCTGGCCGTCGACAGCGACGTGACCGGCCTCGGCGACGCCGCGTCGGCCTCCCACCTCACGGTTCTCGTCTATCCAGGCGCATCGGCCGAAGGGTTCGTCCTCCACGACTCTGTCGACGAGGCCGACCCGGCGACGACGACCATCGGCTCCACGGCATCGACGGGGAACGCCGCCGTGACGCTGACGCGAACGCTCAAGCCGACGCTCCTACGTATTCGCGCCGACGTCTTCACCACGCCCCACGTGAGCCTCGGAAACACGGTGCTCACTCCCGCCGCGAGTCGGGCCGCGCTCGTTACGGTCGATTCGGGCTATTTCGAGGAGCCAGCCACCCGCAGCGTGTGGGTGAAAATCCCGGTCGCCGCGACCCCGTCCGAAGTCAGAATCACGAATAACTAAATCGTTTACTGTCCCTCAAATTTCATTGGTAGTCCCGCGGGATTTTG
>JANXMC010000768.1 GCA_025354825.1 Myxococcales bacterium
CGCGACGCGTCGATCGACAACGACGGGCACGTCCAGAAGTCGGCCGATCGCTTCGGCGACGGGTTGCGTGCGGGCGACATGGGACGTGTGAATCGCCTCGAGCTTCACGCCGTCGAGCTGCCTGAGAATCTCGCGCGCGGCCTCGTTCGCGTCAAGCGCGGTCGGCACGTCGGTCTGCCCGTAGCAGACGCCCTTCACGGTGACCGGCGCGTGGCGCACGAGGCGAAGAATCGTCACGGCGCACCCATTCCCCACGCGAAGACGGCGAAGCCCGCGAGCTCGCAGAGCTGCTCGGTGGCGCCGAGAAAGTCGCCCGTGATTCCGCCGAGGCGTCGCGCGAAGCGGAAGCCGGTGGCGATCGTGACGAGTGTGAGCACGAGGGCGAGCGCACCGAGCCTCGGCACCGTGACGGCGTTGGCGGCGAGCACCGTCGCGGCGACGACCATGAGCCACGCCGTTGCGCAGACGGCCTGCGGAACGCCCGACGCGCGCACGTCGCCGCTCTTGGCGCCGTCGGCCGTGCCCACGGCGTAGGGCATCTTCGCCATCATCCACACGGGCCCCAGCCGCGCCGCTGCGCCGACGACGACGAAGGCTACGACCACGCGGGCGTTCGACGCCACGAGAGGCGCGATGAGCGCGGCGCGACCGACGAGAGAGACGACGACGGCGGCGGCGCCGAACGTTCCGACGCGGCTGTCTTTGAGAATGATGAGAATCTTCGCGCGGTCGTAGGCGCCGCCGAGGGCGTCGCTTGTATCGGCGAGCCCATCTTCGTGAAAGGCGCCGGTGACGAGAAGAGAGGCCGCGAGCGTAAGCGTCGCCGCCGCGAAGGGGCCGAGCGGTCGCAACGCGATGCAGAGGCCGCCGAAGAGCAGACCGAGGGAAGCGCCGACGAGCGGAAAGTGCGCCGGAGCCCAGGCAAAGTCCTTCGGGCGGTACGCGAGAGAGCCCACGGGCAGGCGCGTGAGGAACATGAACGCTGCGCGGATCGAGCGGAGCACCGTCATGGGTGTCGCTCGCGAACGAGCTCGCTCGCGGCGAGGGCGTCGAGGTCGCCGCCGGCACGCCCAACGACGCCCGCGGTCGCGAAGCTCGCCATCGATCGCTGCAGCGTGATCGCCGTGCGCAAAAGATCGAGCGCGAGGATCGCTCCCGTCCCTTCGCCGAGTCGGAGCCCGAGATCGAGCAGCGGTGTGAGCCCGAGATGGGCGAGGGCGCGGGCGTGGCCGCGCTCGGCAGAGGCATGGGACGAGAGCATGAAGCGGGCAGCCTCGGCGTCGATCGCGTGGGCGCAGAGCGCGGCGGCCGTAGTGAGGAAGCCGTCGAGAATCACTGGCGTGCGGAGGCGGGCCGACGCGAGGATGGCGCCCGTGATCGCCGCGAGCTCGAGCCCGCCGACCGCCGCGAGAATCGCAAGCGGGTCGCCGCTCGCGAGCGCTGCGGCGTGAAGCGAAAGCGCGTCACCAACGACGCGCGTTTTATGGACGACGCCGGCATCGTCGAGCCCGGTGCCGCGGCCGACGATCGCATCGGCACGCGCACCTGTGAACGCGCAGGTGAGAAGCGCGCCCGCGGTCGTGTTGCCGATCCCGATTTCGCCGACGAGGATCGCCTGGGCACCCGCGACGATGGCGAGGCGCGCACGCTCCGCGCCGATCTGCATCGCAGCCTCGGCCTCGGCGCGCGTCATCGCGGCTTCGCGCCGAACGTTCCCCGTGCCTCCGCGAATCGGCGCGCGGACGAGGGGCACCTTCGGCGCGCGCGGCACGCTCGACAGGTCGCCCGTCACGCCGACGTCGATCGCCGTGACGTCGACGCCGTAGCGCTCGGCGAGGACGCTCACCGCTGCACCGCCCGCCATCACGTTGCCGACCATGCTCGCCGTGACTTCGGAGCCGTAGGCGCTCACCGCTTCGCGCGTGACGCCGTGGTCGGCCGCGAACAGAAGGAGCGACGCGCGCTCCGGTGGGCCCACGGGGAACGCGCCGCGAACGCCGGCGAGCCAGACCGCGAGCTCCTCGAAGCGGCCGAGGCTGCCCACAGGTTTCGTCAGCATCGCGTGGTGTGCGCGCGCGCGCGACGCCGCGCTCGCGTCGAACGCGGGAACGCGGTCTGCGCTCCCCGACGGGACGAGGTCGGCGCGCGATGCCGCAGGAGTGACCTCGCGGAACCGAGAGCCGCGGTGAATCACGTCGGAGAGCGGACGTCGCGGCAGCCACCCGTTCTCTTCGAGCATCGGCTTCGTTCGAAACGCGAGGGGCTTCCCCACGCAGAGGTACGCAATTGGCTCGACCCCCGCAGGCAAGGCGAGCTCGGCGCGCAAGACCTCTGGCTCGACGATGCTCACCCAACCGACGCCGACCCCTTCGACGCGCGCCGCGATCCACAGGTTTTGCACCGCGCACGTCGCGCTCGCGCGGACCGACTCGGGCTGCACCGTGGTGCCGAGAATCGCCTCGGGGCGCGGGCGCAAGTCAACGGCGACGCAAATGTTCACGGGGGCGTCGAGGATCCCTTCGAGGCGCGTGGCGAGGTAGGCCGCGCGGCGCGCTTCGGGAAATCGTGCCGCTTCGAGCGCACGGCACGCGAGGAAGCTCTCGCGAATGCGCGCGCGCACGTCGCGATCGTCCACGACGATGAACGCCCACGGCTGCGAGAAGCCGACGCTGGGCGCGAGGTGCGCGGCCGCGAGGATGCGCTCTAGCGTCGCGTCGTCCATGGGGCTCGCGGGGTCGAAGTGCCTGACGTCGCGTCGCAGCGCGAGGGCGTCGTAGACCGCACGGCGTGCCTCCTCGGGAAAGCCCGCGGCGTAGTGCGCGTCGGAGGTGAAAATCCCATCGGCCATGGTGGGCGCGTACACCAGTCGTGGTCCGTCGTCGCCTCCGATGCGCATCGCCCACGGGCGCGCCCCATCGTGCGAGGATGCGCCCCATGAGCGATACGGCCTCGAACACCAAGACTCCCTCCACGCTCGCAATCCTCGGCATGGGCCTCATGGGCTCGGGCCTCGCGGAAGCCGCCGTCCGGCGCGGCGATACCGTTCGCGTCTGGAACCGCACGTTCGCGAAGGCGAAGGCCGTTGAACCGGTCGGCGCAAAAGCGTTCGAATCGGTGGCGGACGCCGTTCGCGGCGCGGACCGCGTGCACATCATTTTGAACGACGACGCGAGCGTCGACGGCGTCCTCGCCACGCTCGGCGCGGCGGACGCCTTCGGCACGTCGGTCGTCATCGACCACACGACCGTCACCCCCGCAGGCGTGCGCGCCCGCGCCGAATCCCTCATCGAAGCGCGGCGTCCCGTTCCTTCACGTGCCGGTCTTCATGTCGCCGAAGATGTGCCTCGAAGGGGGCGGCATCATGATGGCCTCGGGCCCCGAAGCGCTCTTCACCCGCGTCGCCGAAGGGCTCCGCGCGATGACCGGCCGGCTCGAATACATGGGCGAGCGCGTCGACGCGGCGGCGGGATTCAAGCTGTTCGGCAACGCGATGATCCTCTCCATCACCGCAGGCCTGGCCGACGTCTTCGCCATCGGAAAGGCGATGGACATCGACGCGTCGAGGGCCCTCGAGCTGTTCGGCTTCTTCAACCCGACGGGGACGATTCAGGGGCGCGGCAAGCTCATGGCGACGGGCAACTACACCGCCAGCTTCGAGCTCGCCATGGCCCGAAAGGACGTTCGCCTCATGATCGAAACGGCGGGCGCCGAAAATGTGCATCTGCTCCCTGCCATCGCGGCGCGCATGGATACGTTGCTCGCGGCAGGCCACGGGCAGGACGACGTGGGCGTCCTCGCCGTCGATGCCGTCCCGAAGCAAAAGGCGTGACCCGCGACGACGCAGCACGCCTTCCGATTCGCGCTGCGGTTGACCGCGTCACGTTTCCTTGCCACCTTCAAGCGTCGATGGACGGCCACGCGCACCGACCGACCCGAGCGCGGCGCATGGTGGAGCGCCATCTCGCGATCGCCACCCTCTGCGCCCTCGGCATCGCCGCGATGTGGCTCCTCGCCTGCTTCGGGCAGCCCACGGGCGCGAAGAGCCCCTTCGTCGCCACGGCGCTTGCGGTGGCGACGCTCGACGTCGCGCCGAGGAGCCACGACGACGGCTCGAACGCCCCCCTCGCGGGCGACCCCGCCGAGAGCGACTCCGATACGGAAGACGATGACGACGACTTCGGCGGTCGCGACGAGCTGACCATGGCCGCGGCGGTCGATCTCGATGCGCCCGGCGCACCGTGCGTTCGCACATGCCTCCGACCTGAGTCGTCGAGCGTAAAATCCCGCACGTTGGAGCCCGAGACGCCGCCACCACGTAGCTGACGGGGTCGCCGTCTCGCGCGCCCGTTCGCGACTGCCACGCTCATCGTCGGCATGCGCAACTCCGTGGTGTGAGCTCGGTGCGCCCCTCGCACTGCGAGACCCGCAGGCTCGCGCGCCGTCGTGCGCGCGAGGTCCGCACGATCGTCATTTGGTGGAGCTCCCGTGGAAAATCGACCTGCTCGGCCGGCTTCGAAAGCCGTGCCCGGTGCCGGGCCGCACGCGCGTGGAAACGCGTCGGGCGCGCCCGTCTACCTTGAATCTCTGCGCGGCATGGCCGCAAATCTCGTCGCCTCGTGGAGGGACGTCGCCCGCTCGAAGTCGCTCCCGCAAGACCTCATGGCGGGCCTCACGGTCGCCGCCGTCGCGTTGCCACTAAACCTCGCGCTCGCCGTCGCGAGCGGTGTTCCGCCGAGCGCAGGTCTCGTCGCAGGCGCCCTCGGCGGCGCCATCGCGGCGATCCTCGGCGGCGCGGTGCTCCAGGTCACGGGCCCCGCCGCGGCGCTCAACGTGATGGTCCTCGCGCTCGCCACCGAGTTCGGCGTCGAAGGCGTCGCCGCGGCCTGCGTGCTCATCGGCGTCGTCGAGCTCGGTCTCTCCTTTGCGCTCGCGGGCAGGTTCGCGAAGCTCGTCCCCGAAGCCGTCCTCGCGGGCTTCACGACGGGCGTCGGACTGAAGCTCTTGGACAGCCAAATTCCGGAGGTGTTGGGGTTCGACTACAAAGTCGTCGAGCTCGCCCAGATGATGCATCGGCCTCAGTGGCTGCACAGCGTCTCGTGGCTCGCGGCGACCTGCGGCCTGGGCGTCGCGTTCCTCGTGGTCTCGATGCAGCACCACAAACGCTTCCCTGCCGCAATCATCGGCATTGGCCTCGTGACGTTCGTCTCGGTCTATCTCAATTGGGATATCGAGCGGGTGGGCGAAGTTCCCTCACACTTTCCGTCGCCGAGCTTGCCCCTCGTCCCCGATGAGCGGTGGCTCGATCTCCTCGTGAAGACCGCGCCGTTGGCCATCTTGGCGGCGGTCGAATCTCTGCTTTCGGCCCGCGCGATCGATCGCATGTCGCGCGATACGCGGCGCCACGATCCGAACCTCGAGCTCTTTGGGCAGGGCGTGGCGAACATCGCTGTCGGGTTCTTCGCCGGCATGCCCGTGACCGGCGTCGTCGTCCGCTCCGGCGTCAACGTGCAGAGCGGCGGTCGAACGAAAGTCTCGGCGCTCACCCACGCGGCGATGTTGGCCGGCGCCGTGCTGTTTCTCAGCGGCACGCTGCAAAAGGTGCCGCTCGCGGCTCTCGCAGGGCTCCTCTGCGTCATCGGGTATCGCCTCGTCGAGGTCCGCACGTTCATCAATCTCGTGAGGCGCGAGAAGATCGAAGCCGCGGCCTTCGCGGTCACGATGGCGGGCACGGTCTCGGGCCATCTCATGACAGGCCTCATCGGCGGCTTCCTGCTGCACGCGCTCCACGCCTTCGTGCACCGCCGCGAAGACGCCGAGAAGCGCCACCTCGAAGGGAACCGCGCACGCGGCATCCGCGCCGTTCTCGGTCGCGAACAGGCCGGAGCGCGTCGCCCCCTCGCCTACGAAAATCCGCCCCAGGCGACGAGCTGGCTCCGTCACATTCGCGAGCGCGCCCAGGTCGCACGCACCGCGTTCGTGCACGGCCAAGCGACCGTCATCGGCCGTGTCGTTCTCGGCGACTACGTTCACATCGCCGCGGGCAGCTCCGTGCGCGCCGACGAAGGATCGCCATTCTTCATCGGCGCCAATACGAACATCCAAGACGGTGTCGTCATCCACGCCCTCAAAGAGAAAAAGGTCGTCGTCGCTGGCGAAGAGTGGGCGGTCTACGTCGGCACGAACGTGTCGCTCGCCCACGACGCGCTTGTTCACGGCCCCTGCTACATCGGCGACGACACGTTCGTCGGCTTCAAGGCCGTGGTTCACGACTCGGTCGTCGGCGCGCACTGCTACATCGGCATCGGTGCCGTCGTCGTGGGCGTCGAGATCCCCGACGGGCGCTTCGTCCCCCACGGGCGCGTCGTCGACAGCGCCGACGCCGTCGAGGCGCTCCCGCTCGTCACCCACGCCCACGCCGAGTTCAACGAAGACGTCGTCGAGGTCAACCGCGGCCTCGCCTCGGCGTACCGCAAGAACGCACACGGCCTCGCGACCTTAGCCCACAGCCGGGGCCTCGAGCACGCGCACGTCCACAACCACGACGGGCACGAGATGCCGGACGCCCACGCCGCGACGCCCCGCCCCCATGCGCGCCCCAACGCGTGGGACGCCCAATGGGACACCTCACTTCCGAAGGAGCGATTCTGATGTTGGTACTTGGTATATTTGTAGGCCTCGCGGCCTATTTGGTATTCGTCGCCATGCGCTGCACGTTCCGCGTGCAAGAGGGGCACGTCGCCGTGCTCATCACCTTCGGCGCCGTCGAGAAAACAGCCGGCGAGCACGGTGCGCTTCGCCGGTACGGCCCGGGCTTTCACATGAAGAAACCGTGGCAGCACGTTCTCGCCGTTCCGATGATGGAACAGAGCCTCGAGCTCTCGGGCGAGGAAGGCGGGCGTTCGGCCATGGCCGACGACGGAACGGTGCTCCGTTTCGACTCCATCTTGCGGTATCAGCCCGTCGACGAGCAGCTGGAACAGTTCCTCTTCGGCCTGCGCGCGCCCCTCGAGCACATCACGTCGCTCTTCACGTGCTTGCTCCGGAACGAGATCGCAAACTTCCGCTCGCCCGGCGGCTCCCCCTCGTCGGCGTCCACGTCCGACGCGCTCAGCGCCGATTTCGTCGCGCAAAGCGGCTCCTACGCGCTCATTCGGCGCGAGCGAAATCTGCTCAATGCTCACATCGCGGACTTCGCGAAAGCACAAATCGGAGACCGCTACGGCGTCCGCTTCAACGCCGTCGATCTCACCGACATCCTACCGCCCGATGAGCTCGCCGACGCGCTGAACGCCGTGATTCACGCGCAGTACGAAGCCGAG
>JANXMC010000808.1 GCA_025354825.1 Myxococcales bacterium
GTAACCGTCCGGCGGACGGCGTCGCGGCAGGCGCCGCTCAGTCTGCGGCTGCCCAAGCCCCGGGCAGAAGCTCGTGGACCGCATTTGCCGGATGATCCTGCACGCGGGCGAGCACGTCGACGAGGTAATCGAATGGATTGATTCCGCGGGACTCGCATGTGGCGACGAGCGAGTAGAGCCCAGCGAGACTCTTGCCGGCCGCTACGTCGCCGACGAATAGGTAGTTCTTCCGGCCGAGGGCGATCCTGCGGAGCGACCGCTCCGACGCGTTGTTGTCCAGGGGGACACGGGCGTCGTCGAGGAACACGCCGAGTTCGTCCCACTGGCCGAGCGTGTATCGGATGGCGACGCCGAGCGGGCTCTTTGGCGGCTGACGCTCGCGCTGCGCGTCGAGCCAGATCTTGAAGCGAGCCCGTAGCGGGCCGGCGCGGAGTTTCCGAAGCTCCAAGTGTGAGGCTTCGGAGAGGCGCTGTTGCTTCGCGTCGTGTTCGACGCGATAGAGCTCCGTGATGAGATCGAGGGCCTCCTGCGCGGCGGGCGCGGTCTTGAGCGACTCGAAGAAGTAGCGGCGCACGTGCGCGAAGCACGCAGCGCGGCGGCGGGTCGAGACCTTTTCGACATCGTTGTAGCCGCTGTACCCGTCGACGAGCAGGACGCCCTTGGTCCCTTCGAGCAGCTTCTTCGGCGTCTCCCCGGAGCGGTTCTCGGCGAAGTGATACGCGACGTCGAAGGCGCCGTGCGCGTCGGCCGCGCCGAACGTCCACACGAATCCAGTTTTCGGCTTTCCGCTCGCGTCCTTCATGATCCGGAGCCGCGTCTCGTCGGCCAAGACGATGTCGCGCACGCGAATCTCGTCAAGCAGGCGCGTCCACACCGGCGCGAGGAGCGCCGAGGCGCGGTGAAGAAGCTCGTTCATCGTCGATCGTGCGACGGGGACGCCCTTGCGCGCGAGCTCCTTCTCGAGCCGGTAGATCGGGAGATGGTCGGCGCACTTTGCGACGGCGATATGAGCGAGGAAGCTCGCGCCGTACTGCCCTTTCTCGACGACCTTCGGCGCGCCCGGCGCCGTGACCACGCAGCCCCCGCATCGGCAGCGCAGCACCTCTTGCACGTGCTCGTGCCGCACGAACCTGGCCGGCACGAACTCCCACACGAAGGTGCTCTTGCCAGCGCCCATCGACGTGAGCTCGGTGTTGCCGCACGCCGAGCAACGGCGGAGCGGCGGCGGCACTTTGTGCTCGATCCTCACAGTTGGAGTTTGGGCTTTGGCCTCGGCCCGCGCGCGCCGTGTGGCCTTCACCTGCTCGGGCGTCGCCGGCTGGCCTACCTTTACCCGCGGCAGCTTGCTCCGCTCACTCCGCGCCCCGAACAGCGATTTTTTCAGCTGCGCGTTTTCGTGCTCGAGCTTCGCGAGCCGAGCGGCGAGGTCGGTGACGAATCCCAGGAGCGAGCAGTCATGGTCTACGGGCGGCATGACCATCACCAGTTTTGATCACACTTGGCGATCTGTGTCGATCCCCTTTCTTTCGCGTGGATTCCATCGAGCGAGTCGGCGGGCGTTGAGGTCGATTCCGTCGAGCAGCATCGCGAGCTGGGCGGGCTCCATCTCAACGTGCTTGCGACGCTCGTCGACCACGGGGAGCTGGAACCGGCCCTTCTCGAGGCGCTTGAGATAGAGGACGAACCCGGACCGGTCCCAGAAGAGGATTTTCACCTTGTCCTTCGCCTTGCCGACGAACACGAAAAGGTGGCCCTCGTAGGGGTCGTGGCGGAGCGCGCCCTCGACGATTGCACGCAGGCCATCGATGCCGTTGCGCATGTCGGTGAGCTCGGTGGCGAAGTAGATGCGAACGCTCGGCGGGAGCCCGAGCATCAGGTGCCCTCGAGCAGCGCAACGACACGCGCGAAGGCGTGTTCGTCGAAGCCGTGCGCGACCTTGACCATATGCCCGGTACGGAGCAACACGGTGACCGGCTCGCCCCGGCGCGAAGCCTCTGGCGTGACGCGCACAGGCAGAAGCGCTGCGACTATGGCGCGGCTCTTCTCGGCGCCCGCGAGCTTCTGCTTCCACCAATGCAGGCGCTGCGGGACAATGCCTCGCTGCCGCGCGTACCGATCCATCGGAAGCCCGCTGCGCCGCCACGCCTCGAGAACTCCGCGAGCTTCAACCTCCGTCCACTGCCCGTGCGCCATGCAACCTCCAGGCGCAGCACAATCGTGGATGGCGGCGAGGACGTCACGACGGCGATCGCCGGACGGTTACGATCCACTCCAGGCGGAGCGAGATAACCACGATCGACGAACTCATCGAGTTTGACGAGATCGACGCACACTTCCGCACGTATCGTTCAGCGCTCCTCAAGACGGCGGGTCTCGACAACATCGGCAGCGGCCCGCTCGGCCCGGCCGGGCGCTCGTACCCCATGACCTACGAAGACTGCGCAGACGACGGACGCGAATGCGTCGCG
>JANXMC010000841.1 GCA_025354825.1 Myxococcales bacterium
CGGCCCCGAAGGCGCCGGCAAGGGGCGCGCGGCCACGCTCTCGAAAGCCGCCGTGGTGGCGGCTCGCGCGAAGGCGGGACTCGACCTCGGCGGTCTCTCCTACGGCGCAGTCCACGAGCCGCTCGTCACGCCTGCGCAGGCGTCGGCCGCGACGCGCGAGGCGAGCTTCATCGATCTCACGCGCAACGTGCGCCGCAGCTGCCGCAGCGCCGCGGACGCTTTTCCCACGTCGGTCCAAGTGCGCGCCCACATCGTCGTCGGCAAAGGGGGCTCGGCGAGCGAAGTGAAGGTCGAAGGGAACGCACCCGGCGTGGCCGCGTGCATCGAGCGCGAAGCGCGGGCGTACAAGTTCCCCGACGAGGCGGCGCTCAGCACGATCGAAGTGCCGTTTAGCTGGCGCAAGCAGTAACGCCGGTGCGGGGCGCGCCCTGCTACTTCTTGTTTGCGTTGGGCGCGACGATGTCGCCCACGTTCTCGACGACGTTGTCGACCGCCTTCTTGATTGTCCGAAGGCTCGTCGAGCCCGCGATGACGAAGAGGGCGCTCATCGACCTTTGGTCGGCGACGGCGAAGTTGGGCGGGAGCTGGTACGGATTCACCGCGTAGGTCTGGCCGATGCCGTAGCTAAGCTCGGTGCCGATGAGCAAGTCGCCGCTCGGCGCGTAGGTGCCGAGGCCGAGCGACAGCGCGACGCGCGTATTTTTCGACTGCGTGAACGTGGCGAGGCTCGTCCCCGCGTTGGTCGCGGCGAGGTCGGGCACCGCGCTGACGTCGGTGCTCAGGCCGGCGAGGGCGCTGAAGCTCGGCTTCATGAAATACTCGGCGCCGACGGCGGCGTTGACGACGCCGAGGGAGCGCTCGCGGAAATCGAGATCGGCAATGCTTTCGCTCGCGACCCCTTCGGTCACGTTCGCCTTGCTGCCGACGAGGTGCGACTTGATTCCGCCATCCATGGGGAACGAGTAGCTGACGTTCGCTTCGAAGCTCCCCCACGACTCCTCCCGCCCCCAGCCGAGGCTGACGCGCGGAGGCGACGGCGCCGAGAACGAGCCGGTCGCGGCGGCGCGATCGGTCACGTCCGTCACGCCGGAATACTGCGATTGGTAGAACGAGCTCGCAGTGCCGAGAACATGAATCGTGGGCGAGTGAATCGCGGCTCCGAAGCTATTTCGTCCCATTCTGTAGCCTGCGCCGACGATGAGCCCCGCATCGAAGGAGAGCCCCCGAGCGGATTTGTCGAATACCGACGATACGGCTTTATTGGTCGAATCGTAGGTAAGGCTGTTGGTGCTCCAGATATTTCGATATTGGGTAACGAACACGCCGGCCGTCGCGCCCAAGGAAAACCTGTCGTTCACGTCGAACGAATAGGTCGGCCCGATGATGAAGCGGTTCCACGTGCGGTTGAGGGACTGATTCTGCGACGTGACGATGCCCGGCGACGTCCCTCGGAAGACGTCGGCCGTGTAGCCGAACTCGGTCCGTTCGACCGTTGCCAGGCAGACCGCGAGCTTCTGGCGCCCCGCCCGCCTCTCGGCGTTTCGCGTGTCGTCCTTGCTGTCGCTGTTCACGCCGGTGTCGCCTTCGTCGTTGCGGAACAGCGTGAGGAAGATGCAGAGCGTCGACGGAAGTGAGTTGAACGAGGTGCTCGAGAGCGCTGAATCGCTCAACTGCAAATTGCCAAAAGTCGCTGTGTCGACCGGGCCAGGCTGGTGCCACCCTTTCAGCGACGTCGTGCCGATCGAGTAGAAGTTCACCGAGAAGGCGATTTTGTTGTCGTTAATCCGAACGACGGTCGCGGGGTTGAGAAACGGCGCCGCGCCGTCCCGTCCGAGGGCGACGCCCGTGTTGCCCATCAGCGCGGATCGACCGCCGATAGGGGTCGATTGGTAGTTGCCTTGCGCGCGTGCAGCGCTCGACGCGGTGAGGGCGGCAAACACGGTGGCCCCGGCAACGCCGGCGCGGATAACTGATTTCAACGTACTTCCCTTCGCGAATCCGGCTGCCAAGCAGGGCCGCGCGAGACGAAGCGCACGGCCCATGACCTATTTTACAGAGCGTTATAACCTGCCGACGATGAGACGAACCATCGCGGCTTGCGTGCTTTTCATTTGTGCGTGCTCGAAGACGGAAGAGCCGGCGTCGACGGCGCCCAGCTCGAGCGCGGTGGCAGCGCCCGTAGAAGCGGTGCGAACGCCACCGGTCGTGACCGCCCCGACGACGGCGGCGCCGTCGAAGGCGGCGGTCTCCGATATTGCATGGGACGTCCCCGCCGCGTGGAAGACGGCGCCCAACGCCAGCGCAATGCGCAAGGCGACCTACCGCGTGACCAAGGCCGCGGGCGACCCCGACGACGCCGAAATGAGCGTGACCCAGGTTGGCGGAGGCATCGACGCGAACATCGATCGATGGGCCGGTCAGTTCGAGACCAAGCCTGGAGCACCGCCGCAAAAAGCAAAGCGCGAAGAGAAGACAATGGGGCCGCTCAAGGTCACGGTCGTCGAGCTCGCGGGGGTGTTCAACGGCGGGGGAATGCCGGGCATGGCGGCGGCAGGCCCCAAAACCGGATACGCGCTCCTCGCGGCCATCGTCGAGGGCACCGACCCGCCCTATTTCTTCAAGCTCGTGGGGCCCGAGAAGACGGTGAAGGCCGCCCGTCCCGACTTCGACAAGTTGGTTTCGAGCCTGAAGCCGCGCTGACGCATCGCAAAAAGCGAAACGCAAAAACGCGGATCGCACGCGGAGAGAAAATGTCAGCGCATTCCCCTCTTCATGCGGGAGGGCACAAAGCTGTACACTCCCTCTTTGTCTACGATCAAACTCCCCACCGAAGCCCGTACCTGCCCTAACCTCGTCGGCGGCCAGTGGCGCGAGCCGCAAGGCGCGCGCCTCGTCGACGTCACGAGCCCCTACACGGGAAACGTCATCGGTCGCGTGCCGATGTCGTCGGCCGCCGATGTGGCCGCCGTCGTGAGCGAGGCGAAGCGCGCGGCCGAGGGGTGGCGCGTGGCGCCTATCAAAGAGCGCTCGCAGAAGATGTTCCGCTTTCGCCAGCTTCTCGAAGACAACCTCGAAAAGCTCGCGCATAGCGTCGCCGCCGAGTCAGGGAAAACCCTCGCCGAGGCGCGCGCCGGCGTTCTCAAGGGAATGGAAGTCGTCGAGTTCGCGACGAGCATTCAGAACTTGGACACCGGCGGCAGCCTCGAAGTGAGCCGCGGCGTCTATTGCGAATACCGCCGCGAGCCCTTGGGCGTCGTGGCAGGCATTACGCCGTTCAACTTCCCCGCGATGGTCCCGATGTGGATGTTCCCCATCGCGATTACCGTCGGCAATGCGTTCATTCTCAAGCCGTCCGAGAAAGTTCCGATGACGTCGGTGCTCCTGGGCGAGCTGATGATCGAGGCCGGCTTCCCCGCGGGCATTTTCTCGGTGGTTCATGGCGGAAAAGAGGCGGTCGACGCCCTTGTCACGCACCCCGACGTCGCCGCCATCGGCTTCGTCGGCTCGTCGGCGATTGCCAAATACGTTTACCAGCTCGGCGCGAGCAAGGGGAAGCGCGTGCTCGCCCTCGGCGGCGCGAAGAACCACCTCATCGTCGTTCCGGACGCCGACAAAGACCTCACCGCCCAAGCGGTGGTCGACTCCTTCACGGGTTGCGCCGGGCAGCGGTGCATGGCCGGCAGCGTGATGGTTGCCGTGGGCGACGTCGATCCGATCATCGAAGAGATCCGCCGCCGCGCCGCCTCGATCGAAGTCGGCACCGGCATGGGCGCCATCATCGACGGCGCCGCCCTCGGCCGCATTCGTTCGGCCATAGGCGTTGCCGAAAAAGAAGGGGCCCGCGTCATCGTCGACGGCCGCACCAAGGCGCCCGCCGAGTCGAGCTACGCGAAGGGGACGTGGATCGGACCCACGGTTTTGGACGGCGTGAGCGACGCGATGGACGTGAGCGGCACCGAGGTGTTCGGCCCGGTCCTCTCGATCGTTCGCGTGAAGACGCTCGCCGAGGCGGTAGCCCTCGAGAACAAGAACCCCTATGGCAACGCCGCGTCGATCTTCACGACCAACGGCGGCGTCGCGCAGTACGTCGCCGAGCACGCGCGATCAGGCATGATCGGCGTCAACGTCGGCGTCCCCGTGCCGCGCGAGCCGTTCTCCTTCGGCGGTATTCAGGAATCGAAGTTCGGTCACGGCGACATCACGGGCGAGAGCGGCGTCGAGTTCTGGAGCTCGCTCAAGAAGATTACGCGGAAGTGGTCCGTGCAGCACGACGCCACGTGGATGAGTTGATACGTCAACGAGAAAGAGCGTTACCTCATGGTCGACAAAAAGAACCTCGGGCATATCCAACTAACGTCCCACCCGGACGACGAGTCGGGGATGCTCCCCATTCAATGGGGCGCGGCCGATCCGATGGTGCGCGGCCCGCTCATCGCGACGCTCACGAACAAATCGCAGCGCAACGTCATCGGCACGCATAGCGGCGCCTACGCAATTTACCGCGCGCTCGCCGTTGCCGCCGGTTCGCTGACCACGGTGCACAAAGCCGATCTCACGAACACGGCGCCAGCCGAGGCCCTCGGGCCGTACCCGAGCTGGAGCGACCCGAGCCAGATCGTCTCGATGGACCCGTGGGGCGCGTCTGCGGTGCAGACGTATTCGAAGTATTTCGACGAGGGGTACGATATTCGCCCGACGGTCGCCGTCACGAAGGCGCATATCAATATGCCCGAATTGCGCGATGCCATTGCCGCTGGGCGCCTGAAGCCCGACGGCACGTTCCTCACGAAGAACGGAGACGTCGTCGTCACCAAAGCCGCGATCGAGCCTGTTTGGCATTTGCCCGGTGTCGCGAAGCGCTTCGGTCTCGACGTGAGCCAACTCCGTCGTGCGCTCTTCGAGCAGACGGGCGGCATGTTCCCCGAGCTCATCACGCGCCCCGATTTGGACGTGTTCCTCCCGCCTATCGGCGGACTCACGGCGTACTTCTTCGGCGACCCGAAGACGCTCGCGGACACCAAGGTCCCCCTCGCGGTCCGCGTTCACGACGAGTGCAACGGGTCCGACGTCTTCGGCTCGGACATCTGCACGTGCCGCCCGTACTTGGCCCACGGCATCGAGGTCTGCGTCGAGACGGCGCAAAAGGGCGGCGCCGGGCTCATCGTCTATTCACGCAAGGAAGGGCGCGCTCTCGGCGAGGTCACCAAGTTCCTTGTGTACAATGCACGCAAGCGCCAACAAGGCGGCGATCGCGCCGACGCCTATTTCGCTCGCACGGAATGCGTCGCCGGCGTTCAGGACATGCGCTTCCAAGAGCTGATGCCCGACGTGCTTCACTGGCTCGGAATCACGAAGATCGACCAGTTCGTTTCGATGAGCGACATGAAATACAACGCCATCGTCAAGACCGGGATCGAGATCAAAAAGCGCGTCGCGATCCCCGACGAGCTCATTCCCGAAGACGCGCGCGTCGAGATGGATGCGAAGAAAGCGGCGGGCTACTACACCGAAGGCGTGATCCCGACGGCGGGAGATCTCGCGAAGGCAAAGGGGAGGGCGCTCGATGGCTGACGCAGACGCATCCGCGATCGACTATCTGCTGTCGCCGGTCGCGATTCGCGAGCGGTGCAACAAGCTTTTGGAGCTTGGCATCGCCGGGACGCTGTCGGCCTTCGCGGTCGACATGACGAAGCTCGATGAGGTCGCCGCGTACGTGGTCGCGGTCATTCGCGAGAGCTACCCGTCGCTTCAAATTCCGCTGCATGCGCGGTGGCGCCACTTCGACGTCGGCAACGTGCCGCGCATCGAAGAGGTCGACGGCGCGCTTACCCGCGTGAGCCTGGACGAGCGTGCGGCGTCGAAGATCGATCTCGCCGTGACGAGCGTGCTGCTCGACGCGGGAGCCGGTGCCGCGTGGCACTACCGCGAGGCGGTCACGGGGCGAACGTTCTCGCGATCCGAAGGGCTCGCCGTGGCGAGCTACCGCATGTTCGTCGCGGGGGCGTTCTCGTCGGATCCAAAGAACAGCCCGCTCCGCGCCGATGCGGCGGGCCTCCTCGCCATGACGCCCGCGCGTCTCGCCGAAGGGTTCCACGTCACGGCGGAGAACCCGCTCGTCGGCGTCGACGGGCGCGTTGCGCTCATGCAGGGGCTCGGTCGCGCCGTGAAGCGCAGGCCGGACATGTTCGGCGAGGGGACGCCGCGACCGGGTAACCTGGTGGCGTACCTAAAGCGACTGAGCCAGGCCGAAGGGCACGCCACGCCGCGCGTTCGCGCGAGCGAAGTGCTCGGCGCGGTGCTGCGCGGTTTTGGCCCGATCTGGCCGGGTCGCGTGACGTTCGAAGGGGTGAACCTCGGCGACGTCTGGTCCCATTCGGCGCTGGGCCCCCGCGGCAGCTTCGAGTCACTCGTGCCGTTTCACAAGCTGTCGCAGTGGCTCACGTACTCGCTCGTCGAGCCTCTCGTCGAAGCGGGCGTTCACGTGACCCATCTCGAAGAGCTGACGGGCCTGCCCGAGTACCGAAACGGCGGCCTCTTGCTCGATCTGGGGCTCCTCGCGCCGAAGGATCCGGCGCTTCTCGACCGCGCGCATCTGCCCGACTCCGAAGTCATCGTCGAGTGGCGCGCCCTCACCGTGGCGCTTCTCGATCGCATCGGCGAGCGGGTTCGCAAGACGCTCGGCAAGACCGAGAGCGAGTTCCCACTCGCAAAAGTTCTCGAAGGGGGCACCTGGGCCGCGGGCCGCAAGGTCGCCGCCGAGCGCCGTTCGGGCGGCACGCCGCCGCTTCAAATCGAGAGCGACGGCACGGTTTTCTAGGGCGAACGTTCGCTCTACATCAGGATCAGGAAGGACACCGATGGCTTCGAACTACACGGTCGTGGATCACCCGCTGGTGAAGCACAAGCTCACGCTCATGCGCAAAGCGGACACCAGCACGGCGAGCTTCCGCGCGCTCTTGGGAGAGATCTCCCTTCTCCTCGGCTACGAGGCGACGCGCGACATGAAGCTCCGCGACGAGGAGATTCAGACCCCCCTCGCGAAGATGACCTCGCCCATTCTCGACGGGAAAAAGGTCGTTCTCATCTCAATCATGCGCGCTGGCCAGGGGATTTTGGACGGCATGCTGACGCTCATGCCCTCGGCCCGCGTTGGGCACATTGGCCTCTACCGGGATCCCAAAACACTGACTGCCATCGAGTACTATTACAAAGTACCGGGCAAGCTCGACGACCGGGATGTCATCGTATGTGATCCGATGCTTGCCACGGGCAACTCGGCCGTCGCGGCGATCGACCGCATCAAACAGGGGCGTCCGGGCTCGCTCAAGTTCGTCTGCCTGCTCACGTGCCCGGAAGGGCTTGAGAACTTCCACGCGCATCACCCGGATATCCCCGTGATCACGGCGGCTATCGACGAACGCTTGAACGAGCACGGCTACATCCTGCCCGGCCTCGGCGACGCAGGAGACCGACTCTTCGGCACCAAGTAGGCGCCTCTGTCCCCGACAGCGCACGTCACGTCGTGGGAACGAACGCGTCTCACGCGCGTGGCGTCGTCGGAAGTGCTTCTTCGATAACCGTTCTTCTGCGCTATCCTGGTGGTCCGCTCGCGCGCTGAAACGCGTCGAGCGGGCGCCGCTGCGCCCATGCCGCGGCCGACGCACGGAGGACGGATGGCCACGCAGCCCGAAGCGCTCAAGCACACCGACGTCGAAAAGAAGGAAGACAGCGCCCTCACTCAAGAGGCGACGACGTACTTGTCGAAGTCGCCCGCGCTGCAAGTCGTGACCGAGCTGCTCACCGATCTGCGCGCCCGCGCCGTGAGCTGGT
>JANXMC010000016.1 GCA_025354825.1 Myxococcales bacterium
GTCGGAGGTTCAAATCCTCTCGCCCCGACCAAATAGGTCGGATTCGTCGGAAAAACAGGCCTCTCCCGCAGTGATGACGAGGCCGTTGCCCACCAGTTGCCCAGCTCGGGCAACCGGCTCGTCGTGGTCTACGTGCGGCCCGAGCCGAGCGTCGAGATGGCCGTCTCGAGCTCGCTGGCGCCCGCGTGCACGTACCGCTGCGTGACCTTCAGGTCGGAGTGGCCCGCGAGGATGCGCACCACCTCGACCGAAGCACCGCGGCGGAGGAGCACCGAGCAGAAGTAGTGCCGAAGGGAGTGGAACGACCGCTCCTTCAGCCCATGCTTCGCGAGGTGCGCCTTGTAGACGCCGAGGACGCGCTGACGCACCGGCGTCGTCCCCCCCTCCCCGACCACGACCCGTGCCCGAGGGAGCTTCGAACGCACCGCCTCCGTCAGCTCGGCGTGGAGCTCGGGGGCGATGGGGACCACGCGATCGTGCCCGCTCTTGGGCGTGACCTCGGTGTCCTCGGAGAGAGCGCGACGGATGAGGAGCCGTCCGCCGACGAGGTCGACGTCACGCACCTCGAGGCCGCGGATCTCTCCCTGGCGCAGGCCGCCGAACACGGCGAGCGTGATCGCCGTCTTCAACCAACCCGTCGCGGTCGTCAGCATCGCCGTCACCTCCTCGTCGCTCGGCGCGTCGGGGAGCTTCTTGCTCGGCTTCACCAGCTGCGGGAGCTCGGGGAGCCGGGCGAGTACCCCTGCATCGAAGGCAGCGCGGAGGATGGTGCGGACGAGGTTGATTGGACCCTTCACCTGGACGCGACGCGCTTGGAGGGTCGCGGCGAAGGCCCGCACGTCCATCGCGCCGACGTCCTCGAGCGCGAGCTTACCGAAGTGACCGAGCAGGCCTTGGCGGAGGAGCGCGCGGTAGCGCACCTGCGTGGCCGGTCGGTACCGCGGCATGAACAGCTTCTCGAAGGCGTCGTCGACGAAGGCGGCGAAGGTCACCTTCGGCGCCGGTGACACCTCGACGTGCTCGACGGGATCGTCTTCGACGGTTCCGGTCTCGGCCGCCTTGGACATCAAGCGCTTCGCCTCGGCGAGGGCCGAGGCGTAGGTCTGCACTGTGGCGTCGCGGCGGAAGCGCTGCCGGACGCCCTGTTTGTCTGTGAATCGAAAATCAAGGACCCAGCGGGGCTTGCGGCCCCTGGCGACCTTGCGGACGCCCGTCACGTTCTTCATGCCCATCGGTCTTCTCCGTGGGCGGCGTTCACGCGCGAACGAGGACGAGCGTAGCGGTTCGAGACGGTGGGCACCATCGCGCTACTCGGGGAAGCGGACGCGCCACGACGCACCGAGCTTGTAGGCGACGATGCCGGCGCCGAGGCGGGCGACGACGTCCTTGCCCTCGCGGCGAGCGTAGCGGCGGCAGCGGGCGCGGAGCGCAGTGGTGGAGATGGAGAGGCGGACGGCGGCGGCGGCGATGGTGACGTAGGTGGCGGCCGGGTTGGGCGCGTCACTGAGCGTGGCGGTGGAGAGCGACATGCACTCCAGCGTGTCGCCGCTCACGGCGATCGCACCGGCGGCTGGTTACACCGCTGGCTCGTCCTCGGCGTTTACACCGCTCGGGTTGCCGGCCGGGGCGACCTCGGTCGGGGTCGTTGCGTTGGCGGCGTCCGCCTTGCGCCGTCTCGCAGACGCGGTGGCTGCCAACCACGCGTCCTTGAGGAGCTTCATCTCTTCGTCGCCGACTTCGAAGGGCCCGAGGGTTCGATTCGCGAAGGCGAAAGCCACCGCCGATGGCGGCACAACAGCTACGTCGCTGTCATCGAGCGTGCCGAGTCTTCGGCAGAGGTGGCAAAATCGCTCGTGGATGTTGTCTTCGTCGCCGAAGCTCAGCCCGGCCTCGACCTCAGCAACCGTCTTAAGGACGCTCGGCCGCGCCTTGCCATTCTCCGTGACGTTGTTCCAGTCGTTGTAGAGCGTGTTGTTCGAGAGCGGTGTGGTCATGTGGTCGCGGATGACGGTGAAGACCTGCTTCGGGAAGTCGTCGCCTTTCTTCCTCGTCGACTTCTGGGGCGTCACCACAGCTTTCGCAAGCGCCGCGGCTAGATCCGCCTTGCGGTTCGGCCAATTGGCAAGCGGGGGGATCTTCGTCTCGATCGCGTGGCGAATCTTCGCCCTCAAATCCTCCGGCACGTCCCTGTGGAGCCTCGTGTGCGTCATCGCCTGCTTGTGAAGATCACCGAGGTGCTCGATGGCGTAGTGGCCGATCCAAAAAGCTTCGGCGCGCTCCTGGTGTGCACGACGCCTGGCTCGCACCTTGCCCAAGGTCTCGACTACGGAGTTCAGGTCGTCGGCGAACATCCGACTCATCTTGGAAGCACCCTTCACGAGACGCTCCGCCCTGAAGTCCTTCGGGTCCTCGGGCAGCCGCTGCTTTCCTTGCGGAAGCACGCGCCTGGGCGGCCCGCCGAGCCAGAACTCGAACGACAACGTGATGAGCTCCGCGACCGCTTCGTCGACGTCCTTTTGGATCAGCGGCTTCACGTCCACCAATTCGCCTGGAAGCTTCGGCATTTCCGCAGTGTAACCGCACGCGGTGTAACAGGGCGCCCTGGGATGTGACCCAGGCTGCGCTTGAACTCCGTGACGGCTCGCACTCTCGCGACCGCTCACCGGAGAAGCACATGGACAGCGACGAGTTCGACGACGACAACGCCAGCGACACGAGCATCGAAGAAGTGACGACGCAGATGGCGGTCGATAGTGGCGAGGCCAAACTCCACGAGGGGCTCCAGGTGGGGCATGGCGTGCCGCCGGCGCTGCCGCCCGAAGCCGAGACCGACACCACCGCGACCAGCGACGGCGAGAAGCCGGCCGTCGTTGATGGCGGCGACGCGGCGCCGCCGAAGCCGCGTCGTCTGCTGCCGCCCACGCTGAGACGGCTCGCCGAGATCGTCGAGGCGTCCGCCGCCGACTACTGCGGCGACGGCCCCAAGACGCGGCTCAGCTTCGGCGTGCTCCGCCACAACGAGCTCATCACGGTCGACGTGGCGATCGCCAAGTGCGGCGAGTTCTTGAACCGTGTCGGAGAGCGCACCGTCGACGCCGAGCTGCACGACGTGCAGTTCATGGTCGGCGCGGCCGAGGCGAAGAACGACCCGAAGGTGCAGTCTTGGGGCGTCATGATCGAGAGCGACGAACACGTTGAAGATGTCCTCGGTGTGGTCGAGCGAGCGGGATTGCCGACCCCGAACGCGCACTTCCGATCGGCGCGCGGACCGAAGCTGGTCTTCCTCGCCGACCGTGAGATCGACCGCGAGACGCACCGGGAACTCGCCACTCGCCTCATCTTCGCCCTTCCCGGCGGCGACTTCGGCAGCGTGCGCGTGGCCCAACTCCAGCGCCTGCCGCTATGCATCCGTGAGGATCGCAACGACCTAGTGAACTTCCGCGCCTTGCAGGCCAACGCCGAGCCCTTCCACGCCGATCCGACCGCGATCCCGTTTCCGATCGTCGTGCTGAACAAGCTCGGAGCCATCGGCATTGACGAAGAGGGCCGCGCCCAAGGCCGCCGCTTCCTCGCCGACAGCAAGATCGCGACGCCCCAGCATGGGGAGACCAAGGTGCTCGGCAACGTCTGCCCGATCGCAGTACATGAGAAGGACTGCACGTACACCTACGCCTCGACGGACGGCAGCTTGAGCGTGCGCTGTCTCGCCGGTCACCGCGGTGAGGGCTCGAAATACTGGTCGGAGTTCGATCTGCTCGAGCTCGCCACGGGTGACGCGGTCGTGTCTTCTCCGGCTCGCCGCTTCGACCCGCTCCGGGACCTCCCGCCGACGCCGGGAACCTTGGAGTACGTGCGGCACGTCCTCCGTGGCTTCGACCACCACGATGAGGCGATCTTCCTTTGGAAACGTCACTATGCGCGCGAGTTGATCCGCGGGCTCGAGGGCGGCTCGCTCGCCAAAGCGATCGACCACATCGATGCCCGCTTGCGCGGTCAGGGGCGCGTGCCCGCGCTGCGTATGCGCTACGACGTCGGCCGAGCCGAGCTCGTTTCGGTCGACGGCGACAGACTCGTCGCCGTGGGCGGGCCTCGTGGCGCCAACGTCCGATCGTCGGCACACGAGTTCAAGGGCACCGACCTCTGGCGCTTCGTCTCGCCGAAAGAGGGCAAGCCGCCGTGCCCAGGCTGGCGCGTCGATGCCGAGTCGTTCATCAACAAGGCCGTCGCGGGCAACCGCGCCTTCCTCGGCTACCTCGGCATTCCGGTGGTCACGCACTACCGCGTTCCGGTCGCCTTCGTGCAGACGTCGTGGACGATCGACCCGGAGAGCCGCAGCATCACCGGCATCGAGGTCAACGACCGCCTCGGCGACGGTGAAGAAATCGACGCCGTCGAGTTCTTCACCGCCCTGTGGGAGAAGGGCCGGCTGCCCCTCGCCACGCTCGCCGACGTGAAGCGTTTCGTGGCGCTGATCGCCGCCCCGCTCCTCCGGGGAATCCTGCCCGGGCACCTCGGCGTGTGGTGGTTCTACGGGCCTCCGGGCAGCGGCAAGGACTACCTCTGCGAGATGGTGCGCCAAATCTGGGAGGTCGTCGCGGCGCCGGGCACGCGGATTTCGTTCGACTTCGGGAACGTTCCCGAGCTGGAACTGTGGCGCAGCATGCAGACCAACGCGGGCTCGATCTTCGCCCGTGCCAAGGAAGTGGGGAAGCGCGACCTGCTCGACACCATCATTCGCATCGCAGGGACCGATCGCCTACAAGCGCGCGGGCTCGGCATCCCGGAAATCCAGATCCCCAACACGTTCACCGTCGTCGCCGACTCGGCGGAGGCCATCCCCGGACGCGTCGAGGTCAGTCGACGCACGTTGGCGATCGAGGTCAAGCCGACCGAGGGTGTCGACGACAAGGGCGCTGTCCTCGCCGCTGTGAAAGCGGCCGCGGCGATGCTGCTCCGCAACCTCAAGCGCAGGATCGAAGAAAAGGGGAGCGACTGGTTCATCACACAGAAGAACCTCGGCAAGCGCCCGATCGTGCCGGTGGCGCTGTCGCGGCTCCTCGACGTCGAGCTGCCCACTGTCGAGGGCGAGGACCTGACGGAACTCTGGGACGTCGTGCTCGACTACGTTCTGAGCGAGGATGGCAAGGACGAGGCTGGCCTCCAGCTGCGCAAGACGTCGATGTGGCTCAAAGCCTCTCGGGCGCTGAGGACGCTGCCGTCGTATCGCTTCTCGCACCTCGTCAAGACCGCGCGCAAGGATCCGGCCAACGAGGAGTTGTTCTCGCCGTACCACAAGAAGGGGCACGAGCTCGCTGGGCGCATCGTGCGCGAGGCGGGCATCGGCGGCGCGGGTGGCTACCTCGCCGTAGAGATCCGCGGAAGCCGCTACGCGTACCGTCGGGAGCAGCAGCGCTTCATCCTGATGCGCGAAGCCGAATACCTCGAGCGTATGGCTCCGAGCGCGGCGACGACGGACGACAAGGGCGACGCCATCGGTTTGCACGACCACGAGGACGATCTGCCCGACTCCGACCGTCTCCCGGATGTCGAGGGCGAGCAGTCCAACGAGGACGAGGCCGAGTCGACGCCGCGAGACTCGACCGACCAGAAGGTGAACGAGCCGACGCCCACGTCGCCCGGCTTGAGCTCGATCTGGAATCGATTGGATGAGTCCTTGCCATCCGGCCGTTCGTCAGTGTTCGATCTGCAAGTCGACCCCAAGCAGGGGAAGAAGCAGTGAGACCGGACCTCGACAGCGCGATCGCCGTCGAGGTCGCGATCCTCCCGCCGACGAGCCCCTGCGGCGGGAGGAGCACGCGACAGATCGTCGCGCACCGCACCTTCGATCTCGCGGGCATCGCCATCGCCATCGGCGACGGTGACGTCCGCTTCTACTCGGCCGACGGGACTCACGGTGATGCTCTCGAGGACGGCATCGAACGCGTTGCCGGCGAACTCCAACGGGGTGCGCGGCTCGTTGCCGTCGATGCCACTTCCCAGTCGTTGCTGTTGCAGATGTGCTTCGGCGTTACCGTCGAGCGAACCTTCGATGGCTCCGGCTACGCGCGGTTCCTCGACGTCGACGATGACCGGCGATGGTTGGCCCCGACGCTCGGCGTCCGCTGGCCGACGTCGTCGCCGACCCCTCGTGGCAACGCCGACGTCGCCGCAATGGCCGAAGCGACCGTCGCCGTGGCCCGCGCGCTCTTCGCCCGCTCGATCGTCGACGATAACTTCCCGGACATCGAGTACGACGCCATGTCGCATACCGTTCGTCTCGCCCTTCGTGGCATCTCGGTGGACCGCGGTCGCATCGACGAGGCCGTCGTTCGCCTGATCGATCGACGCGACGAAGAGGTCTCGGCGTTCGCCTCGCGCTGGCGCTTCGACCAGAAGCATCTGGACGATGCGACGCGCGTCACCGCGTTCCTCCAGCAGAAGTTCGGCGTTCGCCTCGAGAAGCTAAGCAAAAAGCACGATCCCTATATTCGCTGCGTCGCCGCGGGGGGCGAGCTCTCCGACTTCCTCCTCGCACGCGAGCGTCTCCTGCGCGTGAAGACCGTGCTCGAACGCACCAAGAGCTACCGCATCCTCGCCGACCATCGCTTGCACGGCCTCGTCCGCTATTACGCCGCCCACACGGGCCGCTTCGCCAGCGGCGGTCCCGAGGCCGAGGGGCTCGACCTTCACGGCCTCGCGAAGGCGACGTCCGTGATGCCCGAGCTGGGCCTCGAGCGGACGGTCGTCGTGCCCGATGCTGGTCGCCACCTCGCCGCCGCCGACTTGGCGTCTGTCGAGGCGCGGGTCGTCGCGTGGCTGGCGGCCGAGGAAGAGCTTCTCGACCGCATTCGAGCCGGCGACGACATCTATGCGTGGTTCGCGGGGAAGATCTACCCGGGCCGCACGATC
>JANXMC010000020.1 GCA_025354825.1 Myxococcales bacterium
CGAACCGCACGGTTGCCCCAGCTCGCACATCGGCACCCGTCCCGAGGGTCGGCATCCCGCTCGCATACGCCATCTCGTCACCGTTCCAACACAAGGGGCCGCTGCGCGCGGAAGAGAGTGAATAGGCCGACTGTGAGTGACGGGGATCGCAGTGAGATGTCGGAAAGCATCGGGTACGGGGCGCGGTCGAGCCACGGGGCGGTCGACGAGCATCCGTCGCGAAGCCTCCGGACGGCGGCTCCGGCGGGGGGTGCCAGGGAATCCGTAGCCGCCACGACGGTGTCGCGAACTGCCACGGCACGCGCAGGTGCGCCTCGCGGCAATTCGCCACGGGCGGACAGCGCGTCGATGCGCGCCGCGAAGAAGGTCGATGAGCGCCCGCTCGTGTTGGTTGTCGACGACTTCGAAGACAACCGCGACCTTTATGCCGCATATCTTGGGCTCTCGGGTTTCCGCGTGATCGAAGCCGAAGATGGCATCGACGCCGTGGAAAAAGCGACCGCCGAGATTCCCGATCTCATCGTGATGGATCTGGCGATGCCGCGCATGGACGGTTGGGAGGCGATCGAAATTCTCCGCGGCGATGCGCGCACCCGGGAAATCCCGGTGGTCGTGCTCACGGGGAGCGGCGCGGCGGCGAAGCAGCGCGCCCAGGCGCTCGGCTGCGCCTCGTTCCTGATGAAACCGTGCATGCCGCAAGATCTCGTTAGCGTCGTGCGGGCCCACGTCCCCGCCCCCCCGTCGATCACGCCGCCCGGCTCGAAACGCACGGGGTCGAGCTGACTTCGCTCGAGAGCACGCGGGCGCGTAAGCTCGTCGCGGTGATGCCGCCCGACCTTTCGAGCGCCTTCGAACGCATGCGCGGCGCGGCGTCGCTGGTGCTGCTCCTCGACTACGACGGCACGCTCACGCCCTTCACGGCGATCCCCGACGAAGCGCGCCCCGACGCCGAGCTTCTCAAGCTCCTCGCCGACCTCGCGGCGCGCCCGTCGACGTTCGTGCATATCGTCAGCGGTCGCTCCCGCGCGATTCTCGAAGAGTGGCTCGGGACGCTCGCCGTCGGCCTCCACGCCGAGCATGCGTTCTGGTCGCGCATGGATGCGGACGCGACGTGGGAGGCGAGCCACGCGCTCCCGACGGGGTGGAAAGCGCCGATCCTCGCCGTGTTCGAAGGCGCGGCGGCGCGGGCGCCCGGCGCCATCGTCGAAGAGAAGGCGAGCTGCATCGCATGGCACTTCCGCAACGTCGAGCACGACGCGGGGCTGCGCGAAGCGAGCGAGCTCACGCTCCGCCTCGGCGATCTCCTGGCCGCGAGCGATCTCGAGCTGCTCGTGGGCGACATGGTTCTCGAGGTGCGCCTACGCGGTGTGCACAAGGGGCACGCGGTCGTGCGCGTCGAGAGCGCGCACCCCGGCTCGCTCCTGGTGGCGATGGGCGACGACCGAACCGACGAGGATCTCTTCGCGGCGCTGCCGCCCGACGGGATCGCCATTCACGTCGGCGTGAAGACGACGCGCGCCGCGCTGCGAGTCCCCTCGCCTGCCGATGTTCGCGGTCTCCTCCGCGCCCTCGTCGGGCCGGAGCGGCCGTCGCAGACCGTCGTCAACAGCGACGACTCACCGTCAACTCCGTAGTCGGCAGTGGCTAATCGTCCGTCAGCTCACGCGCGAGGGCGATGAGCACTTCGCGCGCAGCGTCGAGCTTACGAGCCGAAACGTGTTTGAGCGCCTTGGTCACCGACGCTTCCACCGTGCCCGTGCGCGCCACGTTGAGCGCTTGCCCTTTGTCCGTTAGCTCGAATCGCGTGCGGCGCGCGTCGTTCGGATCGGCATGGCGCACGATGAGGTCGCGGCTCTCGAGGCGGCGCAAGATGCCCGTCAGCGTGCTCGGATGCAGGTGCAGCAGCCCCGCGAGCTTCCCCGCCGAGACGCCCGGATAGTGACCGACCATGCGCACGACGAAGCGCTGCGGCCCGGTCACGCCGAGCGTCGTCTCCATCTTTTTCGACGTCGCGGCGAGGCCGTGATCGACCGCCCAGAGAAGCCGCATGAAGTCGACGATATCGCCGAGAGGCGCGACGTTCGGCGGGAGGATCGAAGACCTGTCGTTGTCTCGCTCGTTCTCGCTGTCACTCACGAGATGACCCTCGGCGCGATCGACGGGCGCGCACGCCCGACGCCAACCCCTTCGGCGAGGCGACCCGAGAGCCTGTCACGTTGGCGGAGCTTCGATGCATCGACGAGCATCTTGCCGGCCCACCGATAGATATTCCACTCCGCGACCATCGCACGCATCGCCGCCATGCGGTCTTGCTGTTCGGCGGGGCTCATTTCGAGAGCGGCCGCGAGGGCGAGGCTCGCCTCGTCCAGATCGTACGGATTGACGATGAGCGCTTCGGTCAGCTCCCGCGCGGCGCCGGTGAACGAGCTCAGAAGAAGCACGCCGCGCTCGTCGTCCCGGGCCGCGACGAACTCTTTCGCCACGAGGTTCATGCCGTCGTGGAGACTGCTCACGTAGCAAAGGTCGGCCGCGCGGTAATAGCGAAAGACGGTGGGTTGATCGTGGTTATCGCGATGGAGAATGATTGCGCGATACCCCTCCTTGCTGTTGGGGCCTGCATCGGGGCCGCCCGCCGTGAAGCGTGCGTTGATGCGGTTGGCGAGCCGTTCGATCTCGTCGTTGAGATCGCGATATCGCCCAAGCTTCGTGCGGCTCGGCGCGCCGAGCTGAAGGAAGACGAAACGCCCCCGCAAATCGGGCCGCTTCTCGAGCATCCGCTCCACCGCGAGAAACCGCTCCTCGAGCCCTTTCGTGTAGTCGATGCGATCGACGCCCACCCCGATCATCGTATCGGGCGCGAGCTTGTGCTCCTCGAGCACGAGGCGCCGGCATTCGGCCACGGGCGGCGCGCTCGCGAGCCACTGGCTCGGCCACTCGATCGAAATCGGATAAGGGCGAATCAGCGTGAGATGCCCTTGGTGAATAACGCCATTCAGCTCGCGATCAATCCGCGCCTCGAGGAAGCGATCGACCGCTTCCAAGAAGTTGTTGCAGTGCTGCTGCGTGTGGAAGCCGAGAATGCTGCTTCCGAGCATTCCCTGGAGAAGCTCTTTTTCCCACGGGCAGATTCCGAAGCGCTCGGCGTTGGGCCAGGGGATATGCCAAAACGTGATGATCGTCGCGCGCGGCAGCCTGTCGCGAATGAGCCTCGGCGCGAGGGCAAAGTGGTAATCCTGCACGAGGACGATCGGGTCGTCCGTATCGACCTCGTCGACGACGGCGTCGGCAAACCGCTCGTTGGCGCGTTGGTAATGGGCAAAGTCGTCGCCCCGAAAAACCGGGCGCGTATGGGCAACATGGCAGAGCGGCCAGAGCCCCTCGTTCGAAAAGCCGTAGTAGTACCCCTGCTCTTCTTCCGGCGAGATCCAGACGTGGCGAAGCGTGTAGAGCTTCTCCGCCGGCGGTACGAGAACGCGGCCGCGCGCGTCGCTCACCTGCCTATCGCCGGTGCCGCTTCCGTGAGCGATCCACACGCCCGAGCATGCCCGCATGACCGGCTCGAGGGCCGTCACGAGACCGCTCGCGGGGCGAGAGACGGAGATGCTCCCGTCCTTCTCGAGCGTGTGGATGTACGGCTCGCGGTTCGACACGATGACGATCCGCTCTCCGTGCAAATGCTTCGTGAGCGTCTGCTTCAAGCGCTCGGGATTCCACGCCGTCGCCCGCTCGCCCGAGCCGTTTTCGTGCTCGGCGGCCATGCGCGCCACCAGCTCGCGAACATCTCCGAGCAGCGGCGCGAACTCGGGGCGCCGCGCGTCGTCGCCGCGGACGAGGCCACGAAGCCCTTCGCGGAAGCTACGCCACGACGCGCGCGCAACGAGGAGCGTGGCGAGCGACGCCAGGAGCGCCAAGCTTCCAAACCCGAGGCCGTAGATCCGCTGCGTGAGTGCCTCGCGCCGATCGACGACGGAGAGGTCTTCGACGAGGATGACGAAGCCGAGCGTGTCGCCGTCGTCGTCGCGAATCGGAATCGCGGTGCTGTACACGTCGCTCGTCGTGAGCTTGGTGACCGCGCTGAAGCCCGTGGCCGAGAGCGTCTCGAGGGCCGACGTTCCGCCGAGCTGGATGCCGACGGTTTCGCAGTCGACGCGCGCCGGATAGCCCGATGTCAAGGCGACCGGTTTGAGCTGCGTGCTGCACGCCGCGGCGCCGAGGAGCTTGCCGTGTTGGGCCATCTCGTCGAGCACACGGCGAACGGCGTCGCTGCGGTTCCAATCGGCGACGAGGGTGCGGCGCGAACCGACGGCCGCGAGCTGCGCGCGCGTGGCGACGTCGCGCTCGAACCACGTGCGGCTCATTCGGCCGACGACCAACGTCATCGCCCAGGTGAGAAACCCCAGCACGACGAGCAAGGGAATGACGAAGCGGGCGGCGCGGTACACGCGCCGAGATGAGCCAGATGCGCTCTAGCCCGTCAAACGAATACGGCCTCCGCGAACGAAAGCTCAAGCGCGGTGCATGCAGAGTGCACACATGCCCGCACGAGGCCGTTCGCGCGATTCAGGAGGCGTAGGCGAGCTTGCGAACGGTCTCGGCGTAGTCGATGCGCGGCATGCGCGACGGCATCGGCGGCGGGAGCCCGCGGAGGTTCGCGCGGAGGAGCGAGCGCGCGACGTCGTCCATCGCTTGAAAGCGAAGGCCCAAGCAGTGGCCGCGATCGCCAGGACGGCGTCCGTGCACGACGCGCGTGACGACGGCTTCGGCGTCGACCCAGAGGCGCGTGAACGGCGCTCGGAACGAGACGATGACGTCCTCGCCCGTGAGCACGTTGACGTCGCTCGCGACGAGCATGCCGTCAGGCGACATATCGATGCTGGTCTCCCCCACGAGCTTGAAGTCGCGCTCGC
>JANXMC010000022.1 GCA_025354825.1 Myxococcales bacterium
GTGTCGATGAAGTTGCCGCCGCGCTCGATGAAGCGGTCGAGAATCGCCTCCGAATCGGCCACGCTGCTGCCCCAGCCGAGGTCTTCGCCGAACGTCATCGCACCGAGGCAAAACGGGCTGACGCGCAGCCCCGACCGGCCCAACGTCACATAGTGATCGAGAGACATGAGGTTCTCCTTCAGGACACGCCGGTGCCCTTGCTAGCATAACGAGGCCACGGGGCGATCTGCCCCTGAGACGAGCCGTGAAGAGATAGTTTCACATTGAACTACCTCCTGTCAACGCAACGACCACCAAGAATCGCCCCGAGAAGTGCATGGCCAAGACCTCGACCTGGGACCTGTGGACGATGCACTTCCAGCTCGTGATGGCTGTGATGGCGGAAGTCGCTCCACGGGTGCGCGAGTTGGGGCTCGAGAACAAAGAGTTCCTTCTGCTCGCCGCCGTCGACGCCCATTCGAGCCCGGCCGAGCTCGCCCGCGCGATGATGCTCCCGAAGCCGTCGATCACCTTCATGGTAAAACGCATGGAGGCCGCCGGCTACGTGCGGCGCGCGTCCGAGCCCGACGACGCGCGGCGTTTCAAGCTCACGCTCACCCCCTCCGGTCGTCGCGCCATGGAATCGGCACGGGAGGTTCTCGAAACCGTCTTCGGCGAGCGCGTCGGGCGCCTCCCCGCGTCTCAACGCACGGAGCTCTCAAGGCTAATCCGCGCAATGCTGAATGAAGGAGAGCTGCACTAGCCGCGCCCTTCAACGGTCGGCGCCATCACGATGGGAGCCTACGGCCCTACTTGGTATTCGATTGCCAACGTCGTCATCGCCTTCCCATGCGTCTGGGCTGGCGGGCGACTCCGCGTCCGAGCCACCGCCGCGGCGTGACGCGCGCACACGCTCGGCCTCCAGATCGTCACAGAGGGCGTCGAGCTCGTACGAAGAGCCCTCTCCGGCGCGAAACGGATCGTCCCCTTCGACGTAGCGTATTTGGCAATCGCGTCTTCGAACGCGGCGAGCACGGTGCCGCTCATCACATAGAGCGCACAGTGCGTCGCGGTCGCTCCAAACCCAACGAGCACTCCCTCGTGGCGAAACGTCGGGACTTGGTAGCTTATCGATCCGACGGGGTAGTGTGTCCGCAGCGTGTCGGGAGTAACTTCCCCCCATGGCGCTCCCCCACCCCCGCACGCTGTGCGATCTCCTCGCGGTCTCCCATCCTATTGTGCAAGCCCCCATGGCCGGCATCTCCACGCCGGCGATGGCCGCCGCCGTCGCCAACGCCGGCGCGCTCGGCTCCATAGGTGTCGGCGCGACGGATGCCGAAGGCGCACGCAAGATGATCTCCGACTTCCGCGAACGCTCGGCGCGGTCGCTGAACGTGAACGTCTTCTGCCACGCGTCCGCAAAGGCGAATGCTGCCCGTGAAGGCGCCTGGATCGAACGCCTCCGGCCCGATCTCGAAAGCGTCGGCGCAACGGTGCCGTCCGCGCTTGCCGAGATCTACAGAAGCTTTCTCGTCGACGACGCGATGCTCGCGGCCCTCGTGGCCGAACGCCCTAAGGTCGTGAGCTTCCACTTCGGTATCCCCAGCGCCGAACGTGTGCGCGCGCTTCGCGAGGCGCGCATCGTCCTCCTGGCGTCGGCGACGAGCCTTGCCGAAGCCCGAAAGCTCGTCGACGGCGGCGCGCAGGTCGTCGTGGCACAAGGGTACGAGGCGGGCGGTCACCGCGGCGTCTTCGACCCCGACGCCCACGACGATCGCCTCGGCACGATGGCGCTGACCCGCATTCTCGCGCGCGACCTCTCCGTCCCCGTCATCGCCGCGGGCGGCATCATGGATGGCGCCGGCATCGCCGCGGCCCTCCACCTCGGCGCCAGCGCCGCCCAGCTCGGCACGGCCTTCGTCACGACGACCGAATCGCTTGCAGACGAAGGGTACCGTCGCGCAATGGCGAGCGACGCCGCCCACCACACGGTGATGACGCGCGCCGTCTCCGGTCGACCCGCGCGTTGCCTCTCCAATCGATTCACGGCGCTGGGCGCCAACCTCGACCCGCGTGAGATCCCCGACTATCCGATTGCCTACGATCTCGGAAAGTCGCTCCACGCAGCCGCAAAGGCAAAAGGCGAAAGTGGCTTTGGCGCGCAATGGGCAGGGCAAGGCGCCCCCCTCGCGCGAACGATGGCGGCAGGCGACCTCGTGCGTGCGCTCGTTGCCGAAATGGGCGCGCGAAGCTGACGAAGACGGAATTCTTCGCAGCGCCACCACACCGGCGTGTGGCGTCGGCCAATGTTCACTTCTGGCGCGTCGATTCCCAATTAATGATTCCGAGCGCGCACGTTACGTCTTCGGGTGCGCGCGTTACTTCGCCCCCTGCCCCTTCCAAATTCCCCGCGCGAGCATCTCGGCGACGTCGGCCAAGAACGGATCGGCCACGGCGGCGTAGTCGTACGCGTCGTCGTTCACCGTACCGTCGGCATCGGCGAACATGGCGACTCCCAAGTAGAACGCGCCGCTCGGCCCGCCCGCGCTCGGAAGGCCTTCGATGTATGCGTTCTCGACGCGAAACCCGTAGGCCATCCCACCTTTGCTGTAAAGCGCGAACTTGTCTCTTGGGAGGACCTTCAACAAACCCGGGAGAAACGGTTTGTGCACCACATCGGGAAACTCGCCCGGCGTGTAGTAGGGCGTCTTCGACTCACTCGGTACGGTCTTCAGCACGTCCAGAAGGAGCGCGCGCGCGGTCTCGTCGAGCTCCAACGGAGCCGTCCCCGGCAACAGCTCGGGGTGCGTTACTTTGATGAGTAGGTCTTGCAAGTCACGCAACGAAACGCGATTGCGAGTGGCAAATTGCATCGGCCCGGCGACGACACGGTTCCCTTCGACACGCGCGGTCCCGACCTCGAGCCCCGGTACGTCGGCCCGCGGCACGTCGAGCGTGCTTACGCGCCTGGGCGTGGAGATCACCTTGTTTCCCGGGAGAACGAGGTCGACCCGCTGCGTGACGTGGGCGTCGTCGTTCGCCGGCACGGCACCTACGCGGTGCACCGCGCGGACCGACTTTGCGCCGAGGGCCCACATACGTTCGTTGAGCTCACGATGGCCTACGAATCCGAACAGGCGGTTGTACGAATCGTTCTCCGAGATCACGAGGGCGGCACGCACCTCTTGTCCAATCGACGACGCGTAGAAGCTCGTGCTCCCTTCGGCGAGGCCGTAGAACCGCGCCGTCGTCGTGGGCTCGATGGCGGCTCCGCTCGATTTTCGAAGCGCCGAGAGCTTCTCGAGAGCCGCAATGGCCGCACACAGTTTGATGGCGCTCGCGGGGTAAAAGTAGTCGGCGTCGAGACGGTACGAGTGCCTTCGCAAAACTTTGCGCCCGGCGCCGTCGTCGACGACCTCGCCGAACAGCACTTGCAGCCGAAGCGATTCCGCCGCGCCCAGGTAGCTTGCGAACTTGTCGCCCCGCGCACGAAGCGTCGCTTCGAAATCGTTGACCGGCTCGGGGCCATCGGGCGCCCTCGCCTGCGGCGTCGCGCTCGACGTAGGGGCCGACGTCGTCGTTCGCATCGTCTCGCCGGTGCGCACGCCCTTCGGCGGAAGCTCGGGAAGCAGCTTGATGCACGCGCTCGCGAGCACGGCCGCAGCCGCCATCACCGTACCGGAGACTACCGAAATTCGAGACGGTCGACGTGGCGTGCGCATCGCGAGCCCCGAAGCTACGGCACGAGAACGAGCTTGCCCACCGTCGTCCCCGATTCAATCGCGCGATGGGCGTCCGCTACGTCATCTAGGCGAAACGTGGTGACCGGGAGGGGCACGATTCGCCGCTCGGCGATGAGTCCGAGAATGTGCCCCATCCCCTCCTCGAGCACTTCGCGGCGCTCAAATAGGTAGGAGAGGTTGAAGCCGAGAACGCTCCGGTTGTCGCTCGTGAGCGCGAGCGGGCTGAAGCGCGGCGTGCGCAAATAGTCGAGCGCGAGCTTCACGTAATCGGGTTTGCCACCCACCTTCGGCATCATGCTGTGAAATCCGTAAACGACGAGGCGCCCGGGCTTTGCCAAGTGGCGATAGCTCTCCTTGAGCGTCGAGACGCCGTTCGCGTCGAGGACGACGTCGTAGCCGTCCGGCGCGTGGCGGCGCGCTTCGTTCCAGAGATCGCTCGAGCTCTTGTCGATGACGGCGCTCGCGCCGAGGCTCTTCGCAACCGCGACCTTTTCGCTTCGACCGACGACGCCCACCATCGTGAGCCCGGCATTGCGCCCAAGCTGCAGGAGCGCGCCGCCCACGCCGCCCGCCGCCGAGTGGACGAGAACGCGGGCGCCCGCGCGCGGTCGCGCAAGCTCGAATAGCGCGTAGTACGCGGTGAGAAACACAGCCGGAATGCCCGCCGCGTCGACCGCCGAGAGCCCCTCGGGAATCGCAAACAGCTGATGCCGTGGAACGACGACGCGCGTTGCGTAGCCGCCGAAGCGCGTCACCGCGAGCACGCGCGCGCCGATCCTCACATCGGAGACTCCGTTGCCGAGCGCGACCACGCTGCCTGCGACTTCGAATCCCGGAGTGATCGGCCAACCGACGTATTTTCGAGCCGATTCGTAGAGCCCCATCCGGATGATGCAGTCGGCGTAGTTCACGCCGATGGCATCCGGCGCGACGACGACCTCGCCCTCTCCCGGGGTCGGGTCGGCATGGGTTTCGAGCCGTAGACGCTCGTACCCACCCGCCTTCGAGATGACCACCTTTCGCATGACGGCACCTCTAGCGCGAAAGCAGGTCGTGTCGCAGCACCTCGCGCGCCCAGCGACCGCGCGCGTCATGTAGGCTCACGCGCGATGCACGAGCACCTCGCCACCCCCACGACGCTTGCCCTACGCCTCGAGCTGACGGCCCTCTCCGCGGCGCCCATCGAAGCGTGCGCCCACGCTTTTCACGTTCGGCGTGCGGCGCGCGACGCGTACGGCTTCGACGAGTCGGTCTTCTCGGTGCGCGGTGACGTGGTTTTCGTCTCGCCCTCCAAGGCCCACGCCTTCGCCACTGCGTTCAATACGAAGCAGGGGCTGTCGCCCGACGCGGGCCTGCGCCCCGCCGAAGTGAACGCAATGGGGCTTCTTCACGAGGTGCTCCACGGCGCGATGGCGCTCTACCGCACGCGGGGCAAATCGAATCCGTTCACGGAGCTTCAAGCGTCGCTCCGCGAAACGCTCGGCGCCGATCTCGATCGAACGCTCCGCGTCTTCGTCGACACCTTTCCGCCCCCCTCCGTCTACGCCGGGCGCGAGACGCCGATGCAATTTCTCGCCGGCACGACCGATGGGATCTCCAACGAGGAGTGGGTGCTCGAAGAGCTCATTCTCGTATGGATTACGAATCAGAACCCCGGCTACGCCGCTGTGAGGCCTCTCATCAGCGACGAAGACTTGCAGAAGACGACCCCCTACAACGCCATCGTCAAGGCGGTCACGGTTTTCTTCGCGGACCAGCCCCGCATTGGACCGGACGATCAGACGCTGATCGATCTCCTCCTTGCGCCTATTGAGATGTCTCCCACCTCTGTCGCCGGGCAGCTCGAGTTCATGCGAAAGCGCTGGGGCCTTTTGCTGGGCGGCAACGAGTCGTGGCGAAAGGTCCTCTTGGGGATCGATCTCATCACGGAAGAGACCAAGTGGCTCGGGCGTGGCGGAGGCCACGATGGGGCCAAGGGAGGCACACCCGACGGAGACACGACGCCCCCCGAGTACCGCGGCGACGGGTACGACGCCGAGCCCGAGGCGTTCAGCCAAGACCACGACTGGATGCCCCGCGTCGTCATGATGGCGAAGAGCACCTTCGTCTGGCTGGCCCAGCTGTCGAAGCGCCACGGGCGCGCCATCGAGTCGCTCCGCGACATTCCCGACGACGAGCTCGACACGCTCGCCGGCCGAGGATTTACGGCACTTTGGCTCATCGGCCTCTGGAAGCGCAGCCACGCCTCGCAACGCATCAAGCAGCTTCACGGCGCCCACGACGCAGTCGCCTCGGCGTACTCGCTTTTCGATTACGACATCGCCCCCGAGCTCGGCGGCTGGGAAGCCTACGAGAACCTTCGCGAGCGCGCCGCCCGCCGCGGCATTCGCCTCGCGAGCGACATGGTGCCGAACCACATGGGGGTCGATTCGTCGTGGGTCATCAGCCACCCCGACTGGTTCATTCAATCCGACACGCCGCCGTTCCCCGGCTACTCGTTCAACGGGGTCGATCTCTCTCAAGATCCGCGCGTTGGTATCTTTCTCGAAGACGGTTACTGGTCGAAGACCGACGCCGCCGTCGTCTTCAAACGGCTCGATCGCTATACCGGAGATGTAAAGTACATCTACCACGGCAACGATGGCACCAGCATGCCGTGGAACGACACGGCGCAGCTCAATTACCTCCGTGCCGACGTGCGCGAGGCCGTGATCCAGACGATTCTCCACGTCGCGCGCCTCTTTCCGATCATCCGCTTCGACGCCGCGATGACCCTCGCCAAACGGCACTACCAGCGCCTCTGGTTCCCGCTCCCCGGCAGCGGCGGCGACATCCCGTCGCGGGCGCACTACGCGCTTTCGCGTGAGCGCTTCGAAGAGCTTTTCCCCGTCGAGTTCTGGCGCGAGGTGGTCGACCGCGTTGCGCGCGAAGTGCCGGACACGCTCCTTCTCGCCGAAGCGTTCTGGATGATGGAGGGGTACTTCGTCCGCACCCTGGGAATGCACCGTGTTTACAACTCGGCCTTCATGAACATGCTCAAGAAGGAAGAGAATCAAAATTTCCGAACGACGATTAAAAATACCCTCGAGTTCAATCCGCAAATCCTAAAGCGGCATGTGAATTTCATGAACAACCCGGACGAAGAGCCGGCCGTGAATCAGTTTGGAAAGGACGACAAGTACTTCGGCGTCTGCATCGTCATGGCGACGATGCCGGGCCTCCCCATGTTCGGGCACGGCCAAATCGAAGGGTTCGCCGAAAAGTATGGGATGGAGTTCAAGCGCCCCAAAAAGGACGAAGAGATCGACGCCTGGCTCGTCGGGCGACACGAACGGGAAGTCTTTCCGATCCTCGCAAAGCGCTACCGCTTCTCCGAGGTCGACAAGTTCCACCTGTACGACGTGGTCGCCCCCGACGGGCACGTCGACGAAGACGTCTTCGCCTTCTCGAACATCGCCCACGGTGAGCGGTCCCTCGTCGTCTACCACAACAAATACAAAGACACGCGCGGCTACGTTCGCACGTCCGTCGGCTATCTCGATGCGAACGGCAACATCGCGCACAAGAGCCTCGCCGAGGGTCTCGAGCTCCCGTGGGAGGGGCCGGGCGGGCGCGATCTGTTCGTCGTCTTCCGCGACGCCGTCACGCACCTCGAATACGTGCGCGACTGCCGCGAGCTTATTGAGCTGGGGTTTTACCTCGAGCTCGGCGCATTCAAATACCATGTGTTCTGGGAGTTTCGAATCGTCGTGAGCTCGGAGGAGTCTCCGTACCGCGCCCTCGCGGCGGATCTCGCAGGTAGTGGCGTGCCGTCGATCGACGAAGCGCTTGTCGATCTGGCCCATAAACCGATGCACGCGTCGCTCTACGAAGCCATCTCCCCGGGGAGCATCTCCTATCTCGCTGCAGGGTGGGATTCGGAAGAGTGCATGCCCAGCCCGGAGACGGAGCGCGCGCTCCACGAGAAGCTCACACACTTGGAGGACGGGCTTCGGTTCATGTACGGCGAGCTGTCCGATACGGCGTCGGTGCACGCCGCGCTCGAAGCTCGGTACGCGAAGATCCTCGAACTGTCGGCCCGTGACGCGGCGGCTATTGAACAGGTCGAGACGGAAGAAGAGGACGACGACGAGGACGAGGAAGTCGCGACCGATCACGATTCGGATGCGAAGCTCCTCGAAGCGACGACCGCGCCCACCTCCGTAGTCGACGACTTCGTCACGTCGCTGCTCCTCACGGGACTTTACGTCGTCGCCCTCGACGAGCTTCGCGCCCTGCTACCTACGTCGTCCAAGGCGGCTCCCGCGAACGCATTCGGCGGATGGTCGCTCGTCCGGGTGCTCGATCGCGCGTTCGCGGCAGCAGGCTTCGACAGCGTAAAAACGAGGGGCGCCACGCGCCTCGTGAAGCTTCTCGCGACAGGCAAGCTCGATCTCCCCACGACCGATGCCGCAGGGCTTCGCGCGATGCTCGCGGCGAGCTTCGGCGACGACGAGATGCGCGAGGCGCTGGGCGTGAACGACTACGAGGGTGTGACGTATCTATCGAAGGAGAGGCTCAACGAGCTGCTCGATCTCGCCGTCGCCAACGCCGAAGTCGAGCCGCCGACGTCTCTCGACGGCAGCGCAGAAGGGGCGAACGACGATCTCGAGCACGAGGCCCGCGAAGAGGCGGCCATCGCTCTCGACGACGCGCGCGACGACATCGCCGTTACGGCGAGCGTGGTGGGCTACCGCGTCGATGCACTGCGGGCGGCCCTGAAGGAGAGCGCAACCGTGGTGGCGAACGCATGAGCGCCATGCGGTGGATCACGCTCGTCCTCGTCCTCGGGAGTCTAATCACGCTCTCGCCCCTCTGGGCGTGGCTCGTCCTCGCGGCGTGGTTCGCCTCGCTCGCACGGCCCGTGTTTGCGAAGATGGCAAAGAGCCTCGGGGGCCGCGAGCGGGCTGGCGCCGCTGTGACGACGCTCCTGCTCCTCGCGTTCATCATACCCGTCGCCGTACTGTTGATCTCCCTCGGCACGAGCGCGGCCGACCTCGGGCAACGCATCCTTCACTCCCAAGGCGGACGCGCGGCCCTCGAGGCCGTCGTCTCGTCGGGCTCGCCATCGGGCGCATCGGTGCCGGCCACGTCGTTCGACCTTCAGCAGGGGATTGAGCTGCTCAAAGAGCACGGCGAAAAAGCGTGGAGCGTCGTCTCGACGATCGCCGGTGCCACGGCCGAAGCGGCTCTCGGCCTCTTCGTCTTCATCGTGAGCGCCTACACGTTTTTGGTCGACGGCAGCCGCGCGAAAGCGTGGTTCGAGGCGCACGCGCCCATCAAGGTGGAGCACTTCCGTAGGCTCGCCGCGGCGTTCACGGAGACCGGCCGCGGGCTGCTGATCGGAATGGGTCTCACAGGTCTCGCCCAAGCCGTGATTGCGACGATTGCCTACTTCGCATTGGGGGTTCCGCGCGCGCTCGTCCTGGGGCTCCTCACACTCTTCGCATCGCTCATCCCGTCGATCGGCACGGCCCTCGTCTGGGTGCCCATCGCCGCCGGCCTCGCCCTCACGGGTCGCACCGTCCCGGCCATCGTCCTCACCGTCATCGGCGTCGCCGTGATTGGCACGGTCGACAACGTGATGCGGCCCGTCTTCGCGCACTTCGGCCAGCTCGAGATGCCGTCCTACGTTCTCTTGATTGCCATCTTCGGCGGCCTCGCCGTCTTCGGCGGGTGGGGGCTCATCTTGGGGCCCCTCGTCGTGAGGCTGACGATGGAGGCGCTCGCCATCACGCGGGAAGATCAAGGCCTGCCGAGCTACGCGCCGCCTCCGAGCTCACGCCTCCTCTAGCGGTGCGAAACCTCCCGTACCAGGTTGATAGGTGGGCAAATAGCGGCTGAATTAGGCCCGGCGGCCGCCACATCGCGACGTTCCGCATGAGCTGCCGAGGTCGCTCACCGGCCGCCAAATCGTGTGACCTATCGCAAGGAAGGTCGCCGAGTGGCCCGCGTCGTCGACGACCCTCAGGCCAGCCTCGGGCCAGGCGCCGTGGAGCGCCCCGAAAGAGCCCGTACCAGGTTGACCTCTCCGACCCCGGAGCCCCTTACCAAGCCGAGGCATTTGGGGGCGACATCCCCCTAAAACCCGTACCAGGTTGAGGGTCGAGGGAGGGCGTCAGTGTCGCAGGACACGCGCGCGCTGTCCGCGCCTCGCGTGCCCACGGTGATTTCCCGTCGTATTCACCTAAGCAGGGCCGCCTCCGTGGGCGACAGCTTGCGGTCGGGCCCTCTCACACCTTCGGGCGAAACTTGTCCGTCGCGGTGACCAGCTCATGGACGTTCCCGGGCTCCATCGCCGAGTGGCCCGCGTCGTCGACGATCTTCAAGTCGGCCTCGGGCCACGCGCGGTGGAGCGCCCAGGCCGATTCCATCGGGCAGACCACGTCGTAGCGGCCCTGGACGATGACACACGGGATATGGCGAATACGGCTCACGTTGTCCAAGAGCTGCGTCTCCTTCTCGAGGAACCCCTTGTTGACAAAGTAGTGGCATTCGATGCGCGCGAAGGCGACCGAGAAGCTCTCGCCGCCCATTCGCTTCACGAGATCGGCATTCGTGAACATGCAGCTGGTGCGCCCTTCCCAGACGCTCCATGCGACCGCGGCCGCTTCACGTACTTTGATATCGTCGCTCACGAGCCGGCGGTGATAGGCATTGAGCAAATCCCCGCGTTCGGCCTCGGGGATCGGCGCGAGGTACTCTTCCCACGCATCGGCGAAAAGGGCGCTCGCGCCCTCTTGGTAGAACCAATCGATCTCCCGCTTTCGCAATAGGAATATCCCGCGCAGAACGAGCTCGGTCACGCGCGCGGGGTGCTCTTGCGCATATGCGAGCGCGAGGGTGCTCCCCCATGATCCGCCGAAGACTTGCCACGTCTCGATGCCGAGATGCTGGCGGATTTTCTCCATATCCGAAACGAGATGCCACGTCGTGTTGTCGACGAGCGACGCATGGGGCGTGCTCTTCCCGCAGCCGCGCTGATCGAAGAGGACGATGCGGTACGCCTTGGGGTCGAAGAACCGGCGGTGCTTCGCTTCGGTTCCGCCGCCCGGCCCGCCGTGAACGAAGACCACGGGCTTCCCCTTCGGGTTGCCGGACTCTTCGTAGTAGATCTCGTGCACGTCGGAGACGCGCAGCTTGCCGGAGTTGAACGGCGTGACTTCGGGGTAAAATGTGCGGCGGGAAGACTCGGTCATCGCCCTGGAATCGTGCTTCCCGACGGGCGATGCAAGCAGAAACGGCGAGCCGTCGTTGCCGACAGCCCGCCGTTAGCGAGGAGATGCGAGTGACGCGTTGCGCGTAGCCCGCGACGCCGTGGCTAGGTCACGAAAGGCTCAGCGAAGGCCCGCCGCGAGGAAGCGCTTGAGGAAGCCCGCGTTGCCCGCGCCACCGAGGGAGTTGCAAGTTGGCGACGCGGATCCGGGCGCGCAGTCGGTGTCGCGGTCGTAGGACCAGTGGTGGACTCCGCCAAGACCCTGGGAGATGGCGAAGCGCGACACGATGTCCGCGTCACCGAGCGTGAACACGTTGCTCTGCACGTCGTTGCCGCCGATCATCGGGGTGATCTCGATACCCGAGTACGGCACCCCCCACTTGTCGTGGAGATTGTAGGCGGCCTGCACCGCCGACTGCCCCATTTCGCAGGTCGATCCACTCACGACGCAGATGCTCGCGCTCCCGCCGCCGTAGTCCATCGTCATGAGGTTGACGGTGAGGTAGCTGGGCCACGTGGCCGCGGAGCCGTTGAAGCCAAAGGCGCTCTTCACGATCCCCATCGTCATCGTGCCCGCCGCGCCGAAGCTGTCCTGCGCCGCGCTTCCCAGGGAGCGCGCCGTCGTCTGGCCCGCCTGGCTCGTCGCCAGCGTTGCGAGGGTGAGGCTGAAGCGCAGGCCCGGGTATTTCGCGTGCGCGAACTTAATCCGATTCATCAGCTCGCTGATCGTCCCCGACGACTGACCGGCTTCGATATCGAAGTCGATCCCAACCAGGTTGGGGCCGGCCCAGCGGCCGAGGAAGGTATCGAACCCGCCGTCGGAGCCGCATGAGAACGAGCCGGCCGCGCCGCCCGTCGAGACGATGTATTTCACGCCCGCCGAGTTGAGAAGGCCGACGTTGGCCGAGGCCATCGCCGCGCCCGGAACGCCGCCGAAGTTTTCCGACCCGCATTCGCCCGTCGCGAAGGCCAGCGTGAGGGCCTTGCTGCCGTTCGACGTGACGTCCTGTGCGATCGGCGTCGCCGTACCGGAGACCTTCGTCGTGATCACGTTGGTGTTCCAGTTCATGTTGATGCTGGTGTCTTTGTAGGCGCTGAAGATGAAGCCCGGCGCGACGCCCGTGCCGCCACCCGTGGTCGTGCCGCCACCCGTGGTCGTGCCGCCGCCCGTGGTCGTGCCGCTACCGCCCGTCGTCCCGCCCGGAGGCGGCGTCGTGCCCCCGCCCGGGCACGTCGTGCCGCCCGGCGAGCAGCCCGTCCCCCAGCTCGTTACGGCGCAGTGGTACCCCTGGTTGTAGTTCTGGTCGGTCCAGCCGCACGATTCGCCGATGTGGCCGTTGCATGCGTTGGCGTCGCTCGCCATTTTCACCCAGTTGCTGGCGTTGCAGCTGCTGCCGCCACCGCCACCCGTCGTGGTGCCGCTGG
>JANXMC010000078.1 GCA_025354825.1 Myxococcales bacterium
GCGAGCGACGGCGTCGGAAGGACGTTGTCGCTGTAGTCGCCATTGGCTTCGACGAAGGCAAGCTTCTTTCCGTCGGGCGAAAACGACGGCATCATCATGCCGCCGCCGAGGGGCAGCACCACGTCGTCGAGGCCAGAGTTGGCAATCACGTCGCCCGTCGACGTCGTCGCCAGCGAAATGTATTTCGACCCCGCCGTCGTGGTGTCGGCCTTGCCGCCGAACACGACGAACTTGCCGTCCGGGGTGAGCGCCGAGTTCGCGCCCGACTTGTTCGTCTGTACGGTGAGCGTACCGTCCGGCACCTTGAACGAGGCCCACGCGCGCACGCCCGACCAGTTGGAATAGGGGGCCTTGCTCGGCGCCGACGGATCTTCCACCGTCGCGACCATCGTCGTCCCATCGGCGCTCACCGAGTGGCACCCCATGCATCGACCTTCGTTGAGCTTCACGGCCGTCGCGCCACTGCCTGGCCTAATGCGCGTGATGCTCCCAACCCGGGTCACGCCGCCGGCGCCGTTCGGTACCTGCGACGCCGTCCAATAGTAAATAGCGCCGCGGACGCTCGACTGCGCAATCGTCATCGTGCGCGTGACCGACGTGAACGCCGTGTTGCTCGGCTGATCCCAGCGCGAGACCGTGATCTTCATCGGGTCCGTCGCGCCGCCGTTCGACGCCGTCACGCGATCCCACGCGGCCTGCGGAAGGCGCATTTGGCCCGGCATGGTGGCCGCACCGTAGAAGTCGTAAATGAAGTTCTTCTCTTCCAACCGAACGCGATAAACGTCGGCGGCGCGCGGCGCTTGCCACATGAGAAGCGGCACTGTGAGGCCGAGCGGGTAGACAGTTTTGTCGTAGGGATACAAGTACGTCGCGGGCGTCACCACGGCGTCGGCGCCGAGGTTCGCAGCGTCGAGCTTGCTAATCACCGCGCCGTCGACGCCCGAGAGATCCTTCGCGTGAATGATGACGGACACGGTCGCTGCGGCCGCCGCTCCGCCGTAAATCGCGTGGAGCACGCCAACGCCGGCAAAGGTGCCAATGGCGGTGACGACCACAGGCGCGCCGGGCGTGACCGTCGCAACGTCGGGCCTGTCGAACTGGAGCGACTCGGCTTGAACTTCTTTCGTCGAGCCGTCGGCAAACGTTGCCATCAGCTTGAACGCGCGGGTCGGCGTGCCGCTCCCGTCGACGATGATCTCGGCCGACGGCGGGTCGAAGACCAGCGCGGTGGCCACCGGGTTTCCCGAGCTCGTGCCGCCGTCGCCATCGCCAAAGCCGTGCCCCGGATCTGTGATGCTCGCGTCGGGGCCGACTGCCGTATTGCCGTTGTTGAAGAGCGAGTCGCCCTCGGAATTTCCGCAGGCGGCGAGACCAGCTGCCGTCGCCACGCTTGCAAGGAGAAGGAGAGACCCCATACCGACGCCAGGGCGTCGAAAGGAAAACCGTGTGGCTCGCAAATTGAAGCGCATTCGGAATAGGCTACGATGTTGATGCGCGCCGGCAAGCGCGTCGCCGAAACGTGTCGTCGCGAGTACGTCACCCTGCGCGCCGATTCCGCCGAGACTGCGTTCGCCGAAGAAGCCCCCCCGATCGCTGCCGAGGCCGAGACGAAGGCTTCTTCGCACGATTGAGGCGCGCCGCGAGCCGGACAAGCGCACTTCGACGCGCGCACCGGAGGCGCGCTCGCGTTGGCCCAGGGTGTCGCCGTAGGCACAGGCTCGGCCGCGCTGGATCCCCCATCCCCCATGCCGCGTAGCGGATCGCGCACGGTGGACCAGTCGACCGCCCACGCGCCCGTGGTTGACGCGTCAACCCCTGCGTCGAGCTACGGCGCGCAGTTCCTCGATGAGCGATTCGCTCATCACCGCGCATGCCACTACGGGATTTCCATTGTCGTCCGGTGGGCAGCCGACGCTTGCGCCCCTCAGTGGATTTCCTTACAGAATGACGCGGCATGATCTGCCTCCGCGGCCGCGTTCCCTGTCCCACGGCGAGCACCCATTTGTGATGGCGAACGAACGGACACCCCTGCGCACGACGACGGTGGCAGAGCTCGCGGCCGACGTCGCGCACATGGTCAACAACCCGCTCTCGGCGATTTTCGCGGGTCTCGAGGTCGTCACGTCGTGGCACGCCGAGAACGGCCTG
>JANXMC010000105.1 GCA_025354825.1 Myxococcales bacterium
GGGGTCGACGACGGTGATAGGCAGCGCGGCTTCCATAGATAGGGAGCCAGGGCGCGATGGCGACTGCGACGGCGTGGCGGGCGGCGCCGCGGAGACGCGCGATGAGGCACGATCTCGCGTGGGCAAATCCGACGGCGGCACAATCTCGGACATGTATCCTCGAGCCGGCAAGCCCAACGGCCCACGCACCAACTACAGCGTCCCGTACGGCGTCTCGAACGACATCCCGTACGTCATCTCGCACGTCATCACGCACGTCATCACGCACAGAGACGCCTCGAACCCTGCGAACGACTTCGACGTAGCTCTAAGTCGCACGCTCCACGTCAAAAACACCTGCGGAACCCTAGCCCGTGCGTGCTAGTCGGTCAATCGAAGGGCAAGGCGAGACGCGCTCTGTTCGAGGGACCTCTGCGACATGGGCGTTGTCAGCTTTCTTAGGCGTGGGAGGACATTTCTCCTCTCACCGCTCCCGCGTTTCGCCAGTGTTGCGGCGGCTCTCGGATCGATGGTCGTGACCCCTTCCGAAGCGGGTGCGGCGCCTGCGTTCGCGCGCGGGCCGTACCTTCAAGAGCTCGGTCCGAACAGCGTCTCTCTTCGTTTCGAGCTCGCCTCCGCAGCGCCCGCGGCCGTCGACGTGACCCTCGACGGCGCGTCGGCCGTCGCGGGCGCGACCGACGTCGCGGGCGCGACCGACGTGGTCCCTGCCGCCTACCACGCGCTCCGCGTGACCGGCCTCGCGCCGGCGCGTCGCTATCGCTACGTCGTCCACGCCCTCGGCGCGTCCGAGTCGGGCACGTTCACGACTGCCCCCGACGACGCGTCGACCGCGCCGTTCTCGTTTCTCGTCTACGGCGACAACCGCAGCGACGAGGTCGCGCACGCGGCCGTCGTGCGCGCGCTGCTCACGGCGCCCGGCGACTTCCTCCTGCACACGGGCGACTTCGTCTCCGACGGCAGCTCGCCCGAGAACTGGCAGACGTTCTTCGCGATCGAAAAACCGCTCCTCCGCGACCGCGCGCTGTTCGGCTGCGTTGGCAACCACGAGCTCATTGAGAAAGAGGGGAGCGCATACCTCCGCTACTTCGGCCCGAGCTCGCTCGGCGCGCCCCCCCCGTCATCTGCGGCGTCGACCCCGGCGCTCTCGCTTTCGCCCGCGCCAACGCTGTCGCCACGCCTCGCGACCAAGACGAACGCGCCGTCGTCGCCCTTCGCTCTCGGAGGCGCCGCCGCACCCACGCCGCGCACGCGCCTCTATTGGTCGTTCCGCTGGGCGAATACGCGCTTTTTCATGTTGAACGGCTCGGACACGTGGCTCTCGGGGGACGAGCTCGAATGGCTCACCGGCGAGCTTGCGCGCGCGAAGACGGAAGCCGGAATCGTCTGGCGCATCGCCGTTCTTCACCACGGGCCGTATTCGGCGGGGCCCCACGGCAACAACACGAAGCTGCAAGCGGCTGGTGTGCACGATCTCCTGGCGCGCGCCGGCGTCGATCTCGTGCTGAGTGGCCACGACCACATCTACGAGCGCGGCTACGCTTCGGGCCTTCGCTACGTCGTGTCGGGCGGCGGTGGCGCGCCGCTGTATCGCATCGCGAAGCCGCTCGAAAGCACGCGAAAAGCCGAGGCCGCGTACCACGCCGTCGAGGCGCAGGTGACGCCCGACGCGGTGAAGCTCGCGGCGCGAAGGGTGGACGGATCGCTCATCGAGACGTGCGGCTTCACGAAGGCAGCGGGTTGGGATTGCGACGGACCGAACGGCGTTCCCGAGCCCGGCGCTGCCGCCGTTGGTCTCTCCACGACCGACGCGTCGTCACCCATCGTGACGGCGACTCCGTCGCCCGCGCGATCGAAGTGCGCGTGCAGCACGCCCGGCGCCCGAGGCAATCGCGCCGACGGGATGTTCTCGGTTGGGGGCGTGACGGCGCTCGCGGCGGCCCTCGTTCGAAGGCGCCGCGCCGTCAGAAGTTGATCCCGCGAAGGGCTGTCCGTACGCTCCGGCGATGACGCGAGGCATTCGCATACTTCTCTGCGCCCAAGTCCTAGCGTTCGCGGCTTTGCCTGCCTGCGCGACGCAGCGCGAGGATCTCGCACGCGGCCAACGGGCCTTCGAGCAGAGCGCCCACGAGCGCGCCCTCGCGATTTTCCGCGCGATGGAGCCCGAGCTCGGTCGCCTGAGCCCCGCCGAGCGGGCGCAATATGCCTATTTGCGCGGAATGACCGATTACCGAATTGGCTATCGCGTCGACGCGCGCCACTGGCTCGCCCTCGCGAAAGCGATGGAGGACGTGACGCCGGGCTCTCTCCCCGCCGATTGGAAAGCCCGAATCGCCGAGACGACGACCGAGCTCAATAGCCAAGTCTACGACAACGGCCTCGAGTCGCTGACCAACTCGCTAAAGGGGCCGACGGACGCGGAGACTGCAGCCCGGGCTGCGAAGCACCCCGCGCGCAAGAAGCCCGCGTCCGACGACGATCCGTGAGCGGCGAGGCGTGAGCCGGCGCGGCTTCAGCGCGGCGTGGCTTCCGCGCAGACGCGGTTGATGCAGGTCGCGCCCGACGGCGCGTCGCAACAGTCGGCCGTGGTGCTGCATCGGTCGCCGGCCTGCGCGCACGCGGGAGGCGCCGATTTGCAAACGCCCGTGCCCGCCGACTTATCGCAATAGCCGCCGCAGCACTGCGAGCCTGTCTCGCACGTCTGCGCATCGGCGCGGCACGCTTCGAGCGACCAGAAGCCCCGCATGTTGAGCGACGGCTCTTGGCTCACCGGATCGCGCGTCCCTTGCCCCGGGAGGTGAAACGCCGGGTGGCTCGGGTCTTTGCCGGGCGTCGGGTTCTGATCGATGGCGGCGACCCAGAGCTGCTTCGTCTGCGTGTCGCCGTCGGTCAGCTCGTTGCCGAGGGTGCGGCGCGACGTGAGCACGACCCAAAAGTAGCCGCCCGAAGCGACGGGTGCGAACGTCGGCTCGAAGTTCCAGTTGCGATCACGGTCGCCGGCGGCGAACGGGTAGCCGTCGCCGTCGAGAAGCCCTAAACGCGTCTCCACGCCGGTCACGGTGCTCGCGATGTAGAGATCGGCGCGGCGCCCGCCGTCTGTGCGCACGCCAGTGCCGCGTTGGTAGACGACCCACTTCGCGTCGGGGCTCACACTGGGGAAGGCGATCTCGGGGAGCGAGCCCGTCTTCACAAGCTCGCGCGCGTTCGATGCTTTCGCCTGCGCGGCGTCGAAGTCGACGAGCTTGAGTGACCCCTTCGTCGGACCATCTTGGTAATCCACATAGGCAATCAGCGACCCGTCCGGCGCGAAGGCCGGCGTGCCGAGTCGAACGCCGTCGAGCCCGCTATTGGCCACGAGCGCCTTGGTGCTCGAGAGAAAAAGCCCCGTCTGCACGCCAAACCCAACGGGGAACGGCGCGAAGCTCTCGACGACGTATTTGCCATTGGGCGAAAGTGCCGCGTAGGCCCAGCGCCGCTTCTGGCTCGTCCCCGGCGCGCCGCCTTCGTCCCAGGTCACCTTGTTGTTCTTGAGATCGAAGGTACCGCCCAACGTGTCGCCTCCGCTCACGAGCGTCGAGCCGTCGGCCGACACGGTGTGGCACGTCGTGGTGCAGCCCGTCGCGGGGAGCGCCCCCAAAAGGCCGGCGGTGAAATCCTCGGGCGCCGTCGACCCGGGCTTAATACGAAGGACGCGACCTTTGTTGTTTGCCCAGTAGTAAATCGTCCCCGCCATCGACGCGGGCGAGACGGTCCAGTGGTGCTTCGCGACAACCGTCGCAACGCCGCCCGAGAGGCGCGTCACCGTGAGATCCGCCGCACCGGTCGTCGATTCGACGAAGGCGTCCCACGTGGTCTGTGCGAGGGAGAAATGCGACGCGGGGGCAGCTGCCGACGCGGTGGTGGAGTAGCTCTCGACGACGTAGTTCGGGCTCGCGACGCGCACCAAATACGCATCGCCCGACGCGCCGCCGTTCCACATCAGGCTCGGCGTGGTGAGCCCCCGCGGGAAGACCGTACCGTCGTAGGGGTAGGCCCACGTCACGGCCGAATCGGCAATCGTGGCCGTGGTGAGCGCGGCGCGCGCTGCCGCGTCGAGGGCGCCGGCGTTCTCGTGGACGACCAGGCGCACGGTGACCTTCGCCGACGCGCTGAGCCCTTTGCTCTGCGCCGTGATCGTCACGAGGCCGCCCTGCTCTCCGCTCGCCTTGTACGCGCCCGCGCTGTCGATGGCGCCCACGGCAAAGGCCGTCGTGCTCCACGCGATTCCGTTCGGCAGGGTCGCCGTCGTGCCGTCGGCAAACGTTCCCACGACGCGAAAGGGCTTCGCCATCGAGACGCCGTCGGTCACGTCGATCGTCGCGTTCGGCGGATCGATGGCAATCGAGGTGAGCGCCGCTTGCGTGCCGAAGCCGCCATTGTCGGTATTCGCGCCCGTGCCCGGAGGCGCGCTTGCGTCCGGCGCGCCGGCGCCGAAAACGGCATTCGAACCGCTATTGCCCGAGCCGCAGGCTGCGGATGCGGCGGCCGCGAGGAGCGCCGTGGGGAGGAGAAAACGCGCAGAACGACGTATCGCGAGAAGTGCCATCGCGTGAGTGCCTTTCGGGAAATCCCATCGGTCGCCGCCGATGTGGACGTGACGATGGCAAGAGCACTTACCGGACCAAGCGAAAGGGTCGTGAAAACGGAAAATAGCCGCCAAATTGTATCGATTAAGGGCCGTCGCCGATCCATCCCTGGATCGCGACCGATCCGTCGCGTCGGTTGACGTTCTCTTTAGGTGAGCTTACGTGGCGCCCCATGACGCTCAGTGTCGCCGACGTGAACGCCGCTCTCGCCCAGGTTCAAGACCCCGATCTCAAGAAGTCCGTCGCCGATCTCGGGATGGTGAAAGACGTCGTCATCACGGGCGGCCATGTCGGCTTCACGTTCGATCTCCGCGGGATTTCACGGGGAGGCGCGCAACGCCGGCATAAGCTCGGCGCCGACGCGCGGGCCGTCGTGGGGGCGCTCGAAGGGGTGACCAGCGTCGAAGTGAAGTGGGACGACGAAGTCCCCGCCCGCACGCCGGCGGCGGACGATCCGCTCCCCACCGTGAAGAACGTGATTCTCGTCATGAGCGGCAAGGGTGGCGTCGGCAAGAGCACCACCGCGACGAACCTCGCCCTCGCCCTCAAGCGCGCGGGGAACCGCGTCGGCCTCCTCGACGCCGACATCTATGGTCCGTCGATTCCGACGATGCTCGGCGTCACGGGCAAGCCCGTCTCGCTCGACGGGAAGCTCATCGAGCCCCTCGAGCGCTTCGGCGTTCGGCTGATGAGCATCGGCTTTCTGCTCGAAGATCCGCGCGCCGCGGTCATCTGGCGCGGCCCGATGCTCACGGGCGCGCTTCAGCAGTTTCTCAAAGACGTGAATTGGGGCGAGCTCGACTACCTGATTCTCGATCTCCCGCCCGGCACCGGCGACGTCGCGCTCACGCTCTCCCAGCGCTTGAAATCGACCGGCGCCATCGTCGTCACGACGCCGCAGCCCGTGGCGACGGACGACGTCTACAAGAGCGTGTCGATGTGCCAGAAGGTCAACATCCCGATTCTCGGCGTCGTCGAGAACATGAGCTATTTCATCGACTCGGCCGGCGTTCGCCACGACCTATTCGGTAAAGGTGGCGGAAAAGCGATTGCCGACTTCGCAGGCGCGCCGCTCTTGGGGCAAATCCCCATTGATCAGAGTGTGCGTGAATGGGGCGACAAGGGGACACCTGTCGTTCAGGCGGCTCCGTTCAGCCCCATTGCAAAGTCGTTCGTCGAAATCGCCGAGCGCCTCGCAGACCGCATTGCCGAGATGGCCGGAGGCGGCGAAGAGCCCGGCGATGCCGGCCCAGTCATCGATCGGAGCGGCGGCACGGGTCGAAAGCGGTTGCCACTGGCAAAGTAGAAATACAGCGCGCCGCGAAGGCCCGATTCCTGCTCCCGCCCCCGCTTGAGAAAGTCCACTCCTAGGGCAGCGAGTTGCTGTCGGGTAGCCTTTCTCCTGTTGTCATCACGCGGGAGGATCACTTGATGCGTTGGCTTAGCAAGGCAGCAATCGGGAAGACGGTCACGTGTCTCGTGACGACCGCGCTCGCCAGCGCCGTCGTCGTCGCGTGCGGGTCGAGCGGCGATGCGAGCGCGGTCTTCCCCGGAAACGTCGACGCGGCCGACGGTGACAACGGTCCGACGGGCTCTTTCGAAGACGGCGGCAAGTTCGCCGACGTGCTCGATATCGACGCGTACTACTTCAAGGATCCGCCGCCGCAGTGGTGCG
>JANXMC010000112.1 GCA_025354825.1 Myxococcales bacterium
GGGGTCGAACGGCTTGGGGATGTAGTCGAAGGCGCCCGCCTTCATGGCGGCCACGGCGACGCGCTCGGAGCCGTGGGCCGTGAGCATGAGAACGGGGACGCTCGGATCCTGCGCGCGGAGATGCTCGAGGACTTTCATCCCGTCCATGTCCGGCATCGCAAGATCGGTCAGCACCACGTCGGCGCCGCGCGACTCGAACGCCGCGAGCCCCGAAAGGCCGCCATCGCACGTCTCTACGGGCAGACCCGCGTCGCTGATGACGGCATCGAGGGTGTAGCGAAGAGAGGCGTCGTCATCGATCACGAGCACGCGGGGCATTCGTCGAGGTCTCGAAACAGGGTTTGGAGAAGCGCGGGCGGAGACTGCGCTCCGCGCGCCTCAGGGTCAACGCGTCGGCAACACAAGCGCGCCGTCGCCGTTCGCGGCAGCGTTGGCGCTCGGCCCGCTCGTCGCGGTGGACGGCATGAGAACGTTCCCCGCGCGCAGCGGATTGGGGAGCGCGTTCGAGCTCGAAAGCATCGAGCAGGACGACGGGAGGTCGATGGTGACCGTGGTGCCGCGGGACGGCGTGCTCGCAAAGCTCAACGTGCCGCCGTGCTGCTCCACGAGACCGCGCGCCACCGCCACGCCAAGCCCCGAGCCGCCTTCGCGCGTGGTGAAATAGGGCTTTCGAATACGCTCGAGGACGTCGGCCGTCATCCCGGCGCCTTCGTCGATGACCTTGATGCGCGCGCCGTCCCCGCACATGCGGGTCACGTCGAGGCGAACTTTCGCCTTGAGCGACGACGCCTGCATGGCGTTGAGCACGAGGTTCAGCAGCGCTTGGCGAAGCTTGCGGCCGTCGGCGTTCACCGAGAGGTTCGCGTCTCCCGTGACTTCGAGGGCGACGCCCATTTCGTTGGCGCGCGTCTCGAGAAGCAGCGAGAGCTCGCGGGCGATCTCGTGGGGCTTCACGGGGGCGACCTTCAGGTCGTCGAGGCCGCGTGAAAACGAGAGGAAGCCGTCGACGATCGACTGCAGACGATCGGCCTCGGTGGCAACGATGGAGAGCCGTTCGGCGACCTTCGGATCGCTCGCGCTGCGCGCCATGTGCGCCGATAGGCCTTTGATCGCGGCGAGGGGGTTTTTCACCTCGTGGGCGAGGCGCGCCGCGATCCCTTCGAGGGCCAGCGTGCGGTCTTCGCTCTCGTGGCAAAGCTCTTCGCGGCGGGCGGCGAGCTCGTACGCCACACGCTCGTAGGCGACGGTGAAGCTGTGCCCCATCATCGAGAGCACGGTCATCGAATAGAGGATCGTCGCTGTGGAAAGCACCACGTATTCGGTGCTCGACCACGCCGTGACGGGCGCGAGCGGGGCCGCGAGCTCGCCCACGCCCGAATGGGAGAAGACGGCGAGAAGCACGAAACAGAAGCTGATGAAGCCGACGACGCAACCCTTCAGACGACGGTCTTCGAAGGTGATGGAAACGCCCGCCACGGTGGGGACGATGGCCATCACCAGAGGGCTCGCGCATCCACCGGTGTTCGCGATCGCGACCATGGTCGCGACGGCGGTGACGAAGCTGCCCATCGGCGTGAACTTGCTGCGCCCTGCCGTCATCGCCGAACGGACGAAAATGGTGAGCAGGACGAAGGTTGCGGCCCCCTGAATCGCCGCGCGAATCGGCGGCTCGCCTCGAACCACAAGAACCAAGAGCACCAGCAGGTTGAACGGCACCGCCCAGTACACGCGCCACTTGGCGCTCGCGGCGGCCATCTCCCCGAAAATCTTGCGGCGCAGCGCATCAAAGCGCGCACGCTGCTTCTGGGTCATGGGGACAGCGGGCTGCATTCTTAGCATCCGATGAGCAATCTCCGTGCGCGGTGGCGGTTTTTAGGAAATACCGCGCCGCAAGCGAAATGCAGCCCGCGCTCTGTCGGTTTTTCGACAACGCGTCGTAAAGCCCTGCACGTCGAACGGGCCGCGAAGCCGTTGCGGACGGTGTCGAGCCGTCCTTCGCCAACCTGTCGCCACGGCTTTTTTCATTACGCCACGTCGTTCGCGCCGGCTGCCGTGTGCGCGCCCCTACGCCGCGCGATTACGAGACCAAATGCGCAGGTCGCGAACGCGAGGGCGCGCCACGGGATCGGCTGAACCGGGTCGCGCGCCGTCGCCGAGCAGCCCGCGGAGGCCCTTGTCGTCGCGGCCGCCGCGGGAGCCGGCGTTGCCGTGTCGGTCGTCGTGAAGCACAAGCCACCTTGGCAGGAGAAGCCGTCGGCGCAGGGCGCGGTGTCGCTGCAGTCGGACGCGCAGACGAACGGCGATTCCGCGTTTGGCGCCGCGCAGCTCTTCGACGTGCACTCCTCGTTCGTCGTGCACGCCTCGCCGTCGCCTTTGACCGGCGTCGGCGGCTTGCTCCCGCCCGCGTCTTTCACCGGCGCGCCCGCGTCGGGCGGCGGCGCGACGGGCGTCGTCCACGCGGGCACCGCGTAGCCACCCTTGGCTGCGGCCTCGGTCACGGCCGCGACGATGAAGTCGCGCATGGTGTCGGTGCGCGTGTAGATGCTCTGCTTGCACGTCGTTCCGTCGTCGCTCTCGCCCCCGCGGGAGAGCACGCCGAGCGAGACCGGCGCGCCGCTCGCGAAGCTCGCCTCTTCGTACGCGCTCGACCCCGAGTCGCCGCCGCACGGCCCATCGCCCCCGACGAATTCGGTTTTGGGGATTTGGCCGGGCGCGATCGAATCGCAATTGAGAAGCGCGTCGGTATGCCCGGGAATACAGGCGATCGGAATGTCCTCCCGAAACCGTCGCGTCCCAGTGTCGTTCGCGCTTGGCGAAGTAATGCCGTAGCCAACCGCCGCAAAGGCCGACGTATACCGTTTATCGTAAATGGGATATTGAACCGCGGGCGTGATGGGCGTCGCCTCGGTGGCGGGGACGTTCTTCGTGAGAAGAATCAGCGCCATGTCGTTGCCGCACATCGTATTGCCGGGCGTGCGAAAAAGCTTCGAGGCTGAATAAGACGACCGACAGCTCGTCGCGCGAATGTTCGGACAGGTCGATATTTCGAAGTCGCCAATGGCGCCTTGGGTCCCGAACTTGCTGACGGCGCAATCGATGATGTGGTCGTTCGCGTTGTTCGGGTTCTCGATCACGTCGTCGATGCAGTGGCGGGCCGTGAGCACGAGGTTCGGCGCGATGAGCGCGCCAGAGCACTGGGCCTGCCCCTCCGGCGTCTGCGCGGTGATGCTCACGGCGAACGGGTATTTCGTAGTCGCAGCGCCGCCTTGAATTGGGCTTTCGACGCTGGCGGTGAGCTCCGTCGCCGTGGGCGACGCGCTGCTGCAACCGCCGATTGTCGAAACGAGACCAAAACCAACCGTCACGGAAATTGCCGCGAGCCCGAACGTCTTCGCCATCGAGAGAGCCTCCTCATCCACCGAAATGCCGGGGGCCCGCGGAATGTAGCGTTGCGGATTCGCGCAGCAACGGAGAAGCGCGTCTCGCACGGTTTCGCGTGACCGTGCGTCATGGGCGGAAAGTTTTTCTGCGTAAGAGGCTCTCCGGCGCGTAGGAACGTGCGCGGAGCGCTTGTTTTCAAGGGGTTCCATAGCAACCCGTCTTGTGTTCCAGTGCGCGCGCACGGTGGTCCGTGCCCGCCTCAGGAGGCAATAAGGCAATGAGCTTCACAAAATCGTCCGTACTTCTCGCGTCCTTGTCGTCGTTGGCAGTCGTTGTGGTTTCCACGGAGGCCCTCGCGCAGGAAGTCGGCGCGGGCGGGACCGTCACCACGCAGACCACCGTCACCACGCAGCAGGCGCCGCCCCCCGCCGCGCCCGTCACCACGACGACGACGACGCGCCCCGCGCTTCAGACCGGCATCGTCGACGACGCCAGCGCCGATCACGACAAGGTCGTCGGCCACCTCGGCGTGACCTACTTCGGTGTCTCGCAAATCCCAGTTTCGACGCCGACGGGCGCGCGCGACAACGTTCCCGCGCCCGCAATCGGCATTCGCTACTGGCTCAATCGCTCCATCGGTATCGACGGCGGCGTCGGCTTCGGCCTCACGTCGGGGTCGGTCGAAACGGTGAACGGCGGCACGACCACCACGGTCGACGCGCCGAGCCGTTTGGGCTTTTTGCTCCACGGCGGCGTGCCGATCGCGCTTGCCGCGGGCAAGCACTACACGTTCGAGGTCATTCCCGAGCTGAATCTCGGCTTCGGCAGCGGCACCGTGAAGCAGGCGGGGCAGCCCGACATCAGCCTCAGCGGCCTCAAGCTCGACCTGGGCGCGCGCGTCGGCGCCGAAGTGCATTTCGGCTTCATCGGCATTCCGGAGCTCGCCCTTCAGGCCAGCGTCGGCCTCTTCCTACGCCGCGAATCGTGGAAAGCCTCGTCGACGGCCAACGGCGCGACGGTGTCGAGCTCCGCGGCGGTGACGACGCTCTCGACGACGGTCAACGGCGAGCCGTGGGCCATTTTCGCGAACAACATCTCTGCTATTTACTACTTCTGAGTCGCGACTCGCTTCTGGCAGTCCATATGCCGCTATCGACGCGGCAGGGGAGAAGACCGTGAAATATTCATCTCATTTGCGTGCAGGTGTCGTGGCCCTCGGAAGCATCGCCACGCTCGTCGCCTGTAGCGGCGGGCCGGGGACGCCCACCTACTTGAATACTGGTAGCCGCGAGCCCGCGACCGACAGCCGCGAAGGCTCGGCGACGACCAACACCGGGGGCACGGGCTCGACGACGACGTCGCCCACGCCGTCCCCGGGCGACGACACGAGCAGCAACGGCGGCTCCGGCAACAGCGGAAATGGAAATGGCAACCGCGACGCTGGCTCGACCACCGTTCCGACCGGCCCGGCCACGCAGGCGTCGTGCGCGACGCTCAAGGCCTGCTGCTCGACCCTCGGGTCGGTCGAGGATCAGTGCAACACGCTCGCCGACGACGGCAACGAAAAAGCCTGCGCCTCGACGCTGAAGTCACTTCAGGATCAGGGCTCCTGCAACTGAGTCGATGACGCGTGGGCTTAGGGAGCGAATTCCACGATGGCATTCGCCGCCATGAGCCCCGCCGCTTTTGCGCGATCGAAGAGCTCGACGACGGCCCGTTTGGCGTCGTCGGGCATGCCGCGCGTATCTTCGTTGGCATACATCGATAGGTAACGATCGAGCATTGGGCGATCGAGCGACACCTCGGTGCGCGTCTCGGCGGCGAGGAGCGCGTCGATGACCTCGTCGCGGTGGCCGAGAGCCCACGCGATCGACTGCTGGCAGAGGCGCGACACCTGCGCCACCAGCTCTTTGCCGAGCCCGCGACGAATCGCGTTTCCACCCAGGGGAAGCGGCAGCCCGCCCGTGAGCTTGGCCCACCCTTCGCCAATATCGAGAATCTTCTCGAACCCCTCGCGCTCGTAGGTGAGGCGCCCCTCGTGAATCAAAAGCGCCGCGTCGACCTCGCCGCCTCGCAGCGCCTCGAAGACGCGCGCGTAAGGGCTAATCGGCAATACGACCGGCTCGAACGGCTGCGCGAGCAGACGCAATACCAAATAGGCCGTTGTGCGTAGTCCCGGAATGCCGATGCGCTTGCCCGCGAGCGCCGCCTCGGGCATCGCCTTCGGCGCGACGACGACGGGGCCGTAGCCACGCCCAACCGACGCGCCGTGGGGGAGCAGCAAGTAGCTCTCGGAGACCGTCGAATAGCGGGCGATGGACATCGCGAGCACGTCGACGTCCGCACGCTCCGCGCGGGCGTTGAGCGTCTCGGTGTCGGCGCGCTCGCTCACGAAGGTCAGCCCTTCGGTGTCGATTTTGCCGGTTAAGAGCGGCCAAAACATGAAGATGTCGTCGCTGTCGGGCGAGAACGCGAGGCGAATCGTGCGGCTGCTTGTCATGGCGCCGGCGCTTATAGGGCGAAACCCGCCGCGCGGCGACGGTTGCGCAGAGCGCGCGCGCGTCTCTAGGATGCGCCCCCATGCGCGTATCCCGCTTTACGAGCCGCGACGGTTCTCACTTTTTCGCCGAAATCGCGGGGCACGTGGCCCATCCGCTCACGGGCGCGCCTTGGTGGGGAGGCGGCCCGACCGGCGACATCGTCGACGTCGAGACGCTGACCCCCGCGTGCCCCGTCACGCCGAGCAAAGTGCTCTGCATCGGGCGAAATTATGCGGCTCACGCGAAGGAGCTTGGGCACGACGTGCCGAAGGAGCCGCTGCTGTTCCTGAAGCCGCCGTCATCGCTGATTGGGCCAGGCGAGACGATCGTATTGCCGCCCGAGAGCGCACGCATCGAGCACGAAGCCGAGCTCGGCGTCGTCATCGGCAAGCGGGCCAAGAACGTGCGCCGCGAGGACGCGCTGTCCTACGTCTACGGCTACACGTGCGTGAACGACGTGACCGCGCGCGACCTTCAAAAGAGCGACGGGCAGTGGTCGCGCGCCAAGGGGTTCGACACGTTCTGCCCCGTGGGGCCGTGCATCGAGACGGGGCTCGATCCGGCCGCATTGCGCGTGATTTGCCGCGTGAACGGGGCGATTCGCCAAGACGGCGTGACGACGATGATGATCTTCGACGTGCCGACGCTCATCGCCTACGCGAGCCGAATGATGACCCTCGAGCCGGGCGATCTCCTCGTCACGGGGACGCCCGAAGGGGTCGGGCCGCTCACGCCCGGCGACGTCGTCGAGATCGAGGTTCGCGCCGCGGGCGCCCACGAGCACGGCGTCGGCATTCTCACGAACCGCGTCGTCGCGGCGACGTGACCCGCGCCGACGCTGCGGCGCTCGCGGCGGGAGCCGTCGCCGCCATCGTCGCGGCGACGGTCGTCGTGAAGCTCGTCGGGCAGTCGAACGAGCCGGCCGCGCGGTGCGGCCTTGGCTTCACCGCGGTGGGTCCGCGGTGCTGCACGTCGGCCGATGCGGTCGTGCGCGACGGGGTGTGCTTCTCACACGATGTCCTCAAAACGTGCCCCGCTCCGCTGGTGCTCACGCCGCGCGGCTGCGACGCGCCCGACACGCATGTTCGTATTCCCAAGACCGAGGTGCTCATCGGCCCGTCCGACTGGGAAGCCGAAGGGCGCGTCCCCCCGCGCCTGGTCACGGCGGGCCCGTTCGCGCTCGACGCCTTCGAGATGACCGTCGGTCGGTTCGCGGTGGTGGTCGCCGTCGCGGACGGAGCCGCCGACGCCGCACGCGCGGCGAATAGTGTCACCGTGGCGGAGGCGTCGCGCGCTTGTGCCGAGCGTGGAGGGCGCTTGCCGACAGAGAACGAATGGATCGTCGCGGCCGCCGGCGCCACGGCGCGCCGGTACCCATGGGGCGATACAGGTGCAGTCTGCAGGCGAGCGGCGTGGGGGCTCGCCCGCGGGCCGTGTGCATCCGGAGCCGTGGGGCCCGATTCGGTCGGCGCCCACGAAGGCGGCGTGAGCCCCCTCGGCCTGCACGATCTGGCTGGAAACGTGGCCGAATGGGTCTCCGTTGCCCGGCCGCCCGTCGCCGACGCGGGGCTTTCGCCCGGCGTCCGCGAGGCGTACGTCGCCCGCGGCGGATCGTGGCAAAGCGCTCTCGCCACCGAGCTTCGCACGTGGTCACGCCTCGAGGTCGCCGCGGGCGCGCGAGACCCTCGTGTCGGATTTCGCTGCGCCTACGACGAATAGCGCTGGGTCGCGCACCACCGTGTCGCTAGGCTGCTCGGTCCCATGACTTGCGCAGTGCTCTCCATCGGGACGGAGCTGACGCGAGGCGAGCTCGTCAACACCAACGCGACGACGCTCTCCGCCGGCCTCACCGATGCTGGATTCGAAGTTCTCGAACATGCTGTTATCGACGACGATCGCGCGCGCATCGTCGCGACGCTCCAGCGCCTCGGCCAAGAAGCCGCGGTCATCGTCTCCACCGGCGGTCTCGGCCCAACCACCGACGATCTCACGACCGAGGCGGTCGCTCAGGCCCTCGGCGTAAAGCTCGTTCGCGACGAGGCGAGCCTCGAGCATATTCGGCGGCGCCTCGAAAAGTTCGGCCGCACGATGAGCGAGACGAACGCCAAACAGGCCGATTTTCCCGAGGGGGCAGAGATCCTGCCGAACCCTATCGGGACCGCGCCGGGCTTCAAGGTCACCATCGGCAAGGCCGTCGCGTTCTTCATGCCGGGCGTCCCCCGCGAGATGAACCGCATGTTCGACGACCAGGTGCTCGCACGCATCCGGCCGCTCGCCTCCCACACGCTTTTCCAGGTTCGCCTCCGCACGTTCGGGCTGCCTGAAAGCCTCGTCGGCGAGCGCCTCGCCGGCGTCGAAGCGGCGTTCCCCGGAACGACCATCGGCTACCGCGCGACCTTCCCGGAGATCGAGGTCAAAGTGTTGGCGCGCGCCGCCTCGGGCGCAGCCGCGCGAGACCTTTGCGAGCGCGCGAGCGTCGACGTCCGCGCGCGCCTCGCCGACGTGCTCTACGGCGAAGCCGAGGACACGTTCGCGAGCGTCGTCGGCCGCGCCCTGCGCGCCAAGGGGTACATGTTGGCCATCGCCGAGTCGTGCACCGGCGGTCTCGTCGGCTCGATGATCACGGGCGAGCCCGGCGCGAGCGAGTACCTTCTGGTCGACGCGGTCACCTACGCCAACAGCGCAAAAACAAGGCTCCTCGGCGTTGAAGAAGACACGATTCGTGGCCACGGCGCGGTGAGCACCGAGGTCGCCGCGGCGATGGCGGAAGGTGTGAAGCGCGTCTCGAGCGCCGACATCGCGCTGTCGCTCACCGGCATCGCGGGCCCCGCAGGCGGCACCGACGAAAAGCCCGTCGGCACGGTCTACATCGCGGTCGCCGGCCCCAAAGGTACGACGGTTCGGTCGCACCGCTTCGGCGGCGATCGAAAGATGATTCAAACGTTGGCGGCCTACGCGGGGCTGCAGCTCGTACGCGAAGTGCTCCGCGAGTCGACGTGACCTCCACGACGTCGCCGCACGTCGAGACGATGCGCGCGTTCACCGCGCTCAATCTCGACGTCGCGGCGATTCGCAGGCTCGCCGACACCGCGCGCCGCCTTCGCGCGAGCGCCCACGCGCCCGAAGACGGCGCGGTCTCGTGGACGGCGCCGACGAAGATGCACGTCACACTCAAGTTCTTCGGCGCCATCGATCTCGGCCTCGCGCCTGCCCTCGTCGACGCGCTGCGCCCCCTCGCGGCCGGAAAATCGGCCACCCGCGTGCGCATCACCGGCCTCACGGCCTTCCCGTCGCCCGAAGCCGCACGCGTCCTCGTGGCCGACCTCGACGACCCGAGCCTCGAGCTTTCGCGCCTTCAGGACGACGTCGAAACCGTCTGTGAGTCGCTCGGGGTCCCGCGTGACGTTCGCGCCTATCGCCCCCACGTGACGCTCGCCCGCACGCGTGCACCGCTCGACGTGCGCGCCTGGTTCGACGCCGAGACGATCGCGCGCGCGCGCCTCCCCGCGGCCGATCAGCTCGGCGACGCCTTCGGCACCGAGCTTCTCCTCTTTCGAAGCGATCTCGCCCGTTCGGGTGCCGAGTACACGCCGCTCTTTCGCGAGGTCTTCACGATCACGCGCGCCTCGCGCCGCAGCGAGCGCCCGCCGAAAAAAGCGCCCGCCGCCGCCGCGGAACCGTCGGCGGCCGATCGAATCTCGTCGCTCCTTCCGCCGGCGATTGCGTCGACGCTGCCGAAGGAAGACGACTGGGACTGACGAAGCGCGCTCGCGCCTACTTCTGCTCGCTCACCGCCTTTGCCCACGTTTTCGCCTGCGCGCACGTCGACGCCGACGCCCACGAACCCTTCGGCCCCACCTTCGTCGGCCCGGCGACGAGCACGAGGTCTGCGCCTTTCACGGTGAGCGCCATCGGCCCGAGCCCGAGGCTCGCGCGCTCTGCGCAGAAGAACGTGCCACCGTCGGTGATCGACCCCGCACCTTTCAGCGACTTCTTGAGCCCGTTCGCGAGCACCGCGAATGCTGTTTTCGCCCGCGCCGCGCCCCCCGGTTTCGCAGGCTGCGCGTCGTACCGGACGTGCAACGCGAGGGCGCTCGTGTCCCCCTTTTCAACGAGAATCACGCGATCGCCGCCCCAGCCCGCCGCCGCTTCGTTGGCCGCGTCGTTGCCAATCCATTCAGCGTAAATCAGGCGCAGACCGAGCTCGCCTGCCGTGTCGACGTCGAGCGTTTTGTACCCGGCACCGAGGGGCGCGACCACCGGATCGGCGATCGCGAGAGCGGGCTCGTGGGCGAGGAACTTCTCGGCGTGGAGCAGCTGCTCCGTCGTCTCCGGCGGATGGTCCCACGCGGCGTTCACGGCGGCCCAACCGCCTTGCCGGCGGAGCGCGTGGACGAACCGCGTCCCCTCGATGTACGGCGACACGAGTGACGTCTGCATCACGTGGGGCGTCTTCGCGGCGGGCCCCTGCTCGATGCTCTCGAGCATTCCGTCGGACAGCACGTTGTCCGGTAAATCGAGAGCGGTGTGCCCCTTCGCCGTCTTCGCGATGAGCACGTCGGTCATCGCGCTCGTCGCGTCGCCCTCGGCCAGGGCATGCACGGCGGCCGACTTGTCGCTCTCGCCCGGCTTGTATTTCGTCTGCGGGCCGAGCCCCCACTTTTGATCCTGCAGCGCGTGCACGAGCTCGTGGGCGAGCGTCGCTTCGGCGAGGTCGCCTTCGAGGTCGGCCGCGAGGTACATCGACCCGTTCGACGGCTCGTAGAAACCCGCGAGCTGCGCCTCGAGAAGCGCGAACGTCGATCCGAGGTAGTCGAACTCCGTCGGAATCACGCCGAGGAGCTGCAGCGTGAGCCCTTCGGCGCGAATCGCCTCCGTGGGGATCTCTTCGGCGACGTGCGCGCGCACGCGGGCGATGAGCCCCTCGCGCGTGAGCGTCACGCCGGGCACGGCCCGGGTTGCAGGCACGCCGCGCGCTTCGGCCACGCGCTTCATCATTTTCGCAATCAGGCGGTCTTCGCGCCCCGGCGCCGTGTCTTTCGCCGTGCCCGCGTCGGCCGACGTGTCGACGGGCTCCGCCGCGAGAACGGGCGGCGGCGGCGCGACTTTGGCAACTTCAACGGTTTTCGCCGACCCGCTGCACGCCGCCAACGAGCTGGCAAAGAGCGCAAACAGCACGCCGGCAGGGCCGACGAGACGTCGACGGGCGTGGGTCACTTCGACGCCTCGCTCACCGCGCGCTCGGCTTCGCGTCGCAATTCGGCAATGGCGACTTTGTAATCGGGTTTCGTGAAAACGGCATTGCCGGCCACGAACGCGCGAGCGCCGGCAGCCGCCGCCATTCCGATCGTATCGGGGGCGATTCCGCCGTCGATTTCCAGATCGATCGGCCGGCCGCCGGCGTCGATCATCGCGCGAATGGCGCGCACTTTCGGCAATATTTCTTTTATGAACGACTGCCCGCCGAAACCGGGATTCACGCTCATCACCAAGACGAGATCGGCGACGCCCATCACGTAACGGAGTGTCTCTTCGCTCGTCGACGGATTGAGCACGACGCCCGCACGCTTCCCCGTGGATTTGATGTGCTGCAGCGTACGGTGCAGGTGCGGGCAGGTCTCGACATGAACCGTAATCGTGTCAGCGCCCGCGGCGGCGAAGTCGTCGACGTACTTCTCGGGCTCGACGATCATCAAGTGAACGTCCACAGGCAATTTCGTCGCTTTGCGGACCGCTTTTACGACAACCGGCCCGAGCGTGATGTTCGGAACGTAGCGCCCATCCATTACGTCGACGTGGATCCAATCGGCCCCCGCGTTCTCGGCGGCGCGCACCTCCTCCGCGAGGCGGCCGAAGTCGGCCGACAGGATCGAGGGGGCGATGCGGATGCGGTGCATGCTTTCGTCGGAGGTGCTCACGCCCGAGTACCTCCCACAATTTTGCTCTGCACGTAAGGCGGCTCGACGTACCCTCGGCGAAGGCCATCATGACGACGTCGACGCCCGCTCGCTCCCGAGAAATCGCAATGCACACGCGACGCATCACCAAGGCGGACTTCGATCGCGTGGTCGAGGTCATCGACCACTGGTGGGGCGGCCCCATCAGCACCTTCGCGCATCCGATTTTCTTCTACGAGCTCGGCGATCGCGCTCTTGTCGTCGAGGACGACGGGCCCGACGGCGAAAAGCAGATGATCGGCTTCTTGCTCGGCTTCATCGACCACGAGCCGGTCCGCACGGGCTACGTGCACCTCGTCGGCATACACCCCGATTTTCG
>JANXMC010000186.1 GCA_025354825.1 Myxococcales bacterium
TCTCGATACGTGACAGCCGCTCCTCATGGCGAATCTTCAGACCGCTGACGAAGACGGTGTGGATGTCGGGCCGCGGCTCGTAGATGAACTTCACGGTTCGGCTCGCGGCAAAGCCGTTGCCGTAGGTGTAGTGAATCGCCGTGGGCTTCTGGCTGTAGGCAAAGACCGCCGGCTTCTCCGTGAGCTCGTAGTCGACGCTCAAGCCGTTTCCCGACCGGTCCTCGGCGGAGCTGAGGCTCCACGAGAGCGTGACCTGTTGCGTGTGCTTCTGGCCGACGCTGTCCACACCCTTCGCGACTACGGGCTCGGTGCGGAATCCGGTCAGCCTAGAGCCAGCGCCGACACCGTAGTAAAGACGTCGGCCGCTCAGGAGCTCCGCGACGAAGTGGTCGGGCTCACCTTTCGCGTCGACCGTTGCCGTGACGCGTGAGTAGCTGTTGTGCTGCGCGCGGTACTCGACGGTGCCGGAGCCACCGTGAATGCCGAAGTGCCGGCTGACCTCGATCAGCCGTTCCCCATCGACGCAGAAGGCGTCGCTCCCGTCGTATTGGATGGGGGCGATCTCCCCGTCGTGGAGCCGGTCCTTCGCGCAGCGCGCGACACGGGAGAGACCTCCGAGCGCGAAGCCGAATCCCACGAGCCCGTTCTCACCACGACTCGAATACGTCAGCGCGAGGTCGGGCTGCATACCTGCGCGACCCGGAGGCACGGCCAGAGGCATCGAGTAGGATGCGCTGCCATCGACGCCGACCGAGAGAGAGCCCTCGACGGATCCGACGACGCGCTTTCCGAGAAAGCCCGCGTTCTCCGTCCCGCCGACGAGAGAGGTCTCCGTGGCGACGATGGACGTCGAGACGTCGAATGCCGAACCGCCGGCCGAAGCGAGGATGCCGCCGGGAAGTTCGTCCGGAAGGCACGGACGCGAGTCCGGCGCCACCGTCGCACGACGGGTACCAATTGCCCACGCGAGCGAGGTGCCCGTGATCGGAAGCGCGAAGGCGTGCTCCTCACCGCTCGCGAGGAATCGCACCGTCTGCCCGCGGTTACCCGGAGCAGGGAGGATGACGTTGTTGAAGCCCGGGGGCACGACCTCGACTTCGCCCGCGGCGTTGTCGTAGCCGAACACCGCGTAGCGTTGCCCGCCCGATTCGGTAACGCAGGTGACTTTAGGAGTCAGCGCCTCCACGTCATGGGCCGCCGCGCACTCGGGCACGGCGGGAGGAGCCAGCGGACCGCCACCGCCTCCCGGTTTGCACGCGAGGTAGGCGTTCGCGAACACCAGCAGTGCGGTGAGCGCAATGCGTTGAGACTTGGCAGATCGAGGCGACGCGTGCGTGCGCATCATGGCGGCGGTTCCTTCGGGTGCGGGAAAGAGCGAGAGACACGACGATGAGAGAAAACGCGCCTCTCAGCCGAGCTGCGCGAGGAGCTCGGCGGCGTGGATGGGCTTCTTGAAGAAGGCCTCCACAATCCCGAGGCGTACGAACGCGGAAAGGTCCAAAGGCTCCGCCGCGCTGATGAGAAATCGACGCGTCTGCGGCGCGATGTGTGCGACCTCGTTCAAGAGCCAGAGTCCGTCAGGGCCCGGCGGCATCTCGTGGTCGCTCACGATCGCGTCGAATGCTTCCGAGCGAAGAAGACGCAGCGCGCCGAGTGCGTGAGGCGCCGTGGCCACGCTGTGACGAGTGCGAAGGACGCGCGCGAGGCTGATGCGATGCGCCTCGAGATCGTCCACCACCATCAGTCGCTTCTTCGTCGGGTGCATCGGCGTTTCGCGTGACCATCAGCAACGCGTATGCCGCGACGACGACGCATGCGATCGCTGCTGAAATCTCGAAAAACGCGCTCAAGCGCCGACGCCGCTCGTCCTGTCCCGTCCTGTTTCGTCCTGCAGGCGCAGGACAGAGCAGGACGAAGCTGGATCGGCGCGCCTACCCTGCGGGGATTGGCGAACGATCCGCAGCTCTTCCGCGCGCATCCGCTACACTCCCACTTGTCTCGATGGCCGACGTCACCAACACGGAAACGCTGGAAGAGAAGCCCGAAGCTGCGCGCCGCCGCGAAGCGCTGATGCCCGCGTTAGTGCTCGTGTTCGCCGCCAACTCGCCCGAATGCCACGTTCACGATGCCAAGGCGGGCCCGGTGCACGTCCTCGGTCGTGATCCCGGATCCACGATTCGCGTTGTCGACGACAAGCTCGTCTCCGGCCACCACGCGGACGTGTCCTACGAGAACGACGCCTGGGTCGTCCGCGATCACGCCAGCCGCAACGGCACCTACGTTGATGGCGAGCGCGTCGACGGCGAGTTGGTCTCGGCGAACGCGCGCGTCCTTCGCGTCGGTGGGACGCTCTACCTGCTCGTACGCGACTTCAGTCGTTTCATCCGCGGCAAGGTCTCCGTCGTCGATGGTCGCGTACGCGGGCCGGACATCGCGCAGATCGAAGCGCTCGTCGCGGCAGCGGCACGCGACGGTCGCAGCGTGCTCATCACCGGCGAGAGCGGCACCGGCAAAGAGCACATGGCGCGCGTGTTCTACAACGCGGGCACCGGCAGCAGCGGGCCCTTCGTCGACCTCAACTGCGCGACCATCCAGCCGAGCATCGCCGAGGCTGAGCTGTTTGGTGTACGCAAGGGCGCCTTCTCAGGTGCGACAGAGGATCGTCCCGGCCTGATCGTTTCCGCCGACGGCGGCGTGCTCTTCCTCGATGAGGTGGGCGAGCTCGAGCTCGCCGTGCAGCCGAAGCTCCTCCGGGTACTGGAGACCAAGCGCGTGCAAGCGGTCGGTTCGACCGTGCAGAAGCCCGTGCAGGTTCTCGTCTGCGCGGCGACGCTCAGGGACCTCGAAACTGCCGCCGAGCAGGGTACATTTCGCCAAGATTTGCTGATGCGACTCGCGCAGCGGCCCGTGCACTTGCCGCCACTCCGTGACCGACCGGAAGAGATTCCGTTCTTCATCGAGCTAGCCCTCGCGCAGTGGAAGTCGCCGATTCGGCCGACGGCGCGCTTCGTCGAGGCGTGCCTTCTTCGCTCCTGGGCGCCGACCAACGTGCGCGCGCTCCTCAACGAAGTGAAGTTGGCGCTCGACGCTGCGCTCGCCGCTGGTGCGCCAGAGCTGACCGATCTCCACCTGCGGCCAGAACGCCCACGACCGCCGACATTCTCGGAGGGTGCGCTCTTACCCTCGCTGGCGCCGGCACCGCCCACCAACTCAACGACGCCGCCGAAGCGCCCCCCGAGCCCGACGGAGATCACGTCGCGCAAGCTGCTCGCCGCGTACGAGGTCAGTGGCAACGTCGCCGAAGCTGGAAAATCCGTCGGACTGAGCCGTTCGCGCGCGTACACGCTCCTCGCCAAACTCGGCGTGCGCTTCCGGCCAGGGAGCGACTCGTGATCCTCGCTGCGTCCTCAATTGTCCTGAGCGCCCAGGATGAATCAGGACGATTCGAGACGGCGCGAACGTCGCTCGCACCCGCCGTCTTCAGATCCCGCGGGCTTCTCGTCGTTCGTGGTCGAGGCACAACGCGTGCTCTCGGCGGGTCGCGATGCAAGCTCTCACGCTTTCCGAACCGGCGCGCGTTCTTCATATCCGCGTCTTCGACTCGGTCGGCACGTGGCTCGTGAACCGGGTGTTCGACTACGAGGCGTTTCCGCTCTTCGTTGGGCGCGATCCGAAGTGCCATGTCCACGTCGAAGCCCCGTTCGTCTCTCGGTGGCACGCACGGGTCGATCGCGAGGCCGATCACGTGCTCATCACCGATCTCGGCAGCAAAGCGGGCACCTTCGTCTTCGGTGAGCCGATGATGGGGCGTCTCGTACCGCACCGTCCGCGCGAGCTGCCCGGCACGTTCAACACCTTCGGCCTCGCCGACCGGCATGGCTTCTGCCCCATTCACGTCTCTTTCTGGCACCACCACCGAGATCGAATGCCGACCGACCCGCAGCAGCTCATCGAGATTCCGCCGGCTCCCCCTTTCAACCCGTTTACCACCGTCTCAAAGCTGAGCGCGCCATGAGCCAGATGTTCGGCGAGTACCTCGTCCATGGACAGGTCATCGCCTCGACCAACTACATTTTTGAGCAGATCCTCGGACGCGGCGGTAACGGCACGGCCCTCCTCGTGCGCGATCCTCTCCTCGACCGACGCATCGTCCTCAAGGTGCTCGACAAGGTGAACTCCGCCGAGGTGGTCGAGCGCTTCCAGCTCGAGGGAAAGATCCTCACGCGTCTCGAGCATCGTTCGATCGTGAAGGTTCACTTCGCAGGACCTCTCGTCGAAGCGCGCGAGGGCTTTCCGATGCGCATCCTCCCGTTCCTCGCGATGGAGTACGTCGAGGGAGAGACGCTCGGCGCAAAGCTTCGTCGTGACGCGCCGCTGTCCGTCCCGCAGGCGCTGTCGATGATGGCGGAGCTGCTCGATGGCATCGACGCCGCGCATCAGCTCGGCATCATCCATCGCGACATCAAGCCGGCCAACGTGATGGTCATGCGGTCCACAGGGGCGCTGAAGCTCCTCGACTTCGGCGTGGCCAAGGTCGTCGAGGCTGATCAAGCGTCGTCCAAGCAGCTCACCGTCGCCGGCACCATCCTCGGCACGCCGCGGTACCTCTCGCCCGAGCAGGCCCAGGCCACGAACGTTGGCCCTTTCACCGATATCTATTCGGCCACGGTGGTGCTCTTCGAGATGCTCACCGGACGTACGCCGTTCGATGGCGATATCCGGGAGCTGCTGTACAAGCACATCTACGTCACGGCACCGACTCTCGCCTCGACGGGTTGCGGCGGGCCCTTTCCCTCCGAGCTCGAGCACCTCGTCGCTGGGCAGTTTGCGAAGGACACGACACGGCGCACGCAGCGTGCGGCCGACCTCGCCGCGGCACTCCGCAACATCGCTCGGCAGTACACTACCACGCTCGACACAGGCGCCGCCGTCCGAGGCGACGATCCGACGCTCGCAATCGCCAACCCGCAGGCGGTCTTCACTGACATCACCACGGATCGAAAGGTCGGCTGGCCCAACGATCGCGAGACGGTTCGCGACGCGCGCATCGTCACGGCCCCTACCCTCGAAACGACCGTCGAGGTCACTGCCAGTGATGTGGCCAACACACCCTCGCGCGTCCCGCCGCGCATGGTCGTCCAGGTCGATCCGGCCGAGCCGCGTGCGCCAGTTGCGGACACGAGGTTCACGCCGCGTCCATCGCGTGGTCGCGGGGCGCTGATCGCACTCGTCGCGTTTCTTGGCGGCGGAGTCGTCGTCGGTGTCCTCATCTGGGGACGTGGCGAGACCGGGAAGTCGACGAAGGCGGCCACTCATGACGAGGCGACGCCGGTCACGACGCAGAGCGCTTCGTCCACGTCGTTACAGACGAGCGCTGCATCGGTGACGGCTCCGACAGCCGCTCCCTCGCCGCCTCCGACTGCGGAAGCAAGCGCGCCGCCATCGCCCGCGCCGCCGCCACAGCCGACTCTCAGCGGCACGAGCAAGACGAAGCCGGCCGGCGCGGTCATCGCCAAGCCGACAACGGCCCCGAAGCCCGACGTCGTCGTGGCGCCCGCGCCATCGTCGATTGCTGCCACGAAGACCGCCGCGCCAGCCCCTGCACCGACGACGAAGTCGACGACGTCGCTCGACGATCGCAAGTGACCTTTTCCGCTAGCGGCGAGTCCTGGGTATGGCTGGAAGGGTGGCGCTTCCGTGAACGGCCCTCAACTCCTCGCGCACGCTGGCCGTAATCCTTCTGGGGGGTGGCACGATGAAGGTAGCCCAGCGCAGGTGGACCGCGGCGCGCGGCTGGAACGGGGTGCGCGGCGCGTGGCCCAAAATGCCGCAGGTCGTATTGGTCTTCGGCGCTCGCGAGGTGCTCGAGTCCGAGGAAGTACTCTCGTCGATGCGCCAGAGCGCGCCGGGTGCGCACGTGATCGCTTGCTCGACCGCGGGAGATATCCTCGACGTCGAGGTCGGCGACGGAGCTGCGGTCGCGACGGCGATCGAGCTCGAGCACTCGACGGTCCGTGCTGCTTGCGTGCGGCTCGCCGATCACCGCACGAGCCACGCAGCTGGCCTCGCGCTCGCACGAGCCTTGTTGCCCGCCGAAGATCTCGTGCACGTGTTCGTCCTCTCGGACGGACTCGAGGTGAACGGAAGCGAGCTCGTTGCTGGCCTCGCCGAAGCGCTTCCCCCGGGCGTTGTGGTCACGGGCGGGCTCTCGGCCGACGCCGCACGTTTCGAGCGCACTTTGGTCGCACTCGACGGGCCCGCACGTTCAGGGTTCATCGCAGCGATCGGCTTCTGCGGAAGTCGACTTCGCGTCGGATGCGGATCGATGGGCGGGTGGGACGCTTTCGGTCCCGAGAGGCTCGTCAATCGCTCGATCGGAAACGTCGTGTACCAGCTCGATGGCGAGCCGGCGCTCGATCTGTACAAGGCCTATTTGGGCGACTACGCCGCGGACCTTCCTTCGAGCGGCCTCCTCTTTCCACTCAGTCTCCGAAGTGACGGCGGCATCGGCGTCGTGCGCACCCTCCTCGCGGTCGATCGCGAGGCCGGCACGATGACCTTCGCCGGCGACGTGCCCGAGGGAAGCTACGCGCGATTGATGAAGGCCAACGTCGACCGGTTGATCGATGGCGCCACTGGAGCAGCCGCACGCTGCAACGAAGCGCTTGCCGGTGCCGACTCGGAATTGGCGATCCTCGTCAGTTGCGTCGGCCGCAAGCTAGTGCTCAAGCAGCGCATCGAAGAAGAGGTCGAAGGCGTGCGAGACACGCTTGGCCCGCGTGCAGCAATTACGGGCTTCTATTCGTACGGCGAGATCGCCCCGTTCGTGCGTTCGGCGAAGTGCGAGCTGCACAACCAGACGATGACGATCACCACCCTGAGCGAGGTGTGATGCACAAACTGCTGGCGCGTCAGCTTCGTCGGGCTGGTCTCTCCCCCGAGCAGCTCGCCGATGCGCGTGTGCAGAAGCTCCTCGATCTGGTCGATGAAGCCTACGTCGCGAGCGACGCTGATCGCACGTTGGTCGAGCGTTCGCTCGAGCTCACCTCGCACGAGCTCCTCGGCCGCAACCGCGGGATGCAAGCCCAGCTGGCCGCGCGTCTGCAAGTCGAGGGCGCGCTTCGCACCTCCGAGGTTCGATATCGCGCGCTCTTCGACGCGAGCCCGGTGGCGGTGCTGGTGTTCGACGCCCAGAGCCTACGCATCCTCGAGTCGAACGCGGCAGCCCTGACGATGTACGGGTATTCGCGCGAAGAACTGGCAGCGATGCGCATCGTCGACCTGAAGGTCGAGCCGAACGATCCCGAGCTGAAGGCGGTTCCCGAGGCACGTCCGTCGACGTGGCATGGCACCAAAGCGCATCGATGCAAGGACGGAAGCGTCATCGACGTCGCCATCACCGCGCACGCGTTCATGCTCGATGGGCGATCGAGCATTTTGGCGATCGGCGTCGACGTCACCGCAACGCGGCGCCTCGAAGAACAACTGCGGCAAGCACAGAAAATGGAGGCGATTGGTCGCCTCGCGGGTGGGGTGGCGCACGACTTCAACAACATCCTCTCGGTGATCCTCACCGGCACGGACCTGGTCGCGGAGGGGCTCGAGGCCGGTCATCCAGCGCGCCCAGAGATCGCCGACATCGAGGCGGCCGCGCTTCGAGCCGCCGCGCTGACCAAGCAATTGCTCACCTTCAGTCGTCAGCAGCCGTCGCAACCGCGAGCGCTCGCGCTCAACGGGGTGATCGCCGACATTCAACGAATGTTGTCACGGGTGATCGGTGAGGACATCCATCTGACCGCCAATCTCGCGCCCGGGCTCGCGGCGATCGAGATCGATCCAGCGCACATCGAGCAGGTGCTGCTCAACCTCGCCGTCAACGCACGCGACGCAATGCCGAAGGGTGGCCGCCTCGTGATCGAGACCCGTAACGAGCGTGTCGACGAGCCGCGCGCGGCGGAGCTGGGAATGCCCGCAGGCGACTGCGTCGTACTCTCGGTCGTCGATGGTGGTTGCGGCATGGACGCGGCGACCCGGGTCCGAATCTTCGATCCGTTCTTCACGACCAAAGAGGTCGGCAAGGGCACCGGCCTGGGCTTGGCGACGGTCTTCGGCATCGTGCAGAACGCGCACGGAGCCATCGCCGTCGAATCGGAGGTAGGCGTCGGAAGCACCTTTACCCTCTATTTTCCAAGCATCGCGCGGCAGTCTCCTTCGCTGTGTCCCGCCACCGGTCGCGAACGCGACGAGGTACCGTCAGGCAGCGAAATCATCCTTCTGGTCGAAGACGACGATCGAGTCCGCGGCTCGGTGCGAAGACTCTTGAGCTCGATGGGCTTCACGGTGCTTGCCGTAGATGGGCCCGCTGCAGCGCAGGGAGTCGTCGAGGACGAGAACGTTGCCATCGATCTCGTACTCACCGACTTGGTGATGCCCGGCCTCGATGGCCGATCGATGGTCGAGGTCTTCCGGCGGCGTCGACCGACACTGCCGGCGCTCTTCATGTCGGGCTACTCGGAGCGACACGCGACGCCGAACTTCGGTCTTGGTGACGATCCCAACTTCCTCGGCAAGCCCTTCACGAGGCACCAGATGGCGACGGCGATACGCCGGGTGTTGGGACGCTAGCCCGCGTCGCGCGCGACCCAAGGTGCGAGGGACTGTACCCTCCCGAAATCATGTCTCTCCACGACCGTCTCGCCGCCATCGCCCACGCCTTCGCCATCGACCTCCTCCGCGCCATTCGGTCCGCGCCTATTGGCGAGCTCGGAGCCGTAGATTCGATGGCCGGAGAGCTGTCGCCCGAGCTTCGCGGAGGGTTCGGGGCCCCCAAGGCGCGAGCGAGAGGCAGGACGCCTCCCGACCTGAAAGCGATGATCAAGCACGTGCTCGAGGTCATCGCGCTGCATCCCCAAGGCGCGGCGCCGGCGGCGCTTCGCGCGGACCTACCCCTCGACAAGCGCGCTTGGACCACGTTCATCAACGCCGCGTGTGCACGCGGCGACGTGCGGCGCATAGGCTCTCGGCGGGGTACCCGGTACGTGCGCGGTGGCGGAGCCAAGAGCGTGCCGTCGATTCGACGCCGACCTCCGACGACGTCGAAGAAGCCCAGCACCGATCTGCTGCAGGCCGCCCTCCGCGCGTTCCTCCAGGCGAATCCCATGGGGGTCGGCGCAGGCGAAATCTGCACGGCGCTCGACCTGACTGGCGGCATCTTCGACAAGCAGATGCGAGTCGCGCGCGACCGCGGCGCGGTGCGGATGACGGGCGACCGAGGCTCGGCGCGCTACTTCGCGGAGCCGGAAGGCGGCGGCGGGCGATGACATCGCGTGAGCGGCCGCCACTCCTTTCCGGCAATCATGTCCCTTCGCCTTCCGTGGCACCGTCCAACGCCTTCGATTTCTTCACCCGGACTCGTGCCCGCCTCGCGTAGCGACTTCTGACCTCGTCGAGGATCTCTGGCCGGTCCTGAAACACGAACCGCGCGGCGGCACGCACGCGGCGCACGCGCGTCTCCAGCATGGTCAGGAGCCGGTCGCGCAGATCGCGCGCCTCCTTGCGCGCTTCGCTCGGCGCGCGCGACCTCGCTGGAATGCGCCGAAGTGTCTCGACGACGAGGATCGCCTCGTCGAGCATCGACTCCTCGAAGCTCGCCAGCGCGCGGAGGGCCTCGCGATGCGGTGCCGCCATGTCGGCGACAGTGGCGAGTCGCATCGCCAGGTGGTCGTGCGACGCTCCCTTCGAATCGCTCGCCGGCGACAGCGCCGCGCGCTCTGCATCGGTGACCACGCCATCGCGATCGGAGAGCCAGAGCATGGCCCGTCGAATCCCCGCGATGAGCATGCGGGCGCGGGCGCGGAGTAGAGAGTTGTGCGCGGACGTGCGGGTCTGCTGAAACTCGCGGTGCGTGGCCTGCACGGCGTCGACGAGTGATCGAATCTCCTCGCCGAGAGTCTCGCGCATCGCCGGGTCGGCCAGCTCGAGGCCGGGCCGCTGTTTCCCCTGACCATCGGTCTCGCTGCGGCCGTACCGGGCGACGAATCCCACCAGCCCGATGGCCTCGTCGAGAATGACGTGGAGAGGAGCACGGCCTTGAAAGGTCGGTTGGGGTAGTGCCGTGGCCTCCGCAGCCCACCAGGGTTGGTTCGTCATTGGACTCCTCGGACTTCGCGCAATCCCGCTGCGAGATTCAGGCCGTCACGAGCTTGACCGCGCACGATATGACTCTGACATCGCTTGATATGAACTTGACCGCTCGAGGTATGACTTTGACATCGCGCGATATGAGCTTGACCGCTCGAATCATGACTTTGACATTGCGCGATACGAGTTTGACATCGCGTGGTCCGCTTCATCTTGTGCGATGTCACGGCCGTGGTCCGCACGGGGAAGTGCAAACCACGGCCGGTCAGCACCGGACATCAGGCCGTATGCGAGACCTCCTTGACCGTCACCACCGGAGTGGGCGCCGGGGGCGGTGCGATCACCGGCGGCTGGGTCTTCGCCGCCGCACGCTTCGCCTGCGCGCGACGCTTGTGCTCGTAGAAGCTCAGCGCCTCCTTCGCGGCCGCCGGCGTCTGCCGGTAGACGAACCGCGCCGCCGCACGCACCAGATCGATGCGCGCCTGCAGGAGCTGAAGGAGCCGGTTTCGTGTCGCCAGCGCCACCTTCGACGCCGTCGACGTGGCGAGCGGCGATGCCGGCAGCGCGCGCAGCTCGGCAGCGAGCTTGCGAGCCTCGTCGAGGAGCGCGACATCGAAGCCACCGACGTCGGTGATTTCCTTGCGATAGACCTTTCCCAAGTCGGAGAAGTCCTCGAGGGCGAGGGCCATCGAATCGGCCGTGAACGGGTCGTTGGCGTGCGCGCTCTCGACGCTCGCGAGCTGCGCATCTTTCTCATCCTCGACACCATCGTTGAAGATCCACTCCAAGGTGGCGGTGATCTCGTCGACGATGAAACGACCGCGCGCCATCTTGTCGGCGTTCGGCGAATGCGGGTCGACGGTGCGCAGGTACGCCGACTGTGCGTGCTGCACTTCACCCATCAGCTCGAGGAGCTCGGTGCCGGTGGTCTTCGGAAGGCGCGTGGCCCCGGCGGTTTCGAGGCCGCGGATCTTCTCCTTCTTGGTCGCCGGATCGATCATGGTCGACCAGTGCGTCTCGAAGTATCCGGCGACGTCTACGGCCTCACCGAGGAGGACCGCGATCGGCACCCCGAGCTTGAACTCGTCGGTCGGAAGGGCCGCGGCGAGCACCGCCCAATCGGGCTTCGCGTGCTTCGTGGGGGCGTGTTTCGTCGCGTGGCTGCCGTGCTTCTTGTCCGTCATCTTGATATCGATTCCTTCTTTTCGTGTCTCTGATTGGCGTTGAGTACTGGTTGGTGGCTTGTCGGCTGTCGCCGATCGAAACGTCTCGTCAGGCGCGTGTGCGCACGGTGCAGGCATCGCAGCGCCCGCAGACCTCCTTCGTCGGCTCGTCGAAGTACGCGCGCAGCGTGGCGTCGCGACAGCCGGTGCCCGTCCCGTAATGCATCATCGTCTCGAGTCGCGCGTGGTCGGTGACCGTGCGCGCGTCGTAGGACTCGCTCAGACGTTGGGCTTCCGCGCGATCGAATTTCGGCGAGCGTAGTTGCACCCGACCGCAGTCGTGGCGATGGACCACGCCATCGCGTTGCAGGTCGGCGATGGCGACCTCGGTGCGGCGCTCGGGCGTCTTCGTCTCGCGAGCGAGATCGACGAGGTCGACTCCCTGCGGGATGAGCGCGAGCGTGCTGAGAAGACGCGAGACCTCGGCGCGCTTCGGGTACCGGCCTCCGAGAAAGAAGCTCTGCGTGCGCTTGTCTTCGAGCCGAAAGAGCAGCGTCGCCCGTGCGGGTGCGCCATCACGTCCGGCGCGTCCGGCTTCTTGGTAGTAGCTCTCGAGCGAGTCGGGCACCTCGTGGTGCACGACGAAACGCACGTTCGGATGATCGACGCCGAGCCCGAAGGCCTTTGTCGCGACGATCACCGGCGTCTCGCCCGACATGAAACGGCGCTGCTGATCGACCCGGTCTCGCTGCTTCAGTTGTCCGTGATACCGACCAACGGCGTGGCCCTCGGCGAGGAGCCCGGCGTGAAGCTCCTCCGCCTTCGCGATCGTCGCGCTGTAGATGATGCCGGGCTGACGGCGCGCGAGGATGGATCGGATGACATCCCGCTTGGCGTCGTCGTTGACGGTGCGGACGACCTCGAAGCTGAGATTGGGTCGAGCGATCGACCGACGAACGATGGTTGGATTGCGCAGCCCGAGCTGCTCGGTGATCTCGCGTGAGGTATCGCTCCGCGCCGTCGCCGTGAGGGCGAGAATCGGCGGACGGCCGAGGGCTTCGGCTGCCTCGGCGATGCGGAGAAATGCCGGCCGGAAGTGATGCCCCCACTGCGCGATGCAGTGAGCCTCGTCGACGACGAGCAGGGAGACGCCGCGGGCACGCAACATCGCTCGGCACTCGGGCGTGCTGAGCCGCTCCGGCGTGACGTAGATGAGCGGATGCTCGCCGTGGCGAATCTCCGCCTCGAGCACGTGCTCTTCGCGGCAAGTGCGGGTGGAATCGAGCCGCGCGGCATCGACGCGCGCGCGTGTGAGGTGCGCGCATTGGTCCTCCATCAAGGCGATGAGCGGCGAGACGACGACCGTGGCGCCGCGCAGGAGGAGCGCGGGCAGCTCGTAGCAGAGCGACTTCCCTCCGCCGGTCGGCAACACGCCGAGCGCGTCGTGACCGGCGAGCACCGCTTCGATGAGCTCGCGCTGGCCCGGCCGAAACGTCGTGACGCCGAAGCGGGTGCCGGCGATTTTTTGGTAGTCGGCGGTCGGATGGACGACGGCAGGCAAAGCTCTGCCGGCCGCGCGACGACGCGGCATCGATTGGACGGTGGTCATGTCACTTCTCCTGAAAGACGAGATCGAGCGGGTCGACGGTGAGCGAGATGCGGCGACCATGCTCGCGCACGAGGTCGCTGAGGCGAACGGAGATCGTCGGCGTCGCCGAGGTGGCGATCAGCGGCGCGGCGCCGGGAGCTGCGTGCACGTCGTCGTCGAGGTTGTCGATGCCCTCGGAGGAGTGGCCACGTAGCCACGTGCGAAAACTCGCCTCGTGTTTGGTGTGACCTGCTTGGAGATAATCGACGCAGCGACGGAAGAGTTTCGGGAAGATCTGTTCACCGCGCGGGCCGATGGACGAGAGATCGTGCAACGTGAATCCGCTGTTGGTCGCGTCCGATGACCAGACACCGCGTCGGCGCGTGCGAGCAGCGGCAGCGCGCTCGCGAAGGAGGAGTGCGTGCGTCGGTGGGATCGAGTCGTAGGCGAGGAAGTAGGCGAGACCCGTCTCGAGGAGGTGATGCGTCGCGCTGTCGGCCAGGTGGCGTTCGGCGATCGCGATGTCGTCGAGGACCGCCTGCGAGGCGCCGCCTGTCGCGGTGTGGCCGCGTAGCAGGTAGGCGATGACGCGGCCGTGGACGTCGACTTGCGAGGCGAGGGCCGTCGCGTCGACCGTTGCCGGTTCGCAGGCGGTGCACAGCTGATCGTGCGGGCGCCAATCGGTGCGGGTGAAGCCGAGCCAGCGGAGTAGGCCGTCGCGAGCGCGGACGCCCATGGGTTGCGACGTGCCCACGTAGTGGGACTCCGGGGCGTCGATGCCTTGGAGGCGGATTTGGACTGCGCCGTCGCGGCCGTGGCGGAGGCGGTGGCCGCCGGGGAGCGCCGCGAGGTGGGCGAGCGAGGAGTCGTGCGCGCGGGGGATGAAGCGAAGGGAATCGCCGTCGGGGGAGTAGCTCGTGAGGACGATGCGGCCGGTGAGGGCGCGGTGAGGGGTGCTCGGCATGACGAGCGGGCACATCGCAATGGGTGTGCCGGCCGCCGGCCTGTAAGGGCGCCTGGATTTTTTCGAGAATGTGTTCGGTAGCTGTTTTCGTGGGTGTCCACGAATGTCCACGAACGTCCACGAACGTCCACGAATGTTCGATTGCGTCGGAATGCCGCGAAGGGTTGGCGGCCGTGATGGAACAGCCGCCAGCACTCAGGCCCGTCCTTGCATCACGGGCGGCAGCTTGAAATGATGCCGCAAGTACGCACGACAGCACGCGCATTCGGCTGCCATCGGGTCGGGCAACTCTGGAACTTCAAAACTCGCGGGCCCGCGGGCCAGTCCGTGCGCCGAAACGACAACAAGAAAGACGAAATGACCGCCACGACTGCCCGCGCCGCCACTCGCTCGACGCCGATGCTGTTCTCGCGGCAGCGCCAGCTTCTCCAGCTCCTCGACGCCCTCGGCGGCACTTCGGGCATGCTCGACTTCCAGAAGCTGTTGTTCCTGTATTGCCAGGAATCGTCGACCGGGGCGGCGCCTTACGACTTCGTTCCGTACAAGTTCGGCGCCTTCTCCTTCACGTCCTACGCGGATCGGCGAAAGCTCATCGAGCGTGGGCTACTCGACGAGCATGACGGCTGGCAGATCACCTCCGAGGGGCGGAAGGTCATCGGGCGCACGATGGACATGCACCTCACCGCCTTCGCGAAGCGACACAGTGGTCTGCAGGGGGACGCGTTGATTGCCGACACGTACCGGCGCTTCCCGTTCTTCGCGACTCGCAGCGAGATCGCTGAGCGCGTCCTCGCGGGGGATGACGCTGCGCTCGCCCGCATCAAGGCCGTGCAGCGCACGAAGGCGACCAGCTCCTCGCTAGGCACCATCGGCTACGAGGGCCACACGCTCGAGAGCTACCTGACCGTCCTGCTCAAGAGCGGCGCTACAGTCCTCTGCGACGTGCGCCGAAACGCCATCAGCCGAAAATATGGCTTCTCGAAGAACACTCTCGCGCGCGGATGCGAGGGCGTCGGCATTCGATACGAGCACCTGCCAGAACTCGGCATCGCCTCCGAGCAGCGACAGTCACTGGACAAGCAGGCCGACTACGATGCGCTATTCGCCGACTATGAGCGCACGTTGCTCCCGAAGCAGCAATCGGCGCTGAAGAAGATCCAGGGCTGGATCGACGCGGGCGAACGCGTGACGCTCACCTGCTACGAGCACCAGCCGAACCAGTGTCATCGCCACTGCGTCGCCGAAGCGCTCGAGGGCAAAGCCGGCAAAGCTCTCATTGCCGAGCATCTGTGAGTGTGCGGGCACGATGGAGAAGCAGCGCGTTCTCATCACGGTCAAGACGTACCCTACGCTCTCTCGGAAATACGGCGAGACCGTCTGCACGGCGGGCATACGCCAAGACGGAACGTGGGTACGCATCTATCCCGTCCCGTTTCGCCGCCTGAACGAGGAGCAGCAGTACAAGAAGTACGACTGGCTCGAGGTACGACTCGTTCGAAACACCACCGACCCGCGCCCCGAGACGTACCGCCCTTTCGACTCGGCAGACCTCGAGAAGCCGGTGGGCCACATGGGCACCGACGACCACTGGCGCGAGCGGCGCACGCTGTTGTTGAAGACTGCGCGCGTCTACGACCGGCTTGATGATCTGATCGTCGGTGCGAAGGCGAACGCGATCTCACTCGCGTTGTTCAAGCCGACGCGCGTCACGGACTTCGTGTGGGAGGAAGAGGAGCGCACTTGGGACCCGGACAAGGTCCGGGAGATGCGCGACGCGACCAAGCAGTACGACTTCGCCGACAACACCCGGCGCGAGACGTTCAAGGTGATCGACAAGCTACCCTACAGCTTCTCGTTCAAGTTCGAGGATGCAGCGGGAAAGAAGAGCGAGCTGCAGGTGCTCGATTGGGAGGCGGGCGCCCTCTACTGGAACTGCCTCCATTCGACCGACGGCGATGAGCCCAAGGCTCTCGCGAAGGTGCGGCAGAAGTACTTCGACGAGATCACGAAGAAGGACCTTCACTTCTTTCTCGGCACCACGCAGCAGTTCCACTTCGTCGCCCCGAATCCGTGGGTCATCGTCGGTGTCCTGCCGATCCCACCCGAGCCCGCGCAACTCGGGCTGTTCTGACGACGGTTCAATCGTTCTCCTTCCGAATCGCGTACCTTTCCATCAACTTGTAGAACGTCGACCGCTGCACGCCGAGGGCCTTCGCCGCCTGACTGACGCTCCCCCCATTCGCCCGCAGGGCTTCAACAACCTCGGCCTTGGTCCGACTCCCCCACGGCGTCACCAACGGTTCCTTGCGTCCGGGCATGGTCGGCGGGAAATCACTCGCCGGTAAAATCGGCATCGGCGGCTCACTCACCGCCGTTGCCCGGACCGGCGCGCCAGGCATGTCCTGGTGCCGCAGATCTCCCTTTTCGACCTGAGGCCCACCTCGCGCCCGCGCCACCGCCGCCGCCCGCCCCACCGCCAAGAACAGCTCCCGCACGTTCCCCGCCCACGGACGCAACATGCACTGTTCGACGAAGACGCCCGTCGGGTCGTTCTCAATCCCCTCCTTCTCGAGCTGCAGCTGCACGAGATAGGGAATCTCCTCCGGCCTTTCGTACAACGCCGGCACATGCACCTCGCGCTGCGCGAGCCGCGGCAGCAAGTCATGGCGAAAGCGCCCCTCCTCCACGGAACGACGAGTGTCGGCATTCGTTGCCGAGCACACGAGCACGTTGACCTTCTTCGGCGTCGTCCCGCCGACTGGGACGACTTCGCGCTCCTGCAAGACGCGCAGAAGCTTCGCCTGCGCCGCGAGAGAAAGCTCGCCGATCTCGTCGAGGAACAACGTGCCGCCATCGGCGCTCGCGATCAGACCCGCCCGCGTCACGGCTGCGCCCGAAAAGGCGCCCTTCACCACCCCGAACAGCTCAGCCTCCACGAGGTCCGCCGGAATCGCCGCGCAGTTGACCGAAACGAAGGGACCCTTGCGATGGGGGCCGCGCTTGTGGAACGTACGAGCGATCTCTTCCTTGCCGGCGCCGCTCGGTCCTGTGACGAGCAGCGTGCAGCGTTGCTCTGCAGCCTCGACGGCGCCGGCGATGGCTGGCCGCGTGCCGGGACTGATGACGTAGTCGCCGACGCGGAGGTTGGCGATCCCGAAGTGCGGCGTGACATCGGTGCGGAGGAGCAGAAGCGTCTTGCCGACGCGAATCACGCGCGGCGAGACGTTGCCGATGGAGTCGACCTTCTTGCCATCGACGAAAGTGTGGTTCGTCGAGTTGAGGTCGCGAATCGCCCAGGCGGCGCCGTCGATGTCGATCTGGACGTGGGCGCGTGAGGTGACGTTATCGTGGAGATCGATTGTGCACTCTCGACCGCGGCCGAGGGTGGCGGGGGGCGTGAATGGGATGACTTGGTGGCACGGGACGCCGTTGGTGAAGACGACGACGAGGCCCGGCGCGAAGCGCGTCCGTGCGGAGTCCGGGAGGGAGGGGATTTGGTCGGTGGTGGCGTCGGCGTGGGGGCCGGGCATTTTGCAAGGATAGACAGGATGGCGATGGTGCTCCAGTCGAACGATTGGCCGATATTGGCTGCGGTGCCCGTCGCGGCGAGATCCCCGAAGAATCTGCGCCCTCGTCTCGGCTCCTCGTGCTCGGCTCCGGCCTCGAGCAGTACCTCGCCGTCGATTCACGCCTCTCGGCGAGGCTGAATGAAGACGCGCGTGCTGACGCGTGTCCGCGGCAGTGGGGATTGGAAAAATCACGACCAGAGTGAGCTCAGTCTTCCACTACGGCTCGGTTCACGTGCGTCGCACGCACGCCGTGCGCGAACACGCGGTGCACGTGGACTCTCGGTGGAGCCGGAACGCCTCTCCTGATGAAATGACGACCGCCACGCGCTAGGCGAGGCTGCGGCTTCGTCCCATGACGGCGTGCTTCACGACGAGCACTACGACGGCGCCGACGAATGCGACGAACATGCTCCAGATGTTGAAGCCGTTGACGCCGGCCGCGCCGACGAGATGGAACAAGAAGCCGCCGACCACGGCACCGACGATGCCGAGAACGATGTCGAGGACGACGCCCTCGCCTGTCTTGTTGACGACCTTGCTGGCGATGAACCCCGAGATGAGACCGAGAACGACCCAAGCGATGATGGACATGATGACCTCCTGGTGATGGGTTTGAACGCACAGCAATAGTCAGGCCCACGCCATAGAAAGGCTCTCGTGGCATTTTGCTCAATGATTGATGAGGCGCTTGCGCCGTCAGTGGGGCGAAATTGCGCAGGCCAACTCTCCCGAAAGCTCATCGCCACGCCTGGTCGTTGCTGCAGTGCTGATCTAGCCTCCGGCGACATATGCATGATTCCAAGTCGAGCGCGGACCGCGGAGAGACGCCTCTCGCGGAGTCGTTGAAAGAAGCTGCGGACCGCTTTCAATTTCTCACCGAGAACGTGCCGGTCCAGATTTGGAGCGCGCTCCCGGATGGGCGGCTCGACTACGTGACGGAGCGGACGGCCAACACGCTCGGGCTCACCGCGTCGAAGCTGCTCGACGAGGGATGGCAGAGTGTGGTGCACCCCGACGATCTCGCCGCGGTGGTGCAGCGTTGGACGCACTCGCTCACCACTGGCCAAGAGTACGAAACCGAGTTTCGACTCAAGTTGGCCGACGGGTCGTATGCTGCGCATCTCGTGCGCGCCGTCCCGCAGCGAAGCGTTGATGGGGCTATCCTGCGCTGGCACGGAACGAACACGAACATCGAGCAGCAGCGCGCGGAGCAGCGTGCCACCGCCGAGTTGGCCGCCCGTCTCCAAGTGGCGACCCAGCGCCTCGAGACGTTGATGAGCGTGGTGCTCGCGCTGTCGAACGCGCGGACGGTCGACGAGCTCGCGACCGTCATCGTCGACCGAGGCTCGCGCGCGATCAAGGCCGACTCCTGCGCGCTCTACTTGCTGGACGACGCCGGCACGTCGCTCCAGCTCGTCCGCACTCGAGGAGTGTCGGAGGCGGTGGCGGCGGAGCTGGCGACGATCCGAGAATCTGCGAGCCCGGGAACGTTCGCGACGATGCGCACAGGGACGATCGCGTGGTCCGAGACGACCGCGGACTACACCCGGATGCATCCCGAGCTGGCAGCGGCGCGCAGCGAACCCACGCAGGGACCGCCAAGGCCGGCGGCCTTCTGGAACGTTCCCCTCATCGCCGATGGAAAACCACTCGGGCTGCTGGGAATTGGCTTCTACGAGCCGCGGAGCGCCGGCGCAGACGAGCAGGCGTTCGTCGAGACCTTGGCCCACCAGTGCTCGCAGTCTCTTCTCCGCGCCATCCGGCTCGGTCGCGAGACCCGCGCGCTGGCCCACCTCGCCACTACGCTGCGAAGCATCGGTGATGCCGTGATCGCCACCGACACCGGGGGCCATGTCACGCTCATGAACGCGGTCGCCGAGGATCTGACGGGATGGCCTGAGTCCGATGCCATCGGGCGACCGCTCGACGAAGTGTTCACCATCTTCTCCGAAGCCACTCGCGCGAAGATCGAGAGCCCCGTGACCTTGGTGCTCCGTGAGGGCACGGTCGTGGGGCTCGCCAATCACACGCTGCTACGTTCGAGAAGCGGAAACGAGCGGCCCATCAGCGACAGCGCTGCGCCCATCCGCGACCCCGCCGGTGAGCTCGCGGGCGTGGTGCTGGTCTTCCGCGATGTCACCGCAGAGAAGCGTGGGCGTGTGCGGCGCGACTTTCTCGCGCGCGCCGGCGCGACGCTGGCCTCATCGCTCAATTACCGTGAGACCCTCGGGACGGTGGCCCAGCTCGCCGTTCCCGAGCTCGCGGACTGGTGCTCGGTGGAGCTCATCGAGCCGGGAGCGCGCGAATCACAACAGGTCTCCGTGGCTCATGTCGATCCCGCGAAGCTCGAGTGGGCGCGGGCCCTGTCGGCGAAGTATCCGCCCGATCCCGACGCCGTGACCGGAGCGCCCCAGGTCATGCGCACGGGTAAGCCGGAGCTCTATCCCGAGATCCCGGAGTCGCTTCTGGAGGCCGGCGCTCAGGACGCCGAGCATCTCGAGATGATCCGCGCGCTCAAGCTCGAATCGGCGATGGTCGTACCGCTCCAAGGTCGCTCGGGAATCGTCGGCGCCATGAGCTTCATCTACGCCGACTCGGGTCGGCGCTACTCCTCCGACGACCTCGAGTTCGCGGTAGAGTTCGCGCGCCGCGCCGCGATGGCCATCGAGAACTCCCGCGCGTTCAAAGAGGCGGACGAGGCCCGAACCAACGAGCGCGCTCTCCGACGCGAAGCGGACATCGCCAACACCGCCAAGGACGAGTTCCTGGCCACCGTGTCTCACGAGCTGCGCACTCCACTCAATGCGATTCTCGGTTGGACCGTCACCCTGCGCGGGCGAGATGTCCCTCCCGACACCGATCGCGTGCTCGGCATCATCGAGCGCAATGCCAGGCGCCAGGCTCGCCTCATCGACGAAGTGCTGGACGTGTCGAGGATCATCAGTGGCAAGCTCACGCTCAACCTCGGACCCACGGATATCGTTGGCGTGATCGAGGCAGCAGTAGAGTCGGTGAGCGCCGCTGCGCAAGCCAAGGGCATCGATATCCGCGTCGCGACCGAGCCACTCACCATCACGGCCGACGGCGACCGATTGCAACAGGTCGTGTGGAACCTGCTCACCAATGCCGTCAAGTTCAGCGCCAAGGGCAGCTCGATCGCCATCGACGCGCTTCGCGAGGGCTCCGTGGTTTTCATCAGCGTCAAAGACTCGGGCGAGGGAATTCGGCCCGATGTGCTCCGCTACGTGTTCGAACCCTTTCGGCAGGCGGACGCATCGACGACGCGCAGGCACGGCGGCCTCGGACTCGGCCTCGCGATCGTGAAGCAACTCATCGGCGCGCACGGGGGGACCGTGGAGGCGGCGAGCGAAGGCGAAGGACGAGGCGCCACCTTCATCGTGCGGATGCCCGCGCGGTCGGTGGTGCCTGCCGTGCGCGAGGTGCCTGTCGCGGCGACCGAGGCGCCTTCGAGCCTGCGACCGATGGCGCGCCTCGACGGTCTGTCCGTTCTGATTGTGGACGACGAGGAGGACGCGCGCGCGATCCTGGAACAGGTGCTCCGCGATGCGGGAGCGAGCGTCACCGCTACGAGCAACGCGCCCGAGGCGCTGGAAGCTTTCTCGGCGTCGAGACCCGACATCGTCGTGAGCGACATCGGGATGCCCGACATGGACGGCTTCGCTCTCCTGCGCAAAATCCGAAGTCTCCCTGCGGCTCGCGGAGGAAGAACGCCGGCCATCGCGCTCACCGCCTACGCTCGCGCATCGGACGCCGAGAAAGCCTTCGACGCCGGGTTTCAGCGGCACGTGCCGAAGCCAGTGGATCCTGCGACGCTCGTGTCGGTAGTCGCCAATCTAGCGGGTATTCAGGTGGCGTGAGATTGCAGTCCGCCGGTCGCCTCGCGCAAACACAGTGTCATGGAACGTCCGGCGCTGGCGGGCGGAGCCAGAGGTCCCGACAATCATGGACGTAGTCACGCACGGTTCGGGGGCGGCGCCCGAGCAAACGTCCGAGGGTCGGGGCCACGCGTTCTGCCTGCCCGAAGCGCAGTCCGGTGTGGAGAATCGTCTGCACGCCGACCTGCGCCCACGGCACTCCCCTCTGGCGAAGGTGCATGACGTATCCGAGAATCGAAGCAGGTTCGTAGCGAACGGTGCGACCAAGTGCGTCGCTCAAACACGCGGCGGCGGACGTAAAGTCGATCGCTTCGCGCCCCGTCAGGGTGTAGCCCCGGCGCTCGTGTTCCGTGGGTGACTGGAAGATGATCGCGGCGAGGTCCGCGAGATCGCGGACGTCGACGAACGCGACTTTTCCTCGCCCGGCCGGTACGTAGACGCGCCCGTCCTCCACGATGTCTCTGCGGTACGAGTCACCGAAGTTCTGAGCAAAGAAGCCTGGCCGCAAAACCGTCCAACCGGCACCCTTGGCGAGGTGCTGCTCCACCGCGTGGTGGGGGACGAGTCGGTTCTTGTCGGCGCCAGCGACCGAAAGGAACACGACGTGTCGAACGCCGAGGCCGCGCGCATGGTCGATGAAAGGCAACAATGTCTTCTCGACATCGGCTATCGCCGGCGGGCGCATCAAGAAGATGGCGTCGGCACCGACGGCCACCCTGAAGGTCGCGGGGTCGTGAAAGTCGAGTCGCACGGACTCGACCTCGGCGCCGAACCGTGGCTGCGATCGCGAAGGATCGCGAACGGCGGCGCGGACTCGCAGGCCCTTTGCGAGCAACGCCCGGATGACCTCGCGCCCGACGTTGCCGGTCGCACCGGTGACGAGAATTGCGCGTTCGTCGAGGGCCACCCCTGATTCATAGCGGCCTGCGCGTGCGTAAAGATAGAGCCGTCCTTGGCGGCGTCCCATTCTCAGTCGGCTCGCCGGTCCATCGGTGCGCAGCCGCGTGCAGATGACGTTTCATCGGCGCTTGCGGGAGAGTGCGTTCGTCGGCCAAGCGAACCCTCATTATCGCCGTGGCATTTCGCCTCGCGGATCTCCCTTTGGTGGGCGGCTCGAAGCAGGCGTCGTTCGCAGCGGCTGCGCGAGTTCTTCCATCCGACACCCCAACTTCGCAGATGCGTCCGAGACGCGTCCGGACCTGCCGAACGGTGATGTGCGACGACGCCTTTGGCGGGGGATGCGGTCCTCGACCTGCTCGACGACGGGCATGCTCGACGATGGGCCGAAGACGACGGCATAGGTCGTCGACGCGGATACCCCCGCGGGGTACGGGTGGGTCCAGCAGGTCAGCCGGGTGCTGCGCGCACGCGAACAACTGAGCGCATGTCACCTTCACGTCGAGGCGCCGGGATGCCCCACTCACCGAGTGGAGGTTGCTTCGCGAGGATGTTGCTGCGCGAGCAGTAGATCTCAGACACTGCGCTGCCTATTCTGAGCACTTCTTTAGGCGACAGCAGGGAGAGGAGCAGGCCAATGTATTTCGCGATTCTGCTTCGAGACGTGCGAACCGTGGAGCTCCTTGGTTCCGCCACGGCAGCCATCGCGAGATTTGCGGTGGCACGCTGCGCCACGGCCGAGGAAGCCGAGATGTATGCCAAGACGTGCGCGCGCGCCGACGTGCGCGTGTTCGACACCGAGACCTTTACGTGGACCGATGCCCCGCGGCGCGCTCGGTTGCGACACTAGCAACTCGGCTCGGAACGTCGGGCTCATCGACGCGCTAGCACTGCAAATACAGAAGGCCGATGTCGCCTCAGCGCTTGGGCTGATTGGCTCCGCGCTTTCCCTGCGCGAACTCGACTGCGTATCCATCGGGATCGAGCGCCGTCATCGAACGCTCCCACGGCTCGTCGTGCGGCGGCTGATGAAAGGCGACCCCCTTCGCCATGAGCTGCACGTAGAGGGCATCGAGATCGTCGGTGGTGAACTCAACGTGAGTGGCTCTCTTTTGAGCGGGGCTTGAGTTCTCGGCACCGCGCGCGCGATCCAACGTTAAGCATCCGCCGTGCCGTCCAAGCGCGACCGAGGATCGCCGCTACGCAGCCCTCACGGCACTGGACTCGACGCCCTCGCGCATGGACAGGCGATGCACCCGCGACACCAGGCACGCCGCCGCGCCGCCCGCGAGATGAAACTCACGGAGCACCGG
>JANXMC010000189.1 GCA_025354825.1 Myxococcales bacterium
CGAGCGTCCAGGTGCTCAACCTCGTCGTCACCAACCGTCAGAAGGTCAACATGAGTGGCCTTCCGGCCGGCGGCTGAGCGACCTTTCGTCCTCCACCCCGTGAAGGCGGCGCGCTCGAAAGAGCAGGTGCCGCTTTCTCGGGGCCTCTTCTCAAGTCCCCGCCTGCATCCGCGCGCGGGGGTCACATTTTCACGGAGTAGAGACCCATGGCTGGCGTAGACGTAGGTGGCGGCGGCGGAAAAGGTGGCCGCAAATCGCTCGACTCGGAAGTCAATATGATTCCGTTCATCGACTTGCTGATGGTCACCATCGCGTTTCTTCTGATCACCGCCGTGTGGTCGACGATGTCGCGCCTCAATGCAGACGCCCAGGTGCCCGGTCCGCCGCGCCCCGACGTCGAGCAGGAGAAGGTGGAGCCCGAGAAGCAGCTCCACGTCGAGATGCGCTCTACGGAGAAGTTCGTTTTGATCTGGAAGCAGGGCGGCACCGTGGTGAGCACGGTCGACGTTCCGCGGAAAGACGACACGCGCTCCGAAGGGAGCACACGCGTGATTCGTTATCCGGACCTCGCCGCGAAGATCGAGGCCGAGTGGAAGACGGTTGGTCAGCACCGCGACGCGTCGGACAAGAAGTTCGATCAGGCCGTGCTCCACACCGACAACGAGACGCCGTACTCGAACATCATCGGCGTCATCGATGCCGTGTATCAAGCCAAGCGCCCGTACAACACGGGCAAGAAGGCCGAGAACGTCCCGGCGTTCAACGTCACCTTCTCGGTTAACTGAATCCCAGACTTCAAGACACGACTCGGAGCTTCACGATGCCTATCCACGAGCCCGGCCGCCGGTTGATGCACAACGTCGGTCTGAAGTTTGTCGAGAAGAAGGTCACAGGCCACGGCAACCGCCCGACGAACGCCGGGTTGTCGCTCACGAGCATGATCGACTTCCTCATCGTGGTCGTCGTCTTCCTCCTCATGACGTTCAGCGCGTCGGGTGAGACTCCGATCACCAAGGGTGTGAATCTGCCGAAGGCGGAGAACACGCTCGACATGATCGACGCCCCGATGGTGAGCATCACCGGGAGCCAGATCCTGGTCGACGGCTCTGCGGCCGGTAACACCCGCGCCATCGAAGACTCGAAGCGCCTCCAGCGCGTCGACGAGCTCTTCAACCTGCTCAAGGCAAAGCGCGAGCAGTGGAAGCAGCTTCACCCGGGCAAGGACTTCCCCGGCGTCGTGGTCCTTCAGATCGACCAAGACGTGCAGGCAGTCGTCGTGAAGAGCGTCTTCCAGACGGCGGCCTTCGCGGGGTTCCCGAACGTGAGCTTCATGGTGAACTCGCTTCCCAAAACGAAGCACGAGTGAGCTTCAAACGCCGGGGGAACCCGGCGTTTTTCATTTAAGCGCATCATGCCGATTTCCTCGCAAGAACCCCGTAAGCAGCCTGGTCTCGCGTCGATTCACAAGGCGCGCGAAGACCGCGCCCGGGGGAAGTTCTCGCGGCCTACGGCGAGCACCTTTGGGTACGTGGGCTTGGCCGTGCTCGTGAGCGTGATGGTCTATCGCTTCTTCGCGGGGCGCGAGATCGAGGACACACGGTCGAAACTTTTGGCGAAGCAGCGGGCGGCGGAGCAAGAGCTCGGGGGTCGCTGGTTTCCGATTCGCGACCGCATCGAAGTGGCGACGCTGGAAGCTGCGAAAGCCTTTCAAGGCGACCACGTCGAGCCCGATGCGATGCACTGGGATTTTCGCAATCAGCCGGGGATTTACCTGAGAATGCGCGCGGCCGAAGCGGGCGACATCGCGTCGCTCCGTCGCGCGGCCGCCGACTCCGTGAAGGACGGCTTTACCGGCTGCTTGCTGCGCACGCCCAACGCCGCGGCGGCGCGGGGCGACCAAGACGCGGGCGCATTTGCCGAGCAGCCGTGGAACCTTCGGCAGGCCTACGTTGCGACGCGCGTGCTTACACCCGAGTGGGTCGCCGACGTGAAGGCGGCGGACGACGACTTGCGTCTGCGCGTCTTCGGTCAGCAGTACGAGAAGGCCGTCGCAACGGAGATCCCACTGGCGGCGGACATCGTTACGCGGGCGAAGTTTTTCCTTCTGGTGCTCGACGACGACGTCGACGCGGCGCGCGACAACGAAGGCGATGCGGGCGGTCGAATCACCGAAGAATCGCTGCAGCTCGTGGCGCACCCGTCGCGCGTGCATCTCGTGAATCTCAAGTCGGGGCGTGAGGTCGCGCGGTTGAAGCGCACGGGCGAAGCGTCGTTCGTGCTCGCAGGCGAGCAGCACGCCGTTGACGAAGAGACGCGTCACGCGATGCAACGGCAGGTGAACAACTGCTCGCTCGCGCGGCAGGTCGAAGATGCGCTCACGCCCGCGCCTGCATTGCCGGCGAAGGGCACGACGGAACCGCGCGACGCGGGACGCGATTAACGAGGCACGTCGGCCGAGCCGGTGCGGGCGCGTGCGAGCACGTGCACGTCGGCGAGATTAATGCCCGTCGGGCCGGGGCCGAGGAGACCGATGCCGGTGCCGTGAGCGGCGTGGAGATCGGCCGTCGCGAAGCGTGCGAGCGCATCGAGGGCGGCGGCGCGCGCGAACGACGCGTTGTCGACAACCGCGCCAGCCGCGGAGCTGTTCCCATCGACGCCGTCCGACGCCCCCGCGAGGAAGGCGACGCCGTAGGGGAGTGAGCCCGCGACGAGGGCTGCGAGGTGGGACGAGCGACCGCCGCGCCCCCCATCTGCGCGCGTGACCACGACGGTGGGCTCGGCGGCGCGCACCAGAGCCGCGCCGGGGGCGAGCGATTGCGCGAGGCGCGCGTAGGCGTCCGCCAGCTCGACGACGTCGTCGCCGCTCGGCGGGAGGACGTGCGTGTCGAAGCCTTCGGCGCGGAGGGCTGCGGCGACCGCCAGCGCGAGGTCTTCGGGGGCGAGGAGCACGTCGGCGTGCAAGCTCGCCGCGGCAGCGTCGCCCGGCTTGAGGCTCTCGTGAAGCGCCAGGTTCGCGAAGCTGGCGGCGTACTTGCCAAGCACCGCGCGCGCGTCGTCGCAGGTCGTCGGGTCGGCCACCGTGGGTCCAGACCCGATGTCGTGCGCGGCGCCGCCGATGACGTCGCTGAGCAGCAGCGTATGCACCCGAGCGGGCGCGGCCGCCCGCGCGAGGCCACCTCCCTTGATGCGCGAAAGATGGCGTCGAACGGTGTTCAGCGCTCGGATATCGGCGCCCGAATAGAGGAGCGCCTGGAGGAGCGCGCGCTTTTCGTCGAGCGTGATGCCGTAGGGGGCGCAGAGCAGCGCGGACGCGCCGCCCGACACGAGGGCGACGACGAGGTCGCCGGGCTCGCTAATCACCGCGCGCAATACGCGCTCCGCCGCGGCGACGCTACGCGCGTCAGGGAGTGGGTGCGCGGCGCGATGGACCTCGACGTGGGCGGGCAGACGTCCGCAGTCGACGCCGTCGGGGGCGACGACGAGGGCGAGGGCGGCATCGGGGAAGCGTGCGAGCGCGCCGCGCATCATCGCGGGTGCAGCCTTGCCGACGGCGACGATGCGAACGGCGCCGTGCGCGGGCGACGCAAGCGAGGCGAGCACGTCGCGGACGCGAGCCGCGACGTCGATAGCGGCAACGGCGTCGGCGAAGGCACGCGCGAGCACGCCGCGGAGCCACGGCGCGCCGCTCATCGCACGGCGCGGTCGCCGAAGTCGACGACGTGGGCGCCGAAGATTTGGTGCCACGCGAGCGTCATCGAAAGGTACAGCGCGCGGTCGGACGGGCCGTCGACCGCGCCAGTGCTCGAGGCGGCATCGCTGAACCGCACGCCGCCGTGAAGGCCGATGAACGCGCCCGTTGCCGTGGGGAACAGCGGCAGCTCGAGGCCGAGACCGAGCTGAAGGCCCGCCCGCGTCGTGAACGAGCCGCCGACCGGTTCGAGGAAGACGGCGCCAATTTCGAGGCCGAACGAGTCGAGGAAGAGATCGGCGCGCGGGCTACCGAATTCGCGCCCATTGAGCCACCGCGCGAGGAAGAGCGGGCGCACCTCGAAACCAACTGCGAAGGCGCGACGAGGGTCGGTGTGGGACGAGACGAGCGGGCCGTCCTCGTAGCTCGCGAAGATGCCGACGGTGTCGAGGTAGCGGACGCGAAGGTCGCCCGTCGCGCGAACCCCCGTGGGGCCCGCCGTCGCGCCGAGGCCGACGACCACAGCCATGTCGCCGTCGATGCGTCCGTAGACGCCGTCGGGCTCGGGCGCGGGGCGCGCGCTCGGCGGCGTGAGATCGGGCTTCGGCTCGTCGGCGTGGGCGATCGACGGTGCACACGCGAGGCCGGCTGCAACGAGGGCCGCGAAGCTGCGTGCGACAGGCATGCGAAGGCGCATCGTCACACGCCCAGCGCGCGCGTGATGTCGTCGCGAAGCTCTGGGGCGAAGACGAGGCGCGTGCGTGAAAGCACCTGCCCCGCGAGGCGACCCAGGAGGAACGAAACTTCGCGCAACGGCCGCGCCGGCCCCTTCGAAAAGACGACGAGCGGCTCGGCGTCCATGTCGAATGGCGTGTCGGTCGCGACGTCGAGGCCGACGTGGAGCTCCGGGTCCATCCCGCGGGCCATCGCGACGTCGCGTGCCGTGGCGAGTGCGCCCTCGCGACCCGCTTCGGTCGTGTGGTCGCCGAAGAGCTCGAGGGTCTTGTAGAGCGCGCGGCATCGCACGCGCTTCGTGAGATCGGCGAGCGCCGGA
>JANXMC010000200.1 GCA_025354825.1 Myxococcales bacterium
AGAACGCGCGCCTCCAAGAGGCCTACGACCGCTTGAAAGAGCTCGATCGTTTGAAATCGAACTTTCTCGCCACGGTCAGCCACGAGCTTCGTACGCCCCTCACGTCGATCATCGGCTACAGCGAAATGCTCACCGAGGGGATCGCAGGTCCGATGACCGTGGAGCAGAACGACTTCGTTCACACGATTCACGAGAAGGGGGAGCACCTCCTCGGGCTCATCATGAGCCTTCTCGATCTGTCGAAGCTCGAGAGCGGCACGATGAACATGCGGAAGAAGGCGTTCCAAATCGCGCCGGTTCTGCACGAAGTGCTGACGACCGTCATCCCCAACGCGCGCAAGAACGGCGTCGAGGTAACCATCGACAGCGAGGGGGCGATGCCCGAGCTGCGCGGCGATCCGGAGCGCATGCGCCAGGTGGTGCTGAACCTCGTCGACAATGCGGTGAAGTTCACGCCCAAGGGGGGCAAGGTGACGATGCGCGTGCGCCCCGTCACGATTGCGGCGCCCGGTGCGGAAGACGACGACGACAGCGGCAGCGCCTTCTTCGCGCCGTCGAAGCCGGGGCTCGAGATCCGCGTGCTCGACACGGGCATCGGCATCGCGGAAAAAGAGCGGCCGCGTGTGTTCGACGCGTTCTACCAGGTCGACTCGTCGTCGACGCGCGAGTACGGCGGCGCGGGGCTCGGCCTCGCCATCGTGAAGCGCCTCGTCGAAGCCCACGGGGGGACCATCGCCGTGGCCGCCAATGCGCCTCAAGGCACGGCGTTCATCGTGACGCTCCCCGCGTCGACGGGGACATCCATCGCGCCGGCGGCGGTGCCGGTGGGCACGGCGTGACGATCGGCGGCGAGCACGCACGCATTGCGCGTCTCGCCGCGATTTACCGGGGCACGCCGTCGCGTGACGTCGCAGACTACGGCATCGACGTCGCCATTGGCGACGACGCGGCGGTGCTCGTTCCGCCGCCGGGCGAGAAGCTCGTGTGGACCGTCGACGAGCAGGTCGACGGCACCCACTTTCGGCGCGACCTCGTGTCGCTCCACGACGTCGGCTACCGCGCGTTCATGGCCGCGGCCAGCGACGTCGCGGCGATGGGGGCACGCCCGTGGTGCGCGGTCTCGTCCCTCGTGTTGCCGGCCACGCTGAACGACGCCGAGCTCGACGAGCTCGCCGAGGGGACGCGGGAAGCGGCCGACGAAATCGGCGTGCGTGTCGTGGGCGGGAACCTCGCGCGCGGCCCGGCGCTCGCGATCGGTACGTCTGTTTTGGGGACGGCAAAAAGGGCTCTCACGCGGTCGGGCGCACGGCCGGGCGATGGGCTCTTCGTGGCGGGCGCCCTGGGGCTCGCCGCCGCCGGGTTTCGTGCGCTCGATACGAATGTGCACGATGCACGCATCGTGCTCGCGGTCGCGGCCTGGCGAAGGCCCCGCGCACGTCGCGAGGCCGGCCTCGCGGCAGGCGCGTCCCCCCACGCCCACGCGGCCATCGACATCTCCGACGGCCTCGCGCAAGACGCGGGGCACATCGCACGGGCGAGCGGCGTGGCCGTTGTGCTCCACGCCGCAGCGCTCATCAACCACGGAGGGCTCGACCTGATGGGCGCCTCCGATGCGCTCGGCATGAGCAGCGTCGAGCTTTGCCTCTACGGCGGCGAGGACTACGCCGTGGTCGTCGCGGCGAGCGCGCCCATCGACGGCTTCACGCGCATCGGCGATGTGCGCGACGCCCGCGAGATGCCGAACGGTGCGCGCGTCTATTTGGGCGACTGGAATGGCGAGCGCGCGATCGACGAAGTGGGGTTCGACCAC
>JANXMC010000222.1 GCA_025354825.1 Myxococcales bacterium
AATCGCTCGCGACGGTGTCGAGCCCCGCGGATGCGGTCGGCGAAAAGAGCAGGACACCTGCACCCTTCGTGACCGACGTTGCGGCGGCGATCGTCGCCGCGCTCGTCATGGCGCCGAGGATCGCGGGGACGCGCACGTCGGCCGTGAGGTGCGTCGCGGCGCTGGCGACGTCGCGCGTCTCGTCGCAAACGACGACGACGACGGGCCGTCGCGACGCGAGGGGGAGCGACGACAGCTCGCTCACCCCGAGGCGGAGCGCGTTGATCATGGCGAGGCCCGCCGACTGCTGCGCGCCCAGGGTTGGCAAAATCGCGCCGATGACCACGCTGCTGTCGTTGTTCGTATCGCCCAGCACGAGCCCGCAGTCGCGCGACAAAAGCGGCACGCACCGATTGTCGTCTTTTCGACATATCCAATTTCGGCCTGAGCGGCCGATGCAATCTTGGTTGGCCGTGCACGGCGCATCGCCGCCGTCCGCACCCGCATCAACCGCCGAAGCGAGCGGCATGCAGCCTCCAGAGATGCAACGGGACGCGCCGAACTTCAGGCAGTCGGCGGTGGTCACGCACTGCGCGGTCTCGGTCGTCACGAGGAGCGAGCAGCCCGACGTCGACGGCAACGTCGCCATCATGGCGGCGGCCACCATCGCGCAAGCGGCCGCGCGCGCTCGCGTCAAGGCGCGACCCACGGGGTCCAGGTCGCGCTGTTCGCGTCGACCCAGTCTTGCGACGCCTGCTCGATCGTTTTCGCGTTCACCGAGATGGCCGTGAGAAACTCGACCTGCTCGCGCGTGGTGAACGAGATCGCGCGAAGGAGCTTGTAAACGCGAGGTGCGCGCTGCGAGAGATCGGGCCAGAAGGTCTTGAACAGCGCGTCGCTCGGATAGTCACAGTCGACGCCGCCGGACATCGCTTTGGCGTAACAGGCGGGCGTGTTCGGTGGAAGCTCGACGCGGGTCATGTCGTACTTCGTCAGCGCCGCGTGGGGGATCCACAGCTGCATCAGAATGGGGTCGCGTCGGGCGTAGGCGCGATCGAGCTCTGCGAGCAGCGGGTCTTCGCCACCGGCGTAGGTGACCTGCAAGTCGAGCTTGAGGTTGCGAATGATGTCGTTCTCGAACGAAACCCATGTGGGGTCGCCGAGCAGAATGCGCCCGGCCTCGCCCGTCTCCGGCGTCCTGAAGAGCGCGGCTTTCTTCGGGTCTTGGTACGCGCCCCACGCCGCGAGCGACGGGTCGCCGAGCACCATGTACGACGGCACGTACCAACCTATTTTCGCGGCAGCTCCGAGGGGGCCGCCGTCTTCGATGCGCCCTGTCTCGATGTACGTTTTGCGATCTTCGGCGTGCCCCGAGGGCCAATTCTCGAGACACCCATCGAGCTCGCCTGACGCAATGAGCGGCCACTGCTTGTACTCGTCGATCTCGACGAGCTCGATCGTCGCGCCGAGGGCGTTCTTCGCGAGGATCTGCGCGACCGTCGCATCGAATTTCGAGGCCGCCCACGTCTGCGTCGCGAGCCTCACGACGGAAAGCGGCGGGAGCGCATCGTCCGAGCGGCGGCTGCAGGCGACCGAGGCGAGCGTCGCGACGGCGCACCCTAAGGCGAAAGCGCGTGCGAATCCGTAGGGGTGTCGTGCGTGCATGGGTACGGCGGCGCCCTCCTCGCAGCGGCTAAAATTGAGCGTAGAAACCGACCCGCCCGGGCGCGACGCGAAGGCCCCGCGCGACGGCTTCGAGCTTCGACGCGGGCGTCGGCGCGCGCTTGGCGACGAATGTGAAGTACACGGCCGACCCTGCCGCGAGAACAGCGCCCACGAGGCAGATATCCGAGACGACGGCGAAGCGATGGGCGCGATCGCCAAGGTCGTCGAGGTCGGAGCGCGGCGAGGGCGTGCCCGACTTTCGCGCGTCGAGATCGGAGGACGCTTGGAGCGCGAGGACGCCGGTCACGACGGCTCCGACCGTGAAGGTGCCGGCGCCGATCCACGAGGCCGAAGCCGGCGCGCCGAGGGGGCGGCGTGATTCACGCGGCGACGGATCAACGGGCGCAGGTGCATCGCGGGGCGGCATGGCGACCGGACCTAGGGCGAGTTCGGGCGCAGGCGCAGGGGGCGTCTCGCGCGCAGGCTCGAGGGTGACAGGAATACGATCGAGCGACGAGACACCGAGCGAGAGCGCGTCGGCGCGATAGCCCGAGAGCCGCGCGACGATCTTGTGGCGCCCGGGGTTGACGGCGACGCCCGTTGCCAGGGGCGAAACGCCGATGACCACGTCGTCGAGGACGACCTCGGCGCCGTCGACGCTGACGTGTATTTCGAGCGTCGCGACCTTCCGTCGAAGCTCCTCGAGGCGACGGGTAGTCTCGCTTCGCCGCGCAGGCGAGAGACCGTCGGCGCCTTCGGCGAGGTACCGCGTGAACGCGGAGCTCGCGCCCACGAAGTCTTCGAGCTGCACGCGGACGAGGCCGATGCTGTAGAGCAGCTTGTAGCTCGGGGCGAGCGCGTTCGCGCGTTCGAGCTCGACGAGCGCCTCCGCGTACGACCCGGCATCGTAGAGCGCGACGCCGCGGGCGTAGCGCGCGCGCGCTTCGAGGCTCACCGCGGAATCGGGCGGCGCGACCGGCGCGGGCGCAGGCGGCGTGATCGGCGCGGTTTGCGCAAAGCCGGGCGACGTCGCGGCGAGGCTCGCCGCCAGCGCGACGACGCGCACGTGCGCGCTTCGCCAACGCGTCGCCCTCAGCGCCACGGGTCTTCCTCGAGCTTCGGTTTCGGGGCGGGCGCGCTCGACGGTGCAGGCGAAATTGTGGAACCGCCCGTCTTCACCGCGGGACGAAGTTTCGCGTTGGCAGTCGGCACGACGGTGGGCGCGGCGCTCGCGGGGGGCTTCGGTGCGCCCGCATCAGCGACGTCTTTCTCGGCGGGCGCCGAGGGGCGAAGGACGATGTCGAGGATCGCATCGCGCACCAGCACGACGGGCGTGTGGCTCGTCTCGAACCCCTTCGCTTCGACGCGCACGACGTGGGTTCGGCCATCGGCCGGAAGACGCGCGATGTACGGGTTTTCGCCCGCCGCGCGGTCGTCGATGAAGATCGACGCCGACGGCGGATCGGTTCGAACGGACAGGTCTGCAGACGACGGCGACGTGGACGCCTGCGCGCCAGCGGTCAGGTCGTTCGCGCTCTCGCCGCGGACGCGCGCAATCAGCGCCGTCGCCACGAGGGCGACGGGCACGAGGGCCCAGGCGGCGACGCGCCACGCCGGTGTCTTCGCATGGTCGCCTGGCGCGCCGCTCGCGCGCGAGGGCCGCGCGCTGTCGCCGCGCTCGCGCGAGATGGCACCGGCGCTCGGCTCAGCGGCGATGGTCTCGGCGTCGCTGCGGGCCGGGCCGAACCCTCCGAGCCTGATGCTGCCGCTCAAGGTGCCGTCGCCGTCGACGCTCGCCGAGCGCGGCATCGCCGGAATGCTGGCGGTGACGTCGACGGACGAGGGGACCGCCTCGACCTCGTTGATGAAGCGGAGCACGTCGCGCTTCCGCTCTTCGCGAACCTGCTTGAAAGGCGTCGCCACGAGGTTCGCGATATCGCCCTGTTGCACGCGCGCGCCCGTCGCGTGGATGAACGCTTCGAGCGCCTCGCGCATCGCGTCGGCCGTTTGGAAGCGCGCGTCGGGCGACTGTTCGAGCGCCTTGTCGACGATCTCCGTCAGCGCTTTCGGAAGCTCGGGGCGCACCGACGCGAGGCTCCGCGGCACGCCGCTCATCATTTGATGAAGCATGTCGATGGCGCTCCCCTCGAAGAGGCGCGCCCCCGCGAGCAGCTCCCAAAGGACGACGCCCATCGAGAAGATGTCGGCCCGTCTGTCGACGGTCTTGCCCGACCCCTGCTCCATCGCCATGTAGCCGATCTTCCCCTTGAGCACGCCGCTCTCGGTGTCGGTGGCGTTAATGGCCGCTTTGGCGATTCCGAAGTCGACCAGCTTCACGTCGCCTTCGTACGTGACGAAGACGTTGTGAGGGCTGATATCGCGATGAATCACATTGAGCGGCGAGCCGTCGTAGTCGCGCATCTCGTGGGCGTAATGAAGGCCCCGAAGAGCGTCGGCGATGATGCGCGCCCAGTAGACCGGCGGGACCTCGACGCGATCGAGAACCACGTGGCGCCAGAGCGCGTACAGCGACTGGCCATCCAGGTACTCCATCGCAATGTAGAACTGCCCCGCGGCCTCGGCGACCTCATAGGTCTGCACGATGTTCGAGTGGCTGAGGCGCGACGACAGCCGCGCCTCGTCGCGGAACATCTCGACGAAGCCGGGGTCGCCCGCCATCCCTGCCCGCAACTTTTTGATGACGACGAGCTTCGTGAAGCCGGCCGTCCCGCGCGCGAGGGCGAGGTAGACGTCGGCCATGCCGCCTCGACCGAGTACGGCGAGGAGGCGGTATTTCCCCGCGACGAGCAGCGACGTCGACGCCGGGTTTAGCCGCGGGGCCGCGGCGTTGGCGTCGATAGCCTCGTCATCCTCGGCCGGCGCGAACAACGCGTCGCCGGTCTTCGGCTCGTCTCCCATCGAAGCCCCTCGAGTGCCTGACCCGTCACAGAAGCGTACCCCAGGGCCGAGGTGGCGTGCGAGCGTCGACGAGCCTCGAAAAAAGCGCACCTACAACGTAAGAGCGAAGACGCGCCGAACGACCGCCGCCATTCCCGCCTCGAAGTCAGCGGGCGTAGGCAAAAGGCTCACGACCAAGAGCCCTTCTTCCTCGAAGTCGAAGAAGAACCCCGGGTGCGCGAGCACCCCGTCGTGCCGCACGAGCGCTTCGACGAGCGCGTCGTCCCCCCACCGCGATTGCGCGAGGATCGCGTACCAGCCAGCCTCCACCGGGCGGCGCGAAAGACCGCTCGCGCGCCCCTCGGGCGATTCGAGACAACGGTCGATCGCCGCAAGATTTCCTGCGGTTCGTGCGCGAATCGCCGCCACGAGCCTGGGCTGCGCGGCGAGAAGCGCGGGGGCCGCGAGCTGCACCGGCGTCGACACGGAGAGGTAGCTGTCGGCAATGAGCTCGAGGCGCGCGCGCGCTTCGTCGACGTCGGCGAGGCTCCCAGATACAGCCACCCATCCGAGCTTTAATTGAGGCAGACCGACCACCTTCGACAGGCCGCTGAGCACGAAGGTGAGCGCTTGGTCCCCTTCCCCCTCCGCGCGCTCACCCGCAAAGGAAGGCGGCGTCGTGCGGCGCGCGTCGTCGAAGGCGTAATCCAAAAAGACTTCGTCGACGATGACGGCAATGCCGTGCGCGCCCGCGATCTCGAGCAGCCACGCGCGGTCGGCGTCGGCGATGAACGAGCCCGTCGGGTTGTTGGGATGCACCAGTAGAATCGCCCGCGTGCGCTCGCCGATGCTCGCCTCGAGGTCGTCGCGATCGATGCGCCACGCGCGCTCGGGCTCGAGACGGAACGGCGTGAGCGTGACCCCTTCGAGATCGGCGAGAAACGAAAAGAGCGGGTAGCTCGGCGACGGCACGAGCACCTCGTCGCCGGGGTCGCAAAGGAGCTTGAAGAGCCAGCCGTAGCTCTCACTCGTGCTCGCCGACAGGACCACGTTGGCCGCGCTCACGTGCGCTCCGCGACGCGCGTAATAGGCGACGACCGCCTCCCGCGCTACGGCGTGCCCCATGGGGTTCGGCTCGTAAAGCACCCCGCGGGGGTCGCCCAGCTCCGCGACGAGGCTTCGCGTATCGACGATTCCGCAACGCGTGGGGTTCGATTCGGTCAGGTCGAGAAACCGGCTCGTGGCGCTCTTGCGGGCCTCGGCGACGACACGGGAGAGGTCGTTTTCTGTGCGGTCCCACCCGGTGCGCGCGGAGAATTTCATGGCGAGGGGGCTCCCTTTAATAGGATGACGACTCCCCCGCCATGAGCATCGCTAGCGAAAACCGCGACGAAGACCCCCACGACTCGCACCGCGACACGCCCCGCCCGCCGCTCGCGGTCTACCTAGACGACGCCGAAGACGCCGACGACGACGTCCTCGTCGACCGGTTTCTAAAGTACTGCGCCGACAAGAAGCTCGAGCTCTATCCGGCGCAAGAAGAGGCGATCTTAGAGCTGGCGGTTCGCAAGAACGTCATTCTCAACACGCCCACCGGCTCGGGCAAATCGCTTGTGGCGACGGCGCTGTGTTACTTCGCCCGCGCCCGCGGCGAGCGCGTCTTCTACACGTGCCCCATCAAGGCGCTCGTCAGCGAGAAGTTCTTCGCGTTGTGCAACGAGTTCGGCCCGGACGACGTGGGCATGATGACGGGCGACGCATCGGTGAACCGCGACGCGCCGATCATCTGCTGCACCGCCGAGATCCTCAGCAACATCGCGCTGCGCGAGGGGAAGAACGCCGCGGTCGACTGCGTGATCATGGACGAGTTTCACTACTACTCGGACCGGGATCGCGGCAGCGCCTGGCAGATTCCGCTGCTCACCCTCACGCAGTCGCGCTTCCTTTTGATGTCGGCGACGCTGGGCGAGACGGCGTTCTTCGAAGAGAAGCTGCGTGCGCTCACAGGCCGCGAGACGGCGCTCGTTCGGTCGTCGCATCGGCCCGTGCCTCTCGACTTCACCTACCGCGAGTCGCCGCTCCACGAGACGATTGCCGACCTTCTGAAAGAGGGTCGCGCGCCGATCTACATCGTCAACTTCACGCAGCGTGGCGCCGCCGAAGAGGCGCAAAATTTGATGAGCGTCGACTTCTGCTCGAAAGAAGAGAAGCGCGCGATCAACACGGCGCTCGACGGCGTGAAGTGGGCGAGCCCCTATGGCAAGGAAGTTCAAAAGTTCCTTCGCCACGGAGTGGGCATTCACCACGCCGGCCTCCTACCCAAATACCGACTGCTCGTCGAAAGGCTCGCGCAACGCGGCTACCTCAAGATCATCTGCGGAACCGACACGCTCGGCGTTGGGGTGAACATCCCCATTCGCACTGTGCTCTTCACGAAACTGTGCAAATTCGACGGGCAAAACACGGCCATTTTAAGCGTTCGCGATTTCCAGCAAATCAGCGGCCGCGCGGGGCGCAAAGGGTTCGACACGAAGGGGAGCGTCGTCGTCCAGGCGCCCGAGCACGTGATCGAAAACATGCGCATGGACCAAAAGGCCAATGGCGACAAAGCCAAGATGCGCAAAATCGTCCGGAAGAAGCCGCCGGAGAAAGGTTACGTCCCCTGGGACGTGAAGACCTTCGACCGGTTGACGACGTCGATGCCCGAGCCGCTCGTCTCACGCTTTCAGGTGAGCCACGCGATGATGCTCAACGTGCTCGCGCGCCCGGAAAACGGCTGCCGCGCGATGGCGCGCCTCATACGAGATTCCCACGAGAACCAGGTTGCGAAGCGCAAGCACGGGCGCCTCGCCTTTCAGATGTTCAGCTCGCTGCGCGACGCCGGCGTCATCACGATGCAAGAGACGCCTAGCGGCGGCCACCGCGCCATCGTCAACGTCGACTTGCAGGAGGACTTCTCCCTCAACCAAGCGCTCTCGCTCTACGTCCTCGAGACAATCGAAGACATCGCCGACAACGACGCGACCGAGAGCTACTCCCTCGACGTTCTCACGTTGGTCGAGTCGTCTCTCGAAAACCCCGAGCTGATTCTGATGAAGCAGCTCGATCGGGTAAAGACGCTGAAGATGAACGAGATGAAGGCCGCCGGCGTCGAATACGACGAGCGGATGGCCGAGCTCGCCAAGCTCGAATACCCAAAACCGAACAAAGACTTCATTTACGACTCGTTCAACGCATTCGCGAGCCGCCACCCGTGGGTCGGATCCGAGAGCATTCGCCCCAAGTCGGTCGCGCGCGAGATGTACGAGACGTACCAATCGTTTGCCGAATACATTCGCGAATACGAGCTTCAGCGCGCCGAAGGTCTCTTACTTCGGTATGTCTCCGACGTTTACAAAGCGCTCTCGCACACCGTGCCCGAAGCGATGAAGACCGAGGAGCTCGACGACATCATTGCCTACTTCGGTGAGATGATTCGCGGTGTCGACTCGAGCCTCCTCGACGAGTGGGAGCGCATGCGGTACCCGGCGCGCTTCGTGGAAGGGCTTCGCAGCCACGACGACGCCGAGAGCGAAGACGACGCGAAGGCGCGCGCCAACGACATCACGCGCGACGTCCGCGCCTTTACGGTTCTCGTGCGCAACGCGGTCTTCTCGCTCCTTCGTGCGATCGCGACGAGCGACTACGACGCCGCCGCCGAGATCGTCGCCGAAGGGGACGAAGGCTTCTGGACGGCACAACGCATCGAAGACGCAATGAAGCCGTTCTACGAAGACCACAAAAAGGTCCGCACCGACCCCGGCGCCCGCAGCCCCGCGCACATGCGCATCGATCGCGAGCGCGAGGGCCAAGGCGTTTGGCGCGTCGATCAGACCCTCGTCGACCCGGACGAGCACAACGACTGGGTGCTCGAGCTCGGCATCGACTTGTCGCGATCGCGCGAAGCGTCGCGACCCGTCCTCGCACTGCGTCGTCTCGGTCCGTGAACCGCGCAAAGGCGCAATCGGCGCTCGCGCTGGGCGGCGCACGATCCACGACCTGCACCGTGCGCGACTCACCGCGGCCTCGACGCCTCTGTTGCATGACATGAGAAATTCGCACTTTCATCGGAATTTCACGACCCCCGCGTTTCGCGCTTTCACGCCTTCGCAGCGGCACACGCCTTGCGCTTCTCGGCCGCTCGGGGGGAGGGGCTCGGACTTAGGAGGCGTCATGCGTTCGATGGGCTTTTTGGCGGCTGCGGCGGCCTGCGTCATGGGCGTAGCCGTTGCGACCAGCGCCTGCAGCAGCGACGACGCGACCTCCCTCGGCGGGCGAAACACGGGGAATGGCGTCGGCGACGCAGGCCCCGTCACGAGTGGCAACGATGCCGCGGTCGACAGCTCCGGCACGTCCGGGCTCCCCGGCGGAACGCCCCAATGGGGCGCGCATCTCGGCGGAATCCAGGCCGACTCGGCGCGTGGAATCGCCTTCGACGGCAGCGGCAGCGCGCTTCTCGCCGGCACGTTCGCGGGCAGCGCAGACCTCGCCGGCGTGGCCTTCACGAGCGCGGGGTTGAACGACATTTTCGTCGCGAAATATACGGCGGCCGGCAAGGCGTCGTGGGTGCGCCGCTTTGGGGGCGGAGCCGACGACAACGCAACGGCCATTGCAGCCGACGCCGCCGGAAACGTGTACATCGCAGGCACTTTCCAGGGCACCGTCGACTTCGGCGGCGGGCCTCTCACCGCCGCGATGGCCGCACCGGCGAGCGACGTTTTCCTGTTGAAGCTCGACCCCTTCGGCAACCACGTCTTCAGCAAACGGTTTGGCGGCGCCCCCGCAGGCCCCGTCACGTTGGCCCTCGACCTCGTCGGAAATGTCGTCCTCGCGGGCGACTACACGTCGCCGCCCGACTTTGGCGCAGGGCCGCTCGCCGCGCCCACCGGTCCGAACGATCTCTTCATCGCGAAGCTCGATGGCAACGGCACGCTCGTCTTCGCAAAGCGCCTCGGCGGCGACGGCGTCGAAGCCGCGCGCGGCGTCGCGGTCGACGGCGCAGGGGCGATTCTCCTCGTGGGCGGCTTCACGGGCACGGCCGACTTCGGCGCCGGCGCCCTCGCAAGCGCCGGCGACGTCGACGTCTTCGCCGCGAAAATCACGGGGACGGGCGACACGGTCTGGAGCCGCCGCTTCGGAGGCGCGGAGGGCGATACCGCCACGGCGGTCGCCGTCGATTCAACGGGCGACGGTTACATCGTCGGCTCGTTCCGCACGGTGATCGACTTCGCGGCGAAGCCCGCATCGGGCACGGCCTCCACGGCGAGCGCCACCGGCGACGGCGGCGTCGTCGACGCAGGCCCCGCGAGCGCGACGGCCCTCGCGAGCGCGGGTGAGAGCGACGCATTCGTCGCAAAAATAAGCTCCGCGGGCGATCCGATGTTCAGCGTTCGCTTTGGCGGACCGCGGCCCGACGAGGCCCGCGCCGTAGGCGTCGATAGGGGTTCTCACGTCATCGTCGGCGGCTCGTACCAAGACACGATGACCGTCGCCGGCGTGCCGTTCGTCTCCGCGGGCGACCGCGACGCGTTCGTCCTCGGGCTCTCGAGCGCGGCCGGCGCGGCCGCGTGGGGAAAGCACTTCGGCGGCCCCGGCACGGAGGAGACCGTGGCAATCGCCATCGACGGCAGCGGCGCATCGGCCATCGCCGGCAATTACGCGTCGGACGTCGACTTCGGCACCGGCGCCCTCACGACCGTCGGCGCGTCGGACGTCTTCGTCGCGAAGCTCGCGCCCTGACGCGCCGTAGGAGACGGGCGCGAAGGGCGCGAGCGTACGCGGCTAAAGCCCCGAGATCGTCGTCGCCCCGCGGCCGCTGATACGGACGACGGCGGCGCCGATTTGGCGGAAGCAGAGCGCGAGCTTCTGCGCGAGATCCTCGTTGAAGCTCGGCCCCGAGCTCAGTTCGGGCGAGCGCACGAGGGCTTCGAGATCGGGGTGCAGCCGCTCGAACGCACGGAGCATCGCGGCGGGTGGCCCGCCGTCGCCGGCATCGACGAACGACGGGCTTCGCGCGAACGCCGCTCCCGTGCGGCCGATGGCATCGAGCGTCTCGTCGAGCCATGCGTAGACGGCGACGACGCCGTTTTGAACGACGCCGCTCTCGCGCATGACGTCGCGCACGCGCGAGTCTCGCGTCGAGTATTCGCGAAGCTCGAACAGCACGTCCTGAACGAGCTCGAGATCTTCGATGACGAGCTCGGCATCGACGGCCAACGCGCCGAGGCTCCGCTGAATGTCGAAGAGCCTTACGGAGATCGAGAAGTGACGCGCAACCCAGACGTCGATGAACCCATCGGGGTCGCTCGATGCGGCAGCCAGCATGACCGCGCTGGGGACCGCGCCGGACGAGAGCGGCGGCGGAAGGGACGATCCGCGCGCAGCGGCGTCGTTGTCCCCCGCGTCGAACGGCGCGTCGCCGGGCTGGGGTGGCGTGCGAATGAACGAACCTACGCGGACGAGGGGCTCTGCGTCCGAAGACGCATCGTCGTCGTCATCGTGGTCGAGGGCGGGTGTGGGTTCGAAGTAGGACATTCCGTTGACCTGCACAGCACCGGCCGTGCCATCGAATGCCGCATTGCAAAGCTGAAAGACGCAGTCGCACCACCGAGCGCCCCTCTCTAGTAGGCAACACGCCCCGGGCCTATGCTTCGCGGCCAACACCATGAGCACCGAAACGCGCATCGAGTCGTTCGAAGAGTTCTGGCCGTTCTACGTTGGCGAGCATCGCAACCCCCTGTGCCGGGGGCTGCACTACGCAGGGACGTCGATCGCTATCGGCACCGTCGTGGCGGCGGTCGTGACGCTCAACCCCGTATGGCTTCTGGCAACGCCCATCGTCGGGTATGGCCCCGCGTGGGTCGCGCATTTTTTCATCGAGGGGAACAGGCCGGCGTCGTTCAAGTACCCGCTCTGGTCCTTCGTGGCCGATCTTAAGATGCTCAAGCTCGCCGCCGCCGGGAAGATGGGGGACGAGGTCGCGCGTCTTTACGGGAGCACGTTCCCAGCCCCCGACGCGCCGCTCTTGGCGACCGGCTGAGGGCGGCCCATCCGCCTTGCGCTCCGTCATCCCCTCCGCCCTCGCGTTCCTCGTCTTCCACGGCGCCATCTGGCTCATGCTCCGCCGCGGTCTGCCGGCGTGGTGGAAGCGGCGGATCGTGCGCGCGCTTTTCGGTGCGCTCGCGGGGACGAGCGGCTTCGCGATCGTCCTCTGGGGCCTGGGGGGCGTCGTGCGCTCGCCGCCCCTCGTCCACGCGGGGATGAATCTCTTTCAGGGCGTGCTCACGATCAGCGTGCCGCTCTTTCTGACGCTCCCCATTTCCATCGTCCTCTCGCGCGGCCTCTCCGCGTTGCTACTTCGCGCGTCGAAGCCCCAGCCCGCGACGCCGCGGGAGCCCATGCCCGTCGCAGCGTCGGAGCCCATCGCCTCCGTGCAGGCGGCCCCCTCGCCTGCGCAAGCCGATGCGCCGGCGCTCCTCGGGCGTCGCCGCTTCATTCACGTCACGTCGGCGGCCGTCCCCGCGCTCGCAGCGGCGGCCGGCGCAGGAGGCCTCGTCATGGCCCACGAGCCGCAGAAGCTTCCGATCATTCCGATGCGGTACGCGGGGCTCCCAGATGCGCTCAACGGGCTGCGCATTCTGCATTTGAGCGATCTCCACCTCGGCTACTTCATGCACGTCGCCGAGCTGCGCGCGTGCCTCGAACGTGCGTCGGCCCTCAAGCCCGATCTCATCGTCTTCACGGGCGACATCGCCGACGACCTCGACGAGCTGCTCCCCGCAATGCAAGCGACTGCCGAGCACAAGCCGCGTCTCGGCATCTTCGCGGCTCTCGGAAACCACGAGCACATCCGCGGGATCGCGCGGGTGCGAAGCATTTTCGACAAGAGCCCCGTGGAGCTTCTCGTCGAGCGCGGCACCACCCTCGACGTGGGCGGCGCGCGCCTTCGCATTTCAGGAATCGACGACCCTGTGAGCCTCCGCGGCGAGTCGCGGGATTTCATGAAACGCACGCTCGCGCGCACCCTCGACGGAGCTCCCAGCGACGCGTTTCACCTGCTTATGAGCCACCGTCCCGAAGGGTTCGACGCCGCCGCCGCGGACGGCATCGACCTCACACTCTCCGGCCACACCCACGGCGTCCAGATCGGGTGGAACCGCCGGAGCCTTTTCGAGTCGCGCTACCCCGAACGGCACTTGTGGGGCGAATACCAAAAAGGGAAAAGCCGGCTCTATACGTCCTCAGGCTTTGGCCACTGGTTCCCATTTCGGCTCAACTGCCCGACGGAAGCGCCGCTGATTGTGCTCGAACGGGCGTAAGCGCAGAGCGCGCTCGTAACCCCCGCGCAGCGCTCAGGGCGCCGTGGTGCAGCGGTCGGCGGAGCGGACCACCGGGAGCAGATCGAACACCGTCACGAGGAGCGGGCGCTCAGCGAACGGGTGGAGGATATCGAACGTCGGCCGCTCGACGATGCCGCGGAAGGCCGCCTGCTCGTAGAGCACTTCGTGGCGGAGGCGCGCGTCCGTCCAGCCCACGGGGAGCGGGTAGGCCGCGTTTACGCGCACGTCGCCGTCGCCCCACGAGCGCTGCACCTTCGAGCCGAGGAAGCCCGCGTCGTTCACGGGGGCGAACGTCGTGATCGACGCCGTCGTACAGCTGGATGCCGTCGCCTGGAAAAACTGAAGGCCATCGACGGGGACGTCGAGGGGGTTCGCCGGGGGCGTGACGATCGAGAAGAGCTGGCGCACGCGCGCAGGCGACGTCGCGCCCGCCTCGACGCGGACGACTTCGGTACCCGGAGCCGTGCCCACGCCCGGGACTGCGCTGCCGGTGGCCGCGTCGACGCCCGATGAAGGGACGACCCCGGCGAGGCATCGGGGGGCCGCCACGGCGTTGACCTTGGACACGCTCACGCCTGCCCCCGCGGAACCGCATCGGCCAACGGCGACGTAGAAGACGTCGCTGCTCACGATCGCAAGCTCGTCGCTCGACGTGCTCACGACCTCCGCAGCGTCGTCGTTGGCAACTTGTGAGGAGCAGGCAGCCGCTCCGAGCGCGATGACCATCACCCCGGCCGCGTGAACAAATCGGATCATGCGCCCGGAAGTAGCAGGCGAGCCTACGCCGTCAACTGCTTCTCGATGAGCCCCGAGCGGCGCAAGAGCGCCGTCTCGTCAGGCTCGCGCCCCATGAACGCCCTATACAAATCCATAGGGTCTTGGCTGTCGCCCTTCGAAAGGATCGACTCGCGGAAGTGGCGGCCGGCCCCTTCGTTGAGCAGCCCCTCGCTCTGAAAACGCGTGAACGCGTCGGCGTCGAGCACTTCGGCCCATTTGTACGAGTAGTAGCCGGCGGCATAGCCAACCGGGCTCGAGAACAAATGGGAGAAGCCGGCGATCATCGCGTAGCTCTCGGGGAGCTCGATAGGCGAGTAGTGAGCCATGAGATCGCGTGCATAGTGCATCACGCGCGTCTCGGCATTTTCGCCCGTCGTGATGGCACCGGGCAGGCCCGCCGCGTAGTGCGTGTGCAGCGCGAGATCCATCGCCGAGAACCCGAGCTGCCGCATCATTCCGTTGGCCGCGCGGAAGTTCTTTGCGCGACGCATCTTCTCGAGAAGCTCGTCGGGGAGCGTTTCGCCCGTTTCATAGTGGCGCGCGAAGCTTTGCAGCGTGGCTTTGTCCCACGCCCAGTTTTCCATGATCATCGACGGCAGCTCGACGAAGTCCCAGGCGACGTTCGTCCCCGCCATGCTCCGCACTTCGACCTTGCTCAGCACGTGGTGCATCAAGTGGCCGAACTCGTGAAACATCGTTTCGACTTCCCGATGGTTCAAGAGCGCGGGCTTGCCCGCCTGCGGCGGCGCGACGTTCGCGGCGAGCACCTCCAGGTGCTTCAGCTTGCGGTCGTCCTGCCAAACGCCCGTAATTAGACCGTCCATCCAGGCGCCGTCGCGCTTCGTCTCGCGCGGATAAATGTCGACGTAGAACGATCCGAGCCAATGGCCGTCGCGGTCGAGCACTTTGTAGGGGCGAACCTTTTCGTCCCAGGTCGTCGCCCCGTCCCACGGTGTGATGGCGACGCCGTAAAGTGTATTTGCGATTTTGAACAAACCTCCCAATACGGCTTCGGCCGAAAAGTAGGGGCGTAAGGCTTCGTCGTCGAAGTCGTAGAGCGCCACGCGCTGCTTCTCGGCGTAGTAGCTCACATCCCAAGGGTTCAAATTCGGGGCGTCCCCCCCTTCGAGCTCTTTGCGAAACGCGGCGAGGTGCTGATTTTCGGCGACGAAAAACGGTTCGGTCTGCACGCGAAGCCGTTCGATGAAGTCGCTCGCGACCTTGCCGGTTTTCGCCATTCGGTCGTCCAACACCAAATCGGCGAAGTCGCCAAACCCGAGGAGCTTCGCTTTCTCGTGGCGAAGCTCGAGAATTTTGGCAATCAGCGTGCGGTTGTCGAAATCGCCCGAGGTCGCCCGCGTGTTGTAGGCCCGCCATACCTTCTCGCGAATCTTTGCGCTGTCGGCATAGGTCACGAGCGGGATGTAGCTCGGCGCTTGAAGCGTGAAGCGGTAGCCCGCAACCCCCTTCGCCTCGGCCGACGCACGTGCACCGACGCGAACGCCCTCGGGCAGACCCGACAGCTCCGCTTCGTCGGTGATCACGAGCTCGAACGCGTTGGTCGAATCGAGGACGTTTTGCGAATAGCGCACCGTCAGGTTCGTCAGCTCCACATCGAGCGCCTCGAGGCGAGTCTTCCCCGCGGCGTCGAGCTCGGCCCCCTGGCGGCGGAAGTCGGCGAGCGTCTTGTCGACGAAGCGGCGACGCGTGGGCGACAGCGACTTGGCATTCGCCGAGCTCGCAAACGCTTTTACCGCCGCGTAAAGGCGCGCATCGAGCGTGAGCCCCGTGTAGAAGGCGCTGACGATCGGCTGAACGTGGTTGTACGCCTCGCGGAGCGCGGGAGTTGTCGCAACGCCCTCGAGGTGCCCCACGACGCCCATCGCGATGGAGAGCTTCTCGGTGACGGCCTCCATACCTTCCATCGTATTTTCGAACGTGCGCTCGCCTTGCAAGGTGACGAGGGCATCGAGGCGCGCGCGCGC
>JANXMC010000230.1 GCA_025354825.1 Myxococcales bacterium
GCGCGCGCGCCTCGGCGAGAAGGGCGTCGACGCCCGGGACGACGTGATGCGCCTCGATGCGATCGAAAGGGACGTCGAAATGCAGGTCGAGGAGAGGATTATCGGCGGTCGCGCTCGGCATGGAATCGATTTTATCCCATAGTCCGGCGCCGAGGCTGCTTGATGAACCGTCTGCTTTCACTCTCTGCGACTGCGTTGGCTGGCCTCATCCGAAATCGCGAGGTGACGTCGCAGGCGGTGGTCGAGGCGCACATCGGGCAGATTCAGCGCGTGAACGGTACGCTGAACGCCGTCGTCAAAGAGCGGTTCGACGCCGCCCGCGACGAGGCGCGCAGCGCAGACGCTCGAACGAAAAATGTGAGCCCCGGTGAGCTACCCGTTTTTCACGGCGTGCCGTGCACGATTAAAGAGGCGGCGCGTCTTGCGGGAATGCCCCACAGCTCGGGCCTCGTCGCGCGCGCGAGCGTGGTCGCCGCGAAAGACGGCACTGCCGCGGCCCGTCTCCGCGCGGCGGGCGCCATCCCCCTCGGAGTGACCAATATCTCCGAGCTCTGTATGTGGATGGAGTCGAACAACCGGGTGTACGGCCTCACCCGCAATCCGTACGACGCCGCGCGCACCGCGGGCGGCAGCTCCGGCGGCGAAGGCTCCATCGTTGGCGCGGGGGGCTCGCCCTTCGGTCTCGGCTCGGACATTGGTGGGTCGATTCGAATGCCCGCGTTCTTCAACGGCGTCTTCGGCCACAAACCGACCGGCGGTCTCGTGCCCAGCACAGGCTCCTATCCCGACGCCGCCGCGCGCGCTCTTCGGTATTTGACGACAGGGCCCATCGCGCGACGCGCGGAAGACCTCATGCCGTTTTTACGCGTGGTCGCCGGCCCCGATGGGGAGGATGTCGGCTGCCGCACGCTCTCGCTGGGAGATCCTAGCGCCGTGAGCCTCGAGGGCCTCACAGTGGTTCATGTCGTCGACAACGGACGAATCGCCGTGGCAGAAGATCTGAAAGCCGCGCAGCGGCGCTGCCTATACCACTTGGCGAGCCGTGGCGCGCACATCAAAGAAGCGCGCGTGGAGGGGCTAAAGCAGTCTCTCGAAATCTGGTCGTCGATGCTCGCCGAAGCGGGCGGCCGCACGTTTTCGGACTTCTTGGGAAACGGCACTCCTATTCGCACGGTGCCGTCGCTCGCGCGCTGGGCCGCGCGGAGATCGCCCTATACGCTGCCTGCGATCGCCCTCGCGCTCGTCGAGCCGTTCGCGAAGATCATGCCGGCGCACACGCGCAAGATGATCGCCCTTGGTGAGCAGCTGCGCGACGAATTGGTGGAATTGATTGGTGACAACGGGGTCATGCTCTATCCGCCGTACACGACCGTCGCGCCGAAGCATCAGTGGCCCATGGCGTCCCCCTTCAACTGGGTCTACACGGCCGTGCTCAATGTAATGGAGCTGCCCGTCACACAAGTGCCGTTGGGGCTCAACGACGACGGGCTCCCCTTGGGCGTGCAGGTGGTGGGAGCTCACGGCAACGACCACGTGACGATCGCGGTGGCGATGGAGCTCGAACGCGCTTTCGGCGGCTGGGTCCCACCGAAAATGTGGTCCTAACACGGCAATGCGAAGGCTCGGGCTCACGCCAACGACAAGGGCGTGTACGCAGTCGGGGTGGAGCGCCCCGTAGATGGGGTCCCGTAGTCGGCCGCCGTGAGCGATGGGCGCAAGGGACGCGGGCCGCCTAGCACGGGGCTTGCTCCCAACTTCGACGGCCCAAGCCACGCACCGCGTTAGGATGGAAATGAGGCGTAAAAAAGGCTCGGTGGAGGGATTTTGAAGTTCGAATCGGTGCTTCGACAGGGTCCCAAACCGCGCACGCGTGCGCAGGTGGGGCAATTGCGCACCGGAACGGCTACAGCCCAATCTCATCGTTACCAAGGGAGACAGGATGCAAATTCAAATTAGCTCGGACGCCCCCCAGCACGAATCGTTCACCACACGAATCACCGGCGTCGTCGAGTCTGCCCTGAGTCATTGCGGCGGTCGCATTACGCGCGTCGAAGTTCATATGAGCGACGAGAGTGCGTCGAAAAAGGGTCACGAAGACAAGCGTTGCACCCTCGAAGCGCATGTCGAAGGGCTTGCGCCGAGCGCGGTGACCCACCACGCGCCCACGCTCGATCAGGCGGTGCAGGGCGCGGCGGACAAGATGAAGAGGATGCTCGAAAGCTCGATCGACAAGCTCCGTCACCGCTCCTGAGCGAGCTCGCCCCGCGGCGATAGGCGCGCCGACGTTCGTCGTCGAGTGCGCGCGCGCGGCGAGGGGTGAGCTCACGCTTGCCGACGAGCGCGCCTGTGATCCCCGCGAGCAGTCGCGGAGATCACAGCTGGCTGCGCAGCCGCAGCGACGTGGAAGTTCGGCGGCTGGCTCGCGAACGGAGCCCGCGGATACCTGCCGTGAGCTCGACGCTATTTGGGGTTGGTAGTTCCCTATCCGATACCCAAGAACCGACCGCGAGCGCACGACGCCAATCCGGCGCACGCGCTCTGCTGGTCCGAGGTGCGACGTTCGTTCCCTTGCATCCCGCCCAACGCCCAATTCGGTTTGCGAATCCATATGCAAATCGACTGGTCTTCCTAAATTAATCAGCGATAGAGAGCTCAATTCCTACGTCGGCTCAGACGCGCTCGCTCTCGGTCACGTACCAATGCGATTCGTGCCGAAACGCGTTCCACTGTTCCGCGCGCTGTTTCGGAACGATAGAGGCGCGCGATCCCCGTCCCTCCCCCATTTCGTGTGCGATGACCACAGTCGCGTTCCGATGTGTCTGGGCACGCCCATTGCGTGAGGCGGTCTCCCGCGCCCGAGCAGGCGTCTGAGCAGACGGAAGTCAAAAGCATTCCCGCGAAGATTCAGGAGCAGAGCGTCTCGGTGGCGTGCCATGCATGGGCCGCATGCCATCGCGTTTGCTTTCACGTCTATCCGCACGGCAACACAAATTGCGATGATAGCTGCGACGTTCACTATCCGCAGTGCGTCACGGACTGACACCGACGCTAGGTTAGCTCGAACCTAGCATCCAAACCAAGCCGCGCGGCGGCCCTCGCAAGACACTCTGGCGAGGGCCGCCGAGCCGCATTCGGGTTCAAAGTGGGCTATCCTTAATCGTGCGAAAGCTTACCGTGAGCAGAACTTTGCAACCGTTGCTGCATTCAGGAGCGCGGCGCCTACGCTCGACATTTCTCGCGATGGCACTCCTAACGTCGGGCTCGTCTGCCTACGGTGATACCGCTCCATCGCAAGTCGAAGTTGCTGTCGCGAGGGGCGTCGCGTTCAGGCGCGCGCAACGCGACGTGGAAGCGCTGCAGGCGTTCGAACAGGCCTACGAGATCGAGCCCAGCGCGCGAATTCGCGCACAAATCGCTCTCGCCCAGCAGGCCTTGGGGAGGTGGCTCGCTGCCGAGGCGTCGCTCGCCACGGCCCTCGGCGTGGGAGGAGATCCGTGGATTGAGAAGAACCGAAGCGTGCTCGACGCGGCCATGATCGCCATTCGCGCGCACCTCGCGACCATCGATGTGTCCTCGAATGTCGAGGGGGCGACGCTTTACGTGAACGGCATTGCCGAAGGGCCCCTCCCCCGTCGCGCACGCGTAGAAGCCGGGACGGTGGCGCTCGACGGCAGCTCCGCGGGCTACATGACGGTCCGTCGCACGCTGGATGTGGCTCCCGGCGCGATCGCCCGAGAAGTTCTGACGCTCGTCCCCATGTTGAATCACGACGGCGAGACGACGCCGCCTGCCCCGCCGCAGCCTGAACCCGCGCTCGCGCTGACTCCCCTTCCTGCGGAATCGCAACCGGCTCCGCGCGCTCGAAGCGCGGAGGCGACGTGGGCATTGGCATCCTTCGTCGGCGCCGGCGTCATGACGGCCTCAGGAATTGCAGCCGTGGTAGCGCGCCAATCGCACCTGACGACGTACAACGAGGACACGTCGCGCTGTCCACCCGCCACGCGCTCGACCACGTGCGACGACGAACGCACGGCCGTGACGCGGGCGACGGCCTTCGCTGCGGTCGCGTTCGGAGTGGGAGCGGTCCTCGCGGGCACGGGCGTGGTGCTCGTCGTCCACGGCAGTACAGCGTCGGCGAAGAAAACTGCTTGGGTCGGACTGCGCGGATCGCAGCTCACCTTGGGGGGAGCTTTTTAACCGAGCTTGCGAGGACGTGGCGGCCGTGGCATCGCGGTCGGGATGATGTTTCGAGGGTCGCTTAGCGTCGCGGGAGTCGTCCTCGTGGCGAGTGCAGTCGTGGGCTTCGCATGCACCGGATTTGCGCCGGACGAGCCCTGTTCGAACGCCGGCTGCGATGCGGGCGTCGGCGATGCCCTACCCGAAGTCACGCCGCCCGCGCAACCGAGTACCTCGTCGCCAGATGGCGGCACCGAGGCGTCCGCCACAAGCGCTCCAGACGCCGCCACGCCCAACATCACGCTTGCTCTAGGAACGGGCTTTTCCTGCGCGCTCTTTTCATCTGGGACCGTCCGGTGCTGGGGGAGCAACGAGCACGGACAGCAGTTGCGTACTGCAGCGATCACCACAGATGTGGCGCACGTCGTGCTCGATCACGTGCGAACGCTCGCCGTCGGTGCGGACTCCGACCACGCGTGCGCCGGACTCGACGACGGCCGCATCGTCTGTTGGGGGGTGAACGACAACCTCCAGCTCGGCTCCTCACCTGCAGTTGATTCCTTCCTTGCGAAGTTGGTAGTCGGCGTCGCAAGCCCCGCGCGCCTCGCGTCAGGCATGACGGCGACCTGCGCCACGGATGACAACGATGTTCTCACATGCTGGGGGAACTGGAACGGCGCCGGCGACCTCGCGCCGGGCCGAGGACCAGACGTTGGACACGCACTGGCATCTTTGTCGCTTGGCTCCCAATTTGGGTGCGCCGTAAGCGGTGCCGGCGAGTTGACCTGCTTTGGGTTGCCTCAACGCTCCGAGCTCGGGGGGAGCGGCAGCCGCGTCGCGCCCCTGCCCGGCACCGCGGTGGCGCGAGTCTCGACGTCCTACTTTCACGCGTGCGCCGCGCTTCGCGACGGCCATGTCGCCTGCTGGGGGCTCGACGAGGGCAACGGGCTCGGCCCGCTGCCCGATGGTGGCCTCGATATGCGCCCCGTCGGCACGACACCCGAAGTCGTCATCGAGGCCCCGCGTCTCGTTCCAGGCGTCGACGACGCTATCGACGTGGCGACAGGTCGCGCCCACACATGCGTGCTTCGCCGAGGAGGCACGGTCGCCTGTTGGGGCACGGCCATGGGGGGAATCAACGGAGACCCCAATGGCGAGACCACCATGCTGGCAAAGGACGTCCCCGGTTTGCATGGAGTGACAGGGCTGGCGGTTGGGTTTCAACACACATGCGTCGTCGTGGAAGATCGCGACGTCTACTGCTGGGGAATGGACGACACGGGTCAGCTCGGCGACGGTATGACAAGAACATCGAGCGCCACGCCGCAGCTGGTTCGTATGTGAGATCCGAGTCCAGCTAACGTCTGTGGCGCGAGAAGGCACTTGGCTTGCGGCCCGTAGAACGGCGGTCGTCGCCGCGGCCCGTCCGCGTCACGCAGCGTGATAGCGTTTCGCTCGTGAAGCTTGAGGGCGACTCAAATAGGAATCTCGATCGCGGGACAACTCCCGACTCCGAGGCCGCGCTCACGGGGAGCACGCCGCAGGCATCGCGGACGCCCCCGAGCTCAATCGCACCTGATAGATTCGGTCGGTACCTCTTGCTCGAGAAGCTCGGTGCTGGGGGAATGGGTGTCGTGTACGCGGCGTACGACCCAAACCTTGACCGCAAGGTGGCGCTAAAGCTTTTACGTGACGATCGGCGCGAGCGCGCGACCCTTTGCGCGCGACTCGAGCGTGAAGCGAAGGCGATGGCGCGCATCGCTCACGAGAACGTGCTGCCCGTTTACGACGTCGGCAGCCACGACGGCGCGCTTTTCATCGCCATGATGCACGTCGCAGGCGGAACGCTGCGCGCGTGGCGCGCGTTGGAGCCGCGCGAAACGCGCGCCATCCTCAAAATCTACATGGCAGCGGGCCGTGGGCTCGCGGCCGCTCACGACGCGGGGCTCCTGCACCGCGACTTCACGCCCGACAACGTGCTCGTCGATCGAGGAGACACGCCGAGGGTCGCCGACTTCGGGATTGCCCGTGAAAAGGCCGAGCCGGCGCGTGATGGTGACACGGCCGACGTGACGTTCGGCGCAGCCGCGCCGTTGACGGCCAACGGGGCGTTGCTTGGGACGCCCGCCTATATGCCACCCGAACAGCTCCGACGGGAGCCCACGGACGCTCGCGCCGACGTGTTCAGCTTCGCCGTCTCTCTGTACGAGGCGCTTTATGGAGAGCGCCCTTTCGATGGACATACTGTTGAAACCCAACTCGACGCGATCGCGCGAGGCCCCGCCGAACCCTCGACGCCTGCGGTGCCACGCCGCATCTTTCGCGCGCTCGCGCCCGCTCTCGCGTTCGAGCCCGGGAAGCGCACGCCGAGCATGCATGCGTTGCTCGACGCGCTCTCCCGCGCGACACGCCCGCGTCGCTACGCAACGCTCGCCTCAATCGCTATCGCCGTCTCCTTCGCGGCGGCGCTCGCCGTCGTCTACCAGGTGAACCGCAACGTTGCCCGCACGGCGCTTTGCTCGGGTGGCCCTGCCCGCGTTGCGTCGGTATGGGACGCCTCGAAGCGACGCGCGCTCGACGCCGCGTTTCACACGTCGAGCCTCCCTTACGCGACCGCGGTGAGCACACTCGCGGCAACGACGCTGGACGAGTACACGGCGAAGTGGTCGACGACGTACCGCGCGGCGTGTGAGGCGACGCGAACCACGGGCACCCAGTCCGAAGCGCTTCTCGATCTTAGGATGCAGTGCCTCGATGACGCGCTTCGCGCGGTCGATGCGGAGGTATCCCGTTTCGTGCAGGCCGACGACGCGGTGGTCGCGCGCGTGGGCGATGCGATCGCGGCATTGCCACCCATCGCGCGGTGCTCCGACGCGAAGGCGCTCCTGTCCACCGCGGGGCCGCTCCCAAATGCGCCTAAGTCCCAACTCGACGCCCTCCGTGATCGCTCCGCGAAGCTCGTTGCCGACGACGTGACGGGCCGGAGAAAGTACGCGCTCGAAGCGACCCCCGCCCTCCTCGCGGACATTCACGCGACGGGTTACGACGCGCTCGAAGCCGAGTCACTCAGCACGTACGGCCGCGAGCTCGACACGGACGGGCAACATGCCGCTGCGATCGCCGCCTACCACTCCGCAGCCGAGATCGCCTCTCGCATTGGAGACGATCGCCTGCTCGCGCGCCTTTGGAGCGCGGTCGGTGGGGTGCACGTCGGACTGGGTCACGTGGACGAAGGGCTCCTCTGGATCGCCTATGCCGATGCCGCCGCGCGCCACAGCGGGGATGCGACGTCCGCCACGTTGGTGACGCTTGCACGACTGGAAGCGTGGGCCCACTCGGGGAGCGAGGAGCTCACCATGGGCGCGGTCCAGGAAGCGCGGAGCGCGGTCGCTCGCCTCGGCGAGCACCCCGTGATGGAGGCGAGGCGCGAGGGCGATCTTGCCGTCGTCGCGGGAATGCGGGGACACCCCGAGATTGCCCTTCCCATGTTCGAGCACGTGCTCAGCACGATGCGGCAGGCCTATCCGCCCGATCATCCAGATTGCCAAGTCGCGCTGGTAAACGTGATTGCGGTCAAGAAAGAGCTGTCGATGTTCGCGGACGTTCTCGCGGCTGCGGCGCCGTTCGAAGCGCGCCTTCGCGAGATCGATCCTGGAAGCTTCCGGCACGGGCTAACCCTGGCGTCCCTCGCGGAGGCCGAGCTCGCCATGGGGTTCAACGAGGCAAGCTTGCGACACGCACTTGAGAGTCGAGACATTCTCGAGAAGGTCGACGCGGACGACGCCATCATGATGATGCTCGTTCGAAGCGACGTAGGCCGAGCGCTGCTCTCGACGGGCGATGTCGCGGGCGCGCGCGCAACGCTCGCACGGGCGGTGGATGACGCCACGGCGGGCCAGGTGGCGCCGATCGACCTCTCGGCGTCGAGGTTCGACCTCGCGCGTGCGCGCGCCTTGAACGGAGAGAAGCCGGCTGCCCGTCGTGACGCGGAAGCGGTTCTCGCCGTCGTCGACGAGGCCGTGAAGAAAGTCGGCGGCCCGGTGTATCCTCGCCAGAAGGCGGAGATTCAAGCCTGGCTCGATGCAAATTAGGATTGGGGCTGGGGCGTGACGGGACGGACCTACGGACGCGCCGACCCTAGGTGACCCGATGCACATTACGCAGCTCACGGTGACGGTTCGCGACTACGACGAGGCTCTCGCGTTTTACGTCGACAAGCTCGGCTTCGAGCGACTCGAAGACAGCGACCTCGGAGGCGGCAAACGGTGGGTTCGCGTGCGCCCCGCGGGCTCCACGGGCGTAGGCATCTTGCTCGCGCGTGCAGTTTCGGAGAAGCAGGCGTCCAGTGTCGGTAACCAGACGGGAGGCCGCGTCTTCCTGTTCCTCGAGACCGACGACTTCTGGCGCGACTACGACGCGTTGGTCTCACGCGGTGTGACCTTCGTCCGTTCGCCGTCCGACGAGCCTTACGGCACGGTGGCCGTGTTCGAAGATCTGTACGGAAACCGCTTCGACCTGATCGAGCCCAAGGAGAGCCGATGAGACCGCTACCGCTTCCATGGGAGCGGCCTAAGCCTCCACCCGTCGCAAGCGCCTGCGGCCTCGAGTCGCGAGCGGTTCGATTTGTACGTCGCAACGGTCGCGCGCCTCGGACGGCAAACCGCGTCGATCTCGAGAGGGCGCACGAAGCTCAGTGGACTCATGGGCGTGTGCCTCGCCGTCGCTACGGCGCTCGCTCGGGAGTGCACCGCGACTACGTCGGAAGATGCTGCATGCAATGGGATGTACGAGCTGCTCGTGGCCACTCCGCAAGGCGGTCGCCTCCCCTAATCCCCACCACCGGCGTCGTCCCGCCCTGCGGGTTACGGAGAGCGCTCGGGCCTACGGTCGTCGCAGGGTTTGCGCCGCCCTCCCGCTGGCCGCCTGGCTCATCTGATGAGTGGGAGCCTCGCTCCGCGACCACGACGCCGATTGCGATGCGACGGCGGGGAGAAAGCCCAAGCGCTTGGCGGGGGCTCACGGTGCGCGAGATTACGCCGAAGGGCGCGCCGTATTCGAAACACCGCGCCCAATGGCGAACGCGAGAAAGCGCCGGTTGCACGCATCGCAGCGGTACGGCAGCAGCATCGCGACCGAAAACAAGTACTCGACACCGCGCCTCGGCGACCGACGGAGCGCGGAGACTCCGCACTTTCGACATCGACGCGGAGGTGGCCGCGAGCTTACCCGAAGCGGTTGGTTCATGGTGCCGGCGACCATGCCGCAGAGCGCCGTCCGCCGCTAGAGGGAGAGCACGCACGCACACGTGAGAGATCGCGCGAACCGCGTGAGACTGCCACGCGTGTGGCGATACGCGCACGCGGCTTGCGCAACGGCTCGCCCGCCGGAACGACGTCGCCGCTCGTTGCGCCGCGAAAAACGCGCGATCGGGGAAGGGAGCGAATCTAAGTAGCAGGCATGAGCGGTGCACTCACGTGCGTGACGACGCCGCGCTCACGACAGAGTGCACCTTCCCAAAGATAGGATCGCTATGACCGACGACATCTCGACCGCCTCCGTGACGCGCGAAGACCTCGGCCTCACCGAAGGGCAAGCTCTCGCGCTCGCCGCGACCGTCGCAGTCGTCGGCATTGCGGCCGCAGGCGCGTACGTGCTCGTGCGGAATCGCGCGCGCGCAAACCGCCCGCTCTACGAAGAGCCGCTCCGTCGCCTCATGGGGGCTGCGGCGCTTTTGGGAGGCGATCCGCCGCCCCCCGCGAAGTCATCGGTCCCGCCCGCGGTGAAAAGCATGCTGCTCACGGCCGTAACAGCGCTCGCGAAGCTCGGGCTCCAGCGGTGGCTGCAGCGCGCCCAAGACCGCGCGCGACCGGCGCAACGCGACCAGAGGGCGAGGGCGGCGGTCTCGTGACGGGGCGACCATGCGACACCCTATTCCCAATACGACCGTGTCGATTGCCGTAGCGTCGAACGGCACGGGCGGCCGAGGAGCCTCTCACAGCGTCATTCGCGATAAGCGCGTGTTGGTCGTGGAGGACGATACCGACACGCGCGAGCTCCTCGCAGCGATCCTCGATGCAGAGGGGGCCGTCGTCGAGACCGCGCCCTCGGCGTCGGAAGGGATGGAAGCACTACAGCGATTCCAGCCCCATATCCTCGTTAGCGACGTTGGTATGCCCGGCGAAGATGGGTACGCGTTCCTCAGGCGCGTACGACGCCTCCCGCCACAGCAGGGGGGCTGCATTCCCGCGCTCGCGCTCACGGCGTTCTCTGCGCCGGGCGAATGCACACGAGCGATCGAAGCCGGCTTCACGGCGTATCTCGCCAAGCCGGTGAGCGCGGAGGGCATTGCGAGCGCGGTGGCGGATCTCATTCGAGGGTTCGGGTCACCCTAAAACCTTTCGCGAGGCGCGGCTCCGAGCGGCGATCGTCGTGGGCATTGCGCCGGTAGGCCCGGAGAACGTCGCTGCGTGTGAGAATGCCCACGATGCGCGTCGGTGCATCCCGCGTGACGACGGGTAGCCGCCCAACGCCCTCGCTCGCCATGATGTCGACGGCGACCCTCAGCGGGCTCTCGGCAAACGCCACCACGGCCGGCCGGACGATGAGCGACGCGACGCTGGCGTCGTCCGCGTGCGCAATCGACATTATTTCCCGTCGCGTGACGACGCCGCAGAGCGCGCCCGCGCCGTCGACCACCGGAAAGCCCTGGTGGCTCGTCGTGAGGTCGCCCTCTACCAGGCGCGTCCGAATCTCGCCCAACAGGCTTTCGCGAAGGAGCACGGTGACGTCCGCGGTGGCGTGCTCGCGCACCGTCATTTGCTCGAGCACGTCGGCCGCGAACGAGACGGGGACGACGACGCCGCGGCGTTCGATCTTCACAGTCATGATCGACTGCCTCATAAGCAGCGACGCCATGAGATAGGCGGCCGTGCACCCTCCCAAAAGTGGGAGGAGCCCCACGGGCTGGCGTGTGGTCTCGAAGGCGAACACGATCGACGCGAGAAGCGCGCGAGACGCCCCCGCGAACATTGCCGCCATTCCCACGAGAGCGCCCATTCGAGGGTCGATGCCGAGGGTTGGAAAAGCCGCCGCAAGCAGCCCGCCCAAGAGCGCGCCGACGCCACCACCGAGCGTGAAGAGAGGCGCCAACGTGCCTCCGGAGGTTCCGCTTCCGAGGGCGATGACCCACGAGATAAACTTGAGCGCGACCAGCAGCGCGAGGGCGCGGCCTGCGATTTCGCCTGCGACGATCTGCTCGATGTTGTCGTATCCCACGCCCATCGTTCGCGGCTCGAGATACCCCACGATGCCAACGGCGATGCCGCCGAGCGCGGGCCACCACATCCAGTGAATCGGAAGCTTCTCGAAGGCGTCCTCCACCGCGTACACGGCACGCGTGACGGCAACCGAAAGGACGCCTACGAGCGCGCCCATCGCGACGTACAGTGCCATGGCGGCCGTGTTGGGAACCGTGGGGACGGCCATCGGAAACACGGGTGCAGCGCCCACGAGGGCGATGCGCACGGCGGCCGCCGTGGCGGCGGCGAGCGACACGGGAATGAGGGTACGCGGGCTAAGCTCGAACAGAAGCAGCTCCACGGCGAGGAGGACCGCCGAAACCGGGCTCCCGAAGATCGCCGCCATCCCCGCGGCCGCGCCCGCGGCGAGGAGCGTCTTGCGCTCGTTTGCCGTGACGGGGACGAGCTGACCGAGCACCGATCCGAGCGCGCTTCCCGTCGCGATGATGGGCCCCTCCGCGCCGAACGGCCCTCCCGTGCCGATTGAAATGGCGGCCGACAGCGGCTTGAGAATCATGATGCGCGCGGGGATGCGGCTCGCGTGCTCGAGGACGCGTTCCATCGCTTCGGGAATGCCGTGGCCGCGAATTGCGGCCGACCCGTACCGAGCCAACACGCCTACGACGAGCCCGCCGATCACGGGAATGGCAAGTACGAACAGGCCAAGGTGATGCCCCGCGGGGGCCGCGTTGGCGAACGAGAGCTTTCCGTAAAAGGCGAGGTTGGTGAAGAACGCGATGAAGTGCACGAGGAGCTGCGCGAAGACGCCTGCGAAAAGCGCCAGCACAAACGCGAAGGCGCAGAGAAGAACGGTGCGCGCGCCGACGGCACGACGCGGATCAGGATCGAGCACGCCGTGCCCCCTTCTTCGGTGTCGCCTTC
>JANXMC010000266.1 GCA_025354825.1 Myxococcales bacterium
CGCAGGAGCGCGATGCCCGCTGGGATCGATCGAACGCCGTCGTCGATCTCGGCGATCCAGTGCGAATGAAGATCGATGAACCCCTGCATGATCTCCGCGCGTATTCGTTAGAAGAGCTCGCGCATGCGCTGAACGACGCCGCCGCCTTTGAAGATTGTCTTCAGGCCGCGCATGAACCAGCGGAAGCTCGTCTCTGAATAGGGGTACCAGAGCGGGTCGCGTCCGGGCATAGGGATGCGATCGAGGTTCACCTGGCGGCGCTCGGCCATGTCGCGAAGCGCGTCGGCGCCGTGGACGCGACCGTAGCCCGACTGCTTGATGCCGCCGAACGGCGCTTCGGCGGCGCCGTAGTTGGAAAGCACGTCGTTCACGACGACGCTGCCGGCTTCGACGCGCTCGGCGAGGCGCTCGCCTTTGGCGCGGTCTTTCGTGAAGACGTAGGCGTTGAGCCCGAGGTGCGAATCGTTGGCGAGTCGAAGGGCCTCTTCGTCGCTCGAGACCTTTTGGATGCCGAGGACCGGGCCGAAGATCTCTTCGCGCATCACGGTCATGTCGTGGTTGCAGTTTGCAAGCACAGTCGGCTCGAAGAACTGGCCTGCGCCCTTGCGACGATGGCCACCGATGACGAGCTCGGCGCCCTTCTTTACCGCGTCGGCGATGTGGGCTTCGGCGATGTCGATCTGCTTGGGGAAGATGATGGCGCCGACGTCGACGAAGTCGGCCTGGGGGTCGCCCTGGCGCAGCTCGCCGACGAGCTCTTTCACGCGTTGCACGAGAGGATCGTAGATGTCGCGGTGGGCGTAAACGCGCTCGACGGAGATGCAGACCTGGCCGGAGTTGGCGAAGCCGCCGTAAACGATGGCGCGGGCGGTGCGTTCGAGATCGGCGTCGGCGCAGGCGATGAGCGGCGCTTTACCACCGAGCTCCATGACGCACGGAATGAGGCGCGCGCCGCACGCTGCGGCGACCTTCTTGCCGGTGTCGACACCGCCGGTGAAGACCAGTTTGTTGATGCCCGCGTCGATGAGCGCCGAGCCCGTGGGGCCGTAGCCGACGACGACGCCGAAGAGGTCTTGCGGGAGGCCCGTGCTGTCGAAGATCTCCTTCGCCTTCAGCATGATCAGCGGCGTGACCTCGCTGGGCTTCACAACGACTGCGCTGCCCGTGATGAGCGCCGCGAGGACGTCACCCATGGGGATGCAGAACGGGAAGTTCCACGGCGAGATGACGCCGACGACACCGCGCGGGACGAAGTGGACTTTGGCCTTGCGGTGAACGAGGAGGTGGAACGAGATTTCTTCGGGGGCGAGGATCTTCTCGGCGTTCTTGCAGTAGTAGGTCGCCAGATCGGCGATCGTCATCACCTCGTGCAAGAGCGCTTCGTGGCGGGGCTTGCCCGTCTCGCGCGAGAGCAAATCGACCAGCTCGTCGGCCCGGTCGACGAGGGCGTCGCGGAAGCGCAGAAGGCGCTCTGCGCGCTCGGCGACGGGGACGATGGCCCACGCGGCCTGCGCTTTCCGTGCGCGCGCGACGGTGGCCGTCACGTCGGCCGGGCTCGTCACCGGCACCTCGCCAAGGAGCTCGCCCGTCGCCGGTGCGTAGCTCTTCACGACGCTGTCGGCGCTCTTCGCGGGGGCCGTATTTTTGGCGGTGCCGGTCCCGCCGTTCGTACCGTTGTGCTTGCCGTTATCCGTCTCGATCGTGAGAGCACCCATGAGGACCTCGCTCGGGCCGCGGCTTCCCGCGGTGATTCGTGAGATGAACGGTACGCGGTTGGAGTCGCACGTGCGGCCGGACCTGTCGCGCGGGCGCATCGTACAACGCCTGACGCAAGGTCGGTACGGGTGACGCAGCGCGCGCCGCAGAACGGCGCGGCGCGGTGCGTCGTGCGGACGCTGAGCCGGCGGCCGGCGCACGAGGCGAGGGCACCGGCAGGGAGGCACCAGGAGCAAGAAGAGTGTAGCATTCTCCTACTGATGTCCGAGTGGCTGGCGCCCGAAGACGTCGAGGAGAACGGCCTCCTCGCCAGCGACGATGTGGCACCGGGCACGCGCCTCGGGCGCTACGAGATCTTGTTGCCCGTCGCCGCCGGCGGCATGGCGCGCGTTTGGGCCGCGCGAATGACCGGCCACCGCGGCTTTTCGAAGCTCGTGGCCATCAAGACGATTCTCCCGCACCTCGCGCGGACGCCGGAGTTCGAGCGGATGTTTCTCGACGAGGCGCGCATTGCCGCGGAGATTCACCATCCGAACGTGTGCGAGGTTCACGAGCTCGGCGAGGAGGGGAACGTTCTCTACCTTGCGATGGAGTGGGTGAACGGCGATTCGCTGTTTCACATTCTGCGCTCCGAGGGCGCGGCGCCGCCGTCGTCGGGGCGCGGCGATCGCGCGAGCGATCCGGGTCCGACCACGGCCTACGCGCTCGAGCCGCGCGTCGCCGCGAGGCTCATGGCCGACGCGTGCGCAGGGCTCCACGCCGCCCACTCGCTCGAAGGCGAAGAGGGGCGCCCGCTCGGCGTCGTGCACCAGGACGTCTCGCCGCAGAACATTTTGGTCACGCTCGATGGGCACACGAAGGTCGCCGACTTCGGCGTGGCGCGTGCGCTCGGCCAAGCGCCTCCCGACGATGCGACGCAAAGCCAGCTGCGCGGCAAGCTCCACTACATGTCGCCGGAGCAGATTTCGCAGGGGACCGTCGACAAGCGGAGCGACGTCTACGCCCTCGGCTGCGTGCTCTACGAAGCGGCGACCGGTCACCGAGCGTTCGATGCGATGGAGGACCATCTCGTTCTTCAACAGGTGATGGCGTGCAGGCCCATGCCGCCTTCGGCGCGGATGGATGATTTCCCCCCGGAGCTCGAACAGATCATCGCGCGCGCGATGGCGCCGCACCCGGCGCAGAGATTCACGAGCGCGGAGCGAATGCGGATCGCCCTCGAGCAGTGGCTCGCAAAGAGCGGCTCGCTGGTCGTGACCCAGGCCGATGTTGCGCGGGCTGTGCGTGCGCGCGTGGGGCCGAAGCTCGAACGGCGAAAAGAGCGGCTGAAGCAGGCTCTCGCGGCGATGGGCGAGGGCGACGCGATGGGCGCACCGGGCGGGCGCACGGGCCGTGCGTCGATCCCGAGCAGCCCGCCGGACGCGCGCGGTCGGCAAGCGTCGCCGTCCCATAGCGGCGTGAAGCAAATGGGCAGTCTCAGTCTCAACGCGCACGATGCGCTCGATGCCGTGCGCGCGTCGCTGCCGGCGTCGGTGCCGCACGCTCCCGACACGGAGCGCGAGCTGCCGGTGCACGTGTACCGCACGCCGCATCCGTCGCCGCTTCCGTCGTTCCCCATGGACGCGGGGAGCTCCGAGGCCCACGGCGAGCTCGATGCGACCGCGGCGGCGCGCGCGCTCG
>JANXMC010000300.1 GCA_025354825.1 Myxococcales bacterium
TTCGGCACGATCCAGCGCTCGATTTCGACATGTTCGTCGATCTCTGCGGCGTCGATTACCCGAAGCGCGAGCCGCGGATGGAAGTCGTCCTCCACCTGTATTCGGTCTCGCTCAAGCACCGCATTCGCGTGAAGGCGCGCGTCGGCGACGAGGACATGGACGGCGCGGACATCGCAACGCTCACGCACCTGTGGCTCGCCGCCAACTGGTTCGAGCGTGAGGTTTACGACATGTGCGGCGTGAACTTCGTGGGTCACCCCGACCTTCGCCGTATCCTCATGTATCCGGAGTTCGAGGGGCACCCGCTCCGCAAGGACTACCCGGCGCAGCGCACGCAGCCGCTCATCCCGTACCGCACCGAAGCCGAGGCCGGCCTCCCGCTCGAGAAGCAGGGCCCCTTCCACGCCGACGAGGGTATGAGCTTCGGCCGAAAAAACTGGATCAACACGGACCCGGACGCGAACTGACGCCCGCGCCGGGCCGTTGACCGCTCCTCCGCTCTCCCCAAGACTTTCCGAGAAAGCCGCATGGAACCGATAGATCTGGAACTCGAAGAGGGCGAGCTCGAGCTCCCGAGCGATCCGATGCATCTCAACATGGGCCCGTCCCACCCGGCCATGCACGGGACGGTGCGCATCGTTCTCGAGCTATCGGGCGAGACGATCCAGAAGGCCGACGTTCAGATCGGTTACCTGCATCGGGGCTTCGAGAAAATGTGCGAGCGCGGCACGTGGGCGCAGGTTTTCCCCTACGTCGACCGCCTGAATTACGTGTCGCCGATGCTTTGCAACGTCGGCTACTCGCTCGCCGTCGAGAAGCTTTGCGGCCTCGCCGTCCCCGAGCGCTGCTCGTGGTACCGCATGATTTTGGGCGAGCTCGCCCGCATGTCCGACCACCTCACCTGCGACGGCGCGATGGCCATGGAGCTCGGGGCGTTCACCCCGTTCCTCTGGTTCATCAAAGCCCGCGAGATGATCTGGGACATCATGGAGGAGGAGACGGGCGCCCGCCTGACGCACTCCTTCGGCCGCATCGGCGGCATGGCGAAGCCGCCGTCCCCCGCGTTCAAAGAGCTCGTTCGCGGCACCGTTCCGAGGATCATCGCCATCGTCGAAGAAGGCGAAAAGATGCTCCTCAAGAACCGGATCTTCGTCGACCGCCTCGAGAACGTCGGCACCATCTCGAAGGAAGACGCGATCTCCCTCGGCTGGACGGGCCCCTGCCTGCGCGCGTGCGGCGTGCCCTACGACATCCGCAAGCTGCATCCGTACATGTTCTACGACCAGGTCGACTTCGACGTCCCCGTCGGCACCAAGGGCGACACGCTCGATCGCTTCCTCGTGCGCCTCCAAGAGATTCGTCAGTCGGCACGCATCATCGATCAGTGCCTCGCTCGCATGGCGGACGACGGCCCGGTCAACGTCGACGATCCGCGCTTCGTCCTCCCCGAGAAGCACGACGTCTACACGACGATCGAAGCGACGATTCAGCACTTCAAGCTGATCATGGAGGGGGCGAAAGTCCCCCGCGGCGAGGTCTACTCATACACCGAGTCCGGAAACGGCGAGCTCGGCTTCTACCTCGTCTCCGACGGAACGGGCACGCCCTACCGCGTCCGCATCCGTCCGCCGTCCTTCGCCATCACGGCGGGTCTCGGCAAGCTCATTACCGGCCGCATGATCAGCGACGTCGTGCCGACCTTCGGCTCGCTGAACATGATCGGCGGCGAGTGCGATCACTGATCTCCGATCATTGATCGCCTCTCCCACGAAAGACTTCGAGGAAAGGTCCCGCGATGCCGACGTTCAAGCTTGACGGTAAAGAGATCCCCTTCGAGCCGGGGGACACGATCATCAAAGCCGCCTGGCGGCAGGGGATCGAGATCCCGCACTACTGCTGGCACCCGGGCCTTTCGGTCGCGGCCAACTGCCGAATGTGCCTCGTCGAGATCCTCCCCGCGGCCAACCAGCGCGCGATGATGCTCGACATCCTCGAGTGGGATGCGGCGCTCAACGACTACAAGCCGATCAAGAAGCCGAAGCTCCAGCCGTCGTGCCAGTACGCCGCGACCGAGGGGATGGAAGTCAATTCGGACACGAGCAGCCACGTCGTCGACGCGCGCAAGGCCGTTCAAGAATTTTTGCTCCTGAACCACCCCGTCGACTGCCCGATCTGCGACCAGTCCGGCGAGTGCAAGCTTCAGGATTACTGGCTCGATCACGGCCAGTACAAGAAGCGGATGCGCGACGAGCCGGTGCACAAGCCTAAGGCCGTCGTGTTCGGCCCGACGATTGTCTACGACGCCGAACGCTGCGTCATGTGCACGCGCTGCGTTCGCTTCATGGATGAAGTCGCGCAAGACCCCGTCCTCGACATGCGCGAGCGCGGCAACCTCAACGAGATCTCGGTCGCCCCCGGCCGCCAGCTCGATGGGCACTACACGTTCATGACCGAGCACGTCTGCCCGGTCGGCGCGCTCACCACGAAAGACTTCCGCTTCAAGGCGCGCGTCTGGTTCCTCCGCACGGTGCCCAGCGTTTGCCAAGGCTGCGCGACGGGCTGCAACGCGCACCTCGATTTCGACCCCCGCTACAACAAGGCGCAGCGCTATCGCCCGCGAGACAACGAGGCGGTCAACAAGTTCTGGATGTGCGACGAGGGGATGCTCTCGTACCACCGCGCCCACGACGGTCGGATCACCGAGCCCAAGGTCGGCGGCAAGACCGTGCTCACGACGGTTGCCCTCGAAGAGGCGAAGCGCGTTCTCGGCTCCGTCGCGAAGGAGTCGATCGCCATCGTGCTGTCGGCGCAGCATTCGCTCGAGGACAACTGGGCGCTCCAGCAGCTCGGTTCGAAGCTCACCGGGGGCGCGGGCGTCTACATGACGAGCTCGATCACAGACGGCTACGAGGACACGATCCTCATCAACCGCGACAAGAATCCGAACACCAACGGCGTGAAGCAGCTCGCAGGCGACGTGAAGCCGTTCGCGACGCTCATGGAGGACATCGCCGCAGGCCGCGTGACCCACGTCATCGCCCTCGGCGGCGAGACGCCCGGCGGCGTGAAGGACCTCGAAGTCCTCGGCCGTGTGAGCTCGATGATCGTCGTCGCGTCCCACGAAGGGGCGCTCACGAAGATGGCGCGCGTCGTACTGCCGGCCGCGTCATGGGCCGAGACGAGCGGCACCTACGTCAATGCGAAGGGGATGCACCAGGTCGCCGACAAGGCTCTCGAGCTCGAAGGCTCGAGCAAGCCCGGATGGCAGCAGCTCGCGGCTCTCGGCGCGGCCCTCGGCGTCGATACGCCGTGGAAGAAGCTCAAAGAAGTTCGCGCGCAGCTCCCCGCCGAGGCGAAGCCCGCGCCTTCGCCCGGCGCCACGCCCGCCGTCACGGCGAACCCGTAACGCTCGAGAGTCGAGAATCTAGAAGGCCATGACGACCTCCCAAATCATGATCGCGGTCATCGTCCCCGCCCTCGTGAAAATCCTCGTGATGATCGGCTTCGTGTTCAACGTCGGGGCTCTCCTGACGTGGCTCGATCGCCGTCAGGGCGCGATGATTCAAGACCGCGTAGGCCCGAACCGCGCCGTCTTCAAGCTCGGGAAATTCGAGCTCCGCGCCGCAGGCCTTCTTCACACAGCGGCCGACGGTCTGAAGTTCTTCTTCAAGGAAGACTTCATGCCCCCGAAGGCCGACAAGCTGCTCTTCAGCCTCGCGCCGATGGTCGTCATGATCCCGGTGCTCGCGATCCTCGCCGTGATTCCCTTCGGCGACACGGTCTGCCCGCAGAGCCTCTGGCACGTCACGAAAGACGGCCACATGATCTTCCCGGCCGTCACGCGCCTCGGCGTGTGCGGCGCGGATCCGGCGAACAACATTTTCCCGATCCCGATGCAGATCGCGACGCTCAACGTAGGCATCCTCTACGTGTTCGCGCTGGCCGGGCAGGGGATCGTCGGCGCGGCCCTCGCCGGCTATAGCAGCGACAACAAGTTCTCCCTCATGGGAGCCCTTCGCGCCGCTAGCCAGATGGTGAGCTACGAGGTCGTCCTCGGCATGTCGCTCATCGGCGCCTTCATGCTCTACGGCACGCTGCGTATCGACGAGATGGTTCGCTGGCAGGGCGAGAACGCGTGGGGTGTCTTCGTGCAGCCCCTCACGTTCTTCGTCTTCTTCGCGGCGGCCGTCGCCGAGTCGAAGCGCATCCCGTTCGACCTTCCCGAGGCCGAGAGCGAGCTCGTGTCGGGCTACTTCACCGAGTACTCGGGGATGAAGTTCGGCATGTTCTACTTCGCCGAATACATGGAGGTCGCGACGAGCTCGATGCTCCTCGTGACCATCTTCCTCGGCGGTTGGAACCTCCCGTTCCTCCACCGTGACGGGCTCACGATCTCCTTCGGGACGACGACGCTGGTGCACCAGCTTCTCCCGCATATCTGGGTGACGATCTTCCAGGTGCTCACGTTCTTCGGCAAGGTCCTGTTCCTGTGCTGGTTCCAGTGCTTCGTCCGCTGGAGCCTCCCGCGCTTCCGCTACGACCAGCTGATGAAGCTTTGCTGGAAGGTCCTTCTGCCCATCTCGCTGGCGAACATCTTCCTCACCGGCATCATCTTCATGGCGATCGACAACGCCGGCGCTGACGTCGCCGCGGGCCTCAAAATCGCGGCCGACGTGACGCAGGCCCTCGTGGCGCTCACGATCACGTACTTCGTTCTGCGCGGCATCATCGGGTTCATCCGCCCGTCGAAGCACACGCCGTGGGTGGTCGGCTCCTCGGCGAATCAGGCCGAGCTCGCCGGTGGCTCCAAAGAATCTCCGATGCAGGCCTGAAGGGTTACGTCATGGCGCAGGCATTCCCGAAAAAGTCCCCCGCGACGCTCAATGCGGTCCCCGTCTTCCGCGGCGAGAAGACCGTCTCCACGCAGTCGTACATCCCGGAGATCCTCCGCGGCGTCGGCATCTCGATGAAGCACTTCTTCGTCAACACGAAGGAGTGGGTCAAAAACGAGCGACCCGACCCGGTCACCAACCGCCTCGCCGACGGCGTCACCGCGATCTCGTACCCGGAGCAGAAACGCCCGTACCCCGAGCGCTTCCGCGGCGTGCACCGCCTCACGCAGCGTGAAGACGCGAGCCCGCGCTGCGTGGCGTGCCTCTGTTGCTCAACCGCCTGCCCAGCGCAGTGCATCTTCATCGAAGCGGGCGAGTACCCGGAAGGCGACACGCGCCGCGGCTACGAGCGCTACCCGGTGAAGTTCGTCATCGACGAGCTCCGCTGCATCTTCTGCGGCTTCTGCGTGGAAGCGTGCCCGTGCGACGCGATCCGCATGGATACGGGCCGGCACGCCGTCCCGTACGATTCGCGCGATCAGTTCATCTACGGCAAAGACCTGCTGCTGAACTTCACGGACCGCAACGGCGCGCAGAAGTCCGAGAACCCGCGCCACGAGCCGGGCGACCCGGG
>JANXMC010000302.1 GCA_025354825.1 Myxococcales bacterium
TCGACGTCGCCCGCAAGCTCAGTAACCACAGTCGCTTCGTCTGGTTGAAGCGTCGCATCTCGAACGAAGAGGCGACGGCGATCCGCGATCTCGGCGACCCCAAACGGCAGACGAAGCCGATTCGCGGCCTCACGGTCGAAGGCGAGGGGCATAGGTTTTACCCGGGTCGCGAGCTCGCGGGGCCGGTGCTCGGCTTCGTCGCGCCCGATGGTCTCGGCAAAGACGGCCTCGAGCTGGCGATGGACGAGCAGCTCCGTGGCCACGCCGAAGACATTCGTGGTCTTCGCGATCGAAGCGGTCGCCTGATCTTTTCCGAAGGCGTGACCGACGAGCAGGCGCTTCAAGGGCACGACGTGATGCTGACGATCGACGAGGGGATTCAGCACCTCGCAGAGCGCGAGCTCGAAGCGGCGCAGAAGACGTACGAGCCGCGGGGGGCGGCGCTCGTCGTGGTCGATCCGAACACCGGTGAGATCCTCGCGCTGGCGTCGACGCCTGGCTACAACCCGAACGACTACGGCGAGTCCGAGGTCGATTCGCGCCGCGACCGCGCGATCAGCGACCGTTTCGAGCCGGGCTCGGTCATGAAGGTCTTCGCCATCGCGGGGGCGCTCGCGGCCGGCACGTTGAAGCCGACGGAGTCGATTTTCTGCGAGCGCGGCGTCTACCAGGTCGACAACGCGACCATCCACGACACGCACCCCCACGAGTGGCTGACGGTCACGGGCATTCTCGCGAAGAGCTCGAACATCGGCGCTCTCAAAATCGGCCTCGGCCTCGGTGAAAACGGCCTCTATTCCACCTACAAGCGCTTCGGCTTCGGCGAGGCGACGGGGCTCTCGTTGCCCGGCGAAGCGGCCGGCGTGCTCCGTCCGCGAAACCGTCCGTGGTTCGACGTCGAGACCGCCAACGCGGCCTTCGGCCAAGGCATCAGCGTCACCGCCGTGCAGCTCGCCATGGGGTTCGCCGCCATCGCCAACGGCGGTCGCCTCCTCGAGCCGCTCCTCGTTCGCAAGGTGACCGACTCGCGTGGCCGCGTCGTTCGCGAGGGGACGACGCGCGTCCGTCGCGAAGCCGTGCCGCCGAACGTCGCACACACACTCGCGGAGATGCTCACGGCCGTCACCGAGCCGGGCGGCACCGCCGTCGAAGCCGCGGTTCCGGGCTTCCGCGTCGCCGGGAAAACCGGCACGGCGCAGAAGGTCGACCCGGCCACGGGGCGCTACTCGGCCGACCACTTCAACGCGTCCTTCGTCGGGTTCGTGCCGGTCGAACGGCCGCGCCTCGTCATCGCCGTCACCCTCGACGATCCGTCCATCGGCCACGTCGGCGGCGACCTCGCAGGTCCGGTGTTCCGTCGCGTCGCGCAGGCGAGCCTTCGGTACCTCGGTGTCGCGCCCGTCGGTGCAACGGCGAAGCTCGATCGCGTGAAGCGCGCGGGCGACGTGGCCGACGCCACGATGGCGTCGATGGGAAAAAATGCGGCGGGAACCCCCGCACAGCTCGGCGTGTCCGATCCGCCCGACCCCACCGCCGACGCAGCCCTCAAGGCGGCCGCGATGGCGGCGCCCCTTCCGCCCAACACGGTGCGCGTCCCCGACGCGACCGGCATGGCCGCGCGCGACGCCGTGCGCGCCCTCAGCAACGCCGGCTTCGTTCCGCAGATCGAAGGTTCGGGGCGTCTGTCGAAGCAGACCCCCACGGCCGGTTCGGCGGCGGCCAAGGGCGCGGTCGTTCATCTCGTCTTCGAGCCGGCGTCATGAGCCTTCCGCCGCCGTCCATGCGCGATCGCGCGCCCGGCGTTCCTGCGGGCGGCCTTCGCCTCGACGAGATCGCGCGCGAAATTCCGGGCGACGCGACCGTGTTGGGGAACGCGTCGACGCGCGTCTACGGCGTCCACCACGACTCCCGCCTCGTGATGCCCGGCGACCTTTTCGTGGCGCGCAAAGGCATCACCTCGGACGGCACGGAGTTCATCGAGCAAGCGCGTGCGCGAGGCGCGGTCGCGGTCCTCGCCGCAGCAGGTTCGGTCGACGAAGCGAGCGCCGGCATGCCCGTCGTCGCCGTGACCGACGTCACGTCGGGCTTCGCCTACGCGTCCGCCGCGGTCTACGGCCACCCGGCGTTCACCCTCGAGATCGTCGGTGTCACGGGCACCAACGGCAAGACGACCACCGCCCATCTCGTGCGCCGCGCCATCGACGGCATCTTCGGCGCGCCCCACTGCGGCTTCATCGGCACCGTCGGCAACGCGTTCGGCGACCTCTCTATCGCGGCCAGCTACACCACGCCCGAGGCCGACGAGGTCGCTCGCGTGATGGCCCGCTTCCGCGCCGCGGGCGCAACGCATTTGGCGATGGAGGCGTCGTCCCACGCGCTCGCGTTGGGGCGCGTTCTCGCCGTGCGCTTTCGCGTCGCGGCCTTCACGAACCTCACGCAAGACCATCTCGATTTCCATTCGTCGATGGACGACTACGCCGAAGCGAAGGCGCTTCTTTTCACGGCGTCCGGGCCCGGCGCAGCGGTCATCAACGTCGGCGACAAAACGGGCGCGATGCTCGCCACGCGCGTCCGCGCGCCGCTGTTTCGAGTGACGACGAAGGTCGGCGCCACCGTGTCCGAAGCCGACATCGCACCGACGGCCGTCACGTTCACGGCGCGGGGCATCGAGGCGACGCTTCGCACGCCCGTGGGCACGGTCGACGTGAAGTCGCGCCTCGTCGGCGCCCACAATCTCGAGAACCTCATCGTCGCCCTCGGCGTGCTTCACGCATTGGAGCTCGACATCCGCGCGGGCGAGCTTGCGTTGCGCGAAGAGCTCGGCGCGCCCGGCCGCCTTGAACGGTGCGAGACCGACGGCGACGACATCGTCGTCCTCGTCGACTATGCGCACACGCCCGACGCCCTCGAGAAGGTCCTCGCGAGCGTGCGCGCCGTCACGAAGTCCAGAATCCTTTGCGTCTTCGGCTGCGGCGGCGATCGCGACACCACCAAGCGCGCCCCTATGGGCGAGGCGGCCGCCCGCGCCGCCGACGTCGTCGTCGTCACCAACGACAACCCGCGCTCCGAAGACCCGGGAGCCATCGCCGCGGCCATCACGCCGGGCGTTCGTGCGGGCGGTCGCCTCGAGACGACGAGCCTCGCGCTCCGTGCCGGTGCTCGCGGCTACGTCGTCGAGCTCGATCGCGCGCGCGCCATCGCGCTGGCGGTGGATGCCGCGCGGCCGGGCGACGTCGTCGTCGTCGCCGGCAAGGGGCACGAGGACTACCAAATCGTCGGCGGCGAGAAGCGGTCGTTCGACGATCGCGTCGAAGCGAGGAGCGCCCTCGCGCGCCGTCGCGAACGCGCAAACGTGAGCGCGGGCGGTGGTGTCTGATGGCGACGCCGGTCCCGGAGAACAGCGCGCGCCTCACCGCGTGGGACGTCGCCGCCGCGACAGGCGGATCGATTTTGCACGTCGAAGGGGACGGGCGCGTCGCCCGCGGCGTCACGACCGATAGCCGCGCCGTGCGCGCGGGGGGCGCCTTCGTCGCGCTTCGCGGCGAGACGCACGACGGCCACGGATTCCTCGCGAGCGCGGTCGACCAAGGCGCCGCGCTCCTCGTCGTCGAACGCGGCCGCGCGCTCCGCGGCGACACCCGCGCCGACGTCGTCGAAGTGAGCGACACCCTCGTGGCTTGGGGCGACATCGCGCGTGCCCACCTGCGCGCATGGCGCCGCGAACGGATGCCCGAAGCGTCGCGCGTCGTCGCGATCACCGGCAGCGCAGGCAAGACGACGACGAAAGAGATCTGCGCGGCGCTCCTTCGTACGCAGCGTGGAACGCTCGCGACGTCGGGCAATTTGAACAACCGCATCGGGCTCCCGGCGATGGCGCTGTGCACCGAGCGCGCGCATCAGTTCGTCGTTCTCGAAATGGGCATGAGCGTCCCCGGCGAGATTGGCGCGATGGCATCCATCGCCAGAGCCGACGTCGCGATTCTCCTCAACGTGGGAATCGCCCACGCGGCAGGCGTTGGCGGCCGTGCCGGCGTGGCCGCCGAAAAGGGCGCCATCGTGCAGGCGCTCGGCGCGACGGGCGTTGCGGTCGTCAACGCCGACGACGAAGCCGCCCGCGGGCAGCTCGCACGCACCCACGCGGCGCGCGGGGTGCTTTTTGGTCGCGCGGCCGACGCCGACTACCGCCTCGTCTCACGCACCGCCGACGGCGCGCGCGGTTCGCAGCTCACGGTCACGCGCCGTCGACCGGGCGGCCTCGGCCTCGAGTCGCTCTCGGTCTTTTTACCGCTCGTGGGCGAAGCTGCCGCCATCGACTTCGTCGCGGCGCTCGCCGCCGCCGATGCCGCCGTGGGAAAGCCCGTCGTCGCGGCGCAGGTCGCTGAAGCCCTCGCCGACCTTGCCCCCGTACGCGGCCGCGCCGAAGTCGTCGAGCTCGCCGGTGGCGTCACGGTGATCGACGACGCGTACAACGCAAACCCGGCGAGCATGCGCGCGGCCCTCGCGGTGCTCGCGGAGATCGCCGGCGCGACCGCCGAGCGACGTCGCTGCGTTGCCGTGGTGGGCGAAATGAAAGAGCTCGGCGCGTTCGAAGCGTCGGAGCACCGCGCGTTCGGCGACGCCCTTGCCGATGCGGGGATCTCCCTCGCGATCGGCTGCGGAGGCGCCATCGACCTCGCGCTCCTGGCCGCGGAAGCGCGCGGCGTGCGCGTCGTGCGTGCTTCGGACGCCGCCGCCGCCGCCATCGCCGCGGTAGAACAGGTTTCAGACGGCGACGTCGTCCTCGTCAAAGGTTCGCGCAGCGTCGGCGCCGAGCGCGTCGTCGTTGCGCTCACGCAGGCACGCGCACGGACAGGCGCCGAAGTACGAGCGAAAGGCGCAGGTCCCACCGCGTGATTTACGAGCTTCTCTACCCCCTGCGCCATTCGGCGAGCTGGCTCGGCTGGCTCAACGTCGTTCGCTACGTTCCGTTCCGCATCATCGCGGCGACGATCACGGCGATGCTCATCTCGTTTCTCATCTCGCCGTGGTTCATCCGCGAGCTTCAGAAGAAGCAAATCGGCCAGGTCATTCGCGAGATCGGCCCCGACCACAAAATCAAGCAAGGCACGCCCACCATGGGCGGCGCGCTGATTTTGCTCTCGGTGTTGGTGCCGACGATTTTGTGGTGCGACGTCTCGAACGTCTTCGTCTGGGGCACCACGGCGGTCACCGTTGGCTACGGCGTCATCGGCTACCTCGACGACTACCTCAAGATCAAAGCGAAGAACTCGAAGGGCGTCCCCGGGCGCTACAAGCTCCTCGGCCAGGTCATCATCGGCGGCGCGGTGCTCACCTACGCGTTCCTCGCGAAGGAGCACGTCCCCGGCGACTGGTGGGAAATTCGCACGCGCGTCAGCATCCCTTTCGTCGCGTTCGCGAAGCACCCGGTCACGATCCCGATTTGGCTCTACATCCCCTTCGCGGTCTTCGTCGTCGTGGCGATGTCGAACGCCGTCAACCTGACCGACGGCCTCGACGGTCTTGCCATAGGCCCCGTCATCATCAACGGTGGGACGTATCTCATTTGGGGGTACCTCGCCGGCGCGAGCTTCGGCATCGTCAACGTCGCCGAGCGCTTCAACGTCGCCCGATATTTGGATATCCCGCCGATCGCGAGCGTTGGAGAGCTCGCCATTTACTGCGGCGCCATCGTCGGAGCTGGCATCGGCTTCCTTTGGTACAACACGTACCCTGCCCAGGTTTTCATGGGCGATGTCGGCTCCCTCGCCCTCGGCGGCGGCCTGGGGATGTGCGCCGTCTTCACGAAGAACGAGCTCCTCTCGGTCATCCTCGGCGGCGTCTTCTTCCTCGAGGCCGTGAGCGTCATCGCGCAGGTGACGTCGTTCAAGCTCACCGGCAAGCGCGTCTTCTTGATGGCGCCGATTCACCACCACTACGAAAAGAAGGGGTGGCCCGAGCCCAAGATCATCGTCCGCTTCTGGATCGTCTCGATCCTGCTCGCCCTCGTGAGCCTCTCGAGCCTGAAGCTGCGTTAGGGGGCGAATCACCATGTCCGAGCTCGCGGGAAAAAATGTGGTCGTGGTGGGGCTTGGCGCCAGTGGCATGTCCGCCGCACGGCTCTGCCTCGCGCGCGGCGCCCGCGTGACGGTCAACGACGCGAAGCCTGTCGAGGCGTGGAGCGCCGCGGCACGCGCGCTCGCATCCGAAGGGGCGACGCTCGTCGGTGGCGGTCATCGCGACGCGAAGCTCGGCGCCGCGGATCTCATCGTGATCTCCCCCGGCGTTCCGAGCTTCGCCGAGCTTCGCGCCGCCGAAAAAATGGGTGTTCCGGTGATCGGCGAAGTCGAGCTCGCCGTGCGGGAGCTCACCCACGTCGCTCCGATCGTCGCCATCGGCGGCACCAACGGCAAGAGCACGACCACGGCGCTCCTCGGCGCGATCTTCGAAGCCGCGGCCCTTCGCACGTTCGTCGGCGGCAACTTCGGCGAGCCCCTCGCGAGCCACGTCGACGAGGCGTTCGACGTCATCGTCCTCGAGGTCTCGAGCTTTCAGATGGAGCGGGTCGAACGCTTCAAGCCGAAAGTCGCGCTGCTCTTGAACGTCACGCCGGACCACCTCGATCGCTACGACGGCATGGCCGACTACGCTGCCGCGAAGGGGAACGCCTTCCGCATGCAGACGGCGGACGACCTCGCCGTGATCCCCGTGAACGACGCCGTCGTCGACCGCGAGGCGCGCCGAGGTCGCGCGCGCGTCGTCACCTTCGGCCCCGGGGGGGACATCGACGTCCGGCCAGACGCCGTGGTTGACGTGTCAACCGGTGAGTCGTATGCCCGCGCCGACTTCGCCCTCACCGGGGGCCACAACGCGCTCAACGTCGCCGCCGCCCTCGCGGCTCTCGCGCCGTTCAACGTCGCGCCCGCCATCGTCCGCAACGTTCTTTCCACCTTTGCCGGTCTCGACCACCGCACGGCCCTCGTGGCTGAAATCGCGGGCGTTCGCTACTACGACGACTCCAAAGGGACGAACGTCGGCGCATCCGTCACGGCGCTCACCGGCCTCGTCGAGCCGAAGGCCGTTCTCATCGCCGGCGGCGTCGACAAGGGCGGCAGCTACGGCCCCCTCGCCGATGCGCTTCGCGCGAAGGGGCGCGCCGTCGTCCTCATCGGCCAGGCGAGCGAGCTCATCGCGAAGGCCGTCGAAGGCGCCGCTCCCATCACCCGCGCGTCGTCGATGGACGACGCGGTTCGCAAAGCCCGTGAGCTTGCCCGAGCAGGCGACGCGGTTCTCCTGTCGCCGGCCTGTTCGAGCTTCGACATGTTCCGCGATTACAAACACCGCGGCGACGCCTTCGTCCGCGCCGTCCTCGAGCTTCGCGCGGAGTCCGCATCATGATCAACCTGCGCAACATTCGCGTTCCCACCAAAGAGACCCGCGTCGAGCTGGCCGCTCCGCTCGACGCCAAGCCGAATGCCAGCCGCGCCTCGGGGCCGATGGACCCCGTGCTGGCGTGCCTCGTCATCGCCCTCATCGGCTTCGGAATCGTGATGGTCTACAGCGCGTCCGCCGTCGAGGCGACGGTGCGCCACCACGACCCGCAGTTCTTCCTGAAGAAGCAGGTGGGCTACGGCGTTGCCGGCCTCGTCGTCGCGTTCCTCACGAGCCGCATCGATTACCACCGCCTGTACAAGCTCACGTACCCGGTGCTTCTCGGCGTCGGCGTGCTGCTCCTCCTTTGCGTTGTCGGTCTCGGCCACTCCGGCGGCGGCGCGACGCGCTGGCTCTCCGTCGGCCCTGTCCACGTGCAGCCCGCGGAGATGGCGAAGCTCGCCCTCGTCACATGGCTCGCCTACTCGCTCGCGAAGAAAGCCGACAAGGTCAGCTCGTTCACCATCGGCTTCTTGCCGCACCTGCTCGTGGCGGGCGTTTTCATGCTCCTTTGCATGAAGCAACCCGACTTCGGCAGCGCCGTCGTGTTGCTCCTCCTGACCTTCACGATGCTCTTCGTGGCCGGTGCGAAGGTCAGCTACATCCTCGGGGCCTCCATCGTCGGCGGCGCGCTGGGTGCCGCGTCGATTCGGTACAAGGCTTACCGATGGGATCGCTACGTCGCGTGGCTCCACATGGACGAGCACAAGGGCGATCTCGCGTACCAGCCGTTCCAGTCCGTGATGTCGTTCGGATCGGGCGGTCCCACCGGGTTGGGGCTGGGGCGTGGTCTTCAAACGCTGTACTTGCCCGAGGCGCACACCGATTTTGTCGCCGCCATCGTCGGTGAAGAGCTTGGCTTTCTCGGCGTCTCGCTTTTGTGCGCCGTCTACATGGTGCTCGTCGCGCGGGGCGTTCGCGCAGCACTCCGCGCGCCGGACGACTACGGAAGCTATTTGGCATTCGGTATCGCCACGATGTTCGGCGTGCAGGCCCTCGTGAATCTCGCGGTCGCCCTCGCCGTGCTCCCCACGAAGGGGCTCACGCTGCCCTTCGTGAGCTTCGGCGGCTCGTCGCTTCTCGTGAACGCCGCCGCGGCCGGGCTGCTCCTCAACATCTCGCGGCAAGGTCCGCCGAGCTACGTCGTCACCGAGCGCCCCGCGCCGCCGCCGCGCCCGTCGAGCGCGGACCTGGGTGCTGGGGTCCTGTCATGAGCACACCCAAGAGCCCCGAACGACCCGTCATCGTCATCGCCGCGGGCGGAACGGGCGGGCACGTGTTTCCCGGCATCGCCGTCGCCGACGCGATGACGAAAATGGCCGACGTCCGCGTCGTCTTCTTCGGCACGCCCCGCGGGATCGAGTCGCGCGTCGTCGCGAGGCACGGGTACGAGCTCGAGCTCCTCGCCGTCTCGCCGCTCAAGGGCGTGGGCCCTGCGCGCGCAGCTCTGGGCGCCGTGGTCGCAGGGCGCGAAACGGCCCGTGCCCTCCGCCGCATCCGCGCCCTCAAGCCCGCCGCTGCGCTCTCCATTGGCGGCTACGCAGCCGGCCCCGTGTCCCTCGCCGCCGCGCTCACCGGCGTGCCCGTCGCGCTCCTCGAACCGAACAGCACCGTGGGGCTCACCAACAAGCTCCTCGCGCCCCTCGCAAAGGAGGCCTACGTCGTCTGGGCCGCCACCGGCGAGAAGCTCCGCGGGCCGAAAATTCAGGTCTTTGGTGTGCCGCTTCGCAAGGTCTTCAAGCCGAGCCCGACGCGCACGGGAAGCACGTCGGCCCGCGTTCTCGTGATGGGCGGCAGCCAAGGCGCGGCGGCTCTCAACGAGCGGTTGCCCCAAGCGCTAGGCGCGCTCAAGCGCGAGATGCCGCACCTCGAGGTCGTTCATCAAACCGGGAAAGATCGCGACGCCGAGGTACGCGCGGCCTACGCCCGCGAGGGCATTCGGGACGGCAGCGTGACCGTCACGCCCTTTTTGGACGACGTCGCGACCGAGCTCGAACGGGCCGATCTCGTCGTCGCCCGCGCCGGCGCCGTCACCGTCGCCGAGCTCGCTGCCGTTGGTCGCGCGAGCGTGCTCATTCCGTTTCCCCACGCGGCCGACGACCACCAAGCGAAGAACGCCATGGCCCTCGTCGACGCGGGCGCGGCTGTCTGCATTCGCCAAGCGGCGGCCGACGCGGTCCGCCTCGCGAGCGAGATCGGCGCGCTCCTCCGCGACGACACGGCACGCACGCGCATGGCCGACCGCGCCCGTGCTCACGGACGCCCCGACGCCGCGCACGACGTGGCGAAGGCGCTCTTGGCCCTCGCTGGAATCCCTTTGAAACGCGGATCGAACGGCGCCGGCCGCACCAACGGTGCCCTGCACGCTGGCCACGCCGGCAACTCGACCGAGACCGAGGTCAACTGATGTTCCGCGGACGCGTTCGCACTGTGCACTTCATCGGGATCGGCGGCATCGGCATGAGCGGCCTCGCCGAGATCCTTCGAACCCTCGACTTCGACGTGACGGGCTCCGACAGGGCGCCCAACGAGATCACGCGGAGGCTCGAGGCGATGGGCGTACGTGTCTTCGAGGGGCACACGAAAGAGAACGTCGAAGGGGCCGACGTCGTCGTCTACTCGAGCGCCATAAGCCGCGAGAACCCCGAGTTCGCCCAGGCGCGTGCGCTGGAAATCCCCATCATTCCGCGGGCCGAGATGCTCGCCGAGTTGATGCGTGTAAAGTACAATGTCACCATCGCAGGTTCCCACGGCAAGACGACGACGACGTCTCTCGTGGCCACCGTGCTGCGCCACGCGGGGCTCGACCCGACGGTGGTCGTCGGCGGCAAGGTCAACGCCCTCGGCTCGAACGCGCGCCTCGGCGCGGGCGACCTCTTCGTTGCGGAAGCGGATGAAAGCGACGGCTCGTTCCTCAAGCTCACGCCGACGATCGCGGTCGTGACGAACATCGACCCCGAGCACTTGGACCACTACGGCACCCACGAAAAGCTCAAAGACGCCTTCGTCGAGCACGTGAACACCGTGCCGTTTTACGGGCTCGGCGTGCTCTGCGTCGACCACCCCGACGTGCAGGACATCCTTCCGCGCGTCGAGCGGCGGCATGTCACCTACGGCGTCTCGCGCCAGGCCGACTACCGCGCCAAGAACCTGCGCTTCGAAGGGCTCTCCACGCGGTTCGACGCGTATCGGCGCAACGAGCACCTGGGCGAGTTCGTCGTGCGGATGCCCGGCGCCCACAACGTGTTGAACTCACTCGCCGTCATCGCCGTGGCCGACGAGCTCGAGATTCCGCTCAACGTGACGCGCGACGCGGTTGCGAGCTTCCACGGCGTGCAGCGCCGATTCACGGTGGTCGGGCAGCCCGAGGTCACGCGCGACGGCGCCACCGGCGACGTGATGATCGTCGACGACTACGGCCACCACCCGGCGGAAATCGAAGCGACCCTCGACGCGGCCCAGCGCGGCTTCGATCGCCGCGTCGTCGTCGCGTTTCAACCGCACCGGTACACGCGCACGCAATCGCTCTTCGGCGAGTTCACGCGCGCCTTCAACAAGGCCGACTTGGTCTTCGTGACCGACGTCTACCCCGCGGGGGAGAAGCCTATTGCCGGCGCCACGGGCGATGCGCTCGCCGCCGCCATTCACGCGCACGGCCATCACGCCGTCGAGTACGTGGCCG
>JANXMC010000303.1 GCA_025354825.1 Myxococcales bacterium
CGTCGTCGGCGCGCGCGCTTCTCGATTCGGTGCCGCCGGTCTCGACGTCGTCATCGTCGTTCGCCGCCGCCGCTCCTCCGTCGTCCGCCGGGTTCGAGCCGATCCCCTCCGCGCCGCCGATTTCGCCGTCGCGCATCATGATGATCAACGGGCCGTCCAAGCCCGCGCCGCCGATCCCGCCCGCGCCGCCGCCTGCACCGCAAGCGCCGCTTCCGCTGCATTCGTCGGCGTCGCAGTCGTCCCTCGCCGCCATCGCGCCGCGAGCGAGCTCTGTTCCGGATGTTCACGAGGACAGCTGGACGCCCTACGCGCCAAGCGTGGTCTCGCAGCTCACGCCGATGCCTCCCGCGCCCTCGCTGCCGGAGATCGCCGTCGAGGAAGAGCCCGAGCGAATCAGCATCACCGATGCGATCGAGGGCGAGCTCGTACGGCTTCAGAGCTCCGACGAGATCCACGTGTTCACCGACTCGATCCCCGATTTGGGGCTCGCCGCGGACACCGTGCAGACGATCGACGTTCAGAGCACGGCCCCGCCGCGCCCCGCCCCCGTGGCGGTTCCCGATCGCGAAGCCGCCCTGCCGCTCCCCCCATTGCCTCTGCGTGCCACACCGTCGGGCGTCATGCCGGCGGTGGCCGTTGCGCTGCCGACCGCGCCGTCGCCGCCGTCGCCGCCAGGCCCGGCGCCGATGCTCGGGACGCCGCCGCCGCCTGCAATCACGGCTGCGAAGGTGCCTCGTCGTGCCGCGAGCGCCGCCGACATCGCTCGCTCGCGGATGCCGACCGAGCCCGACGGCGAAGAGGTCCAGTTCGACGACGACGAAGAGCTTCCGATCGCCGAGTACGTCGTTCGCCCGCCGCTCGAATCGCGAAGCGACGCCGCCGAGCTAACGAACGACGACGTCGTCTCTGTCGAGTCGGCGCCGACGGCGCCGCCACCCTCGAAGCGCATCTCGCAGCCGCCGCCGGCCCCGTCGGGCCCTGTCGCCGCGAACCCACCGCCGATGACGTCGGGTTCCACGGCGGGGCTTCCTCCAATGCGCCCGCGCCTCGCGTCGATCCCCGGCATCGTGCCGCCGCCGGTTCCGTCGGGGCAGCGCATCTCGAGCCCCGGCTACAACGTGGCGGCCCTCAGCGCAGGGACGCCGTCGCCGGAGCGCGCCATCGCCGTAGCGCAACCGATCGCGATCGCACAGCCGCCGGCGAGCCCCATCGCGCCACCGCCGATGAGCGACTTGGCGGCGCAGCAGCGGAAAAAAGGGCGCCCTTGGTGGGAAGAGCTCTTCAACGACGACTTCATTCGCACAATGGCGAAGATCACCGACGCTCAGATCGCGAAGGAGGCCGACTTCATCGAAGACAGCCTCGCGATTCAAAAGGGCGCGATGGTTCTGGACCTTGCCTGCGGCACGGGCCGTCATGCGTGCGAGATGAGCCGCCGGGGCTACCAGGTCGTCGGCTTCGACTTGAGCCTCGCGATGCTCGCGCGCGCCGCCGACGAAGCGCAGGACCGCAATCAGAAGATCAACTTCCTGCAAGGCGACATGCGGGAGATGACCTTCGACGGCACGTTCGACGGCGTCTACTGCTGGAACACGAGCTTCGGCTTCTTCGAGGAAGAGAAGAACGCACAGGTCATCGCTCGGGTCTACAAGGCCCTCAAGAAGGGCGGGCAGTTCCTCCTCGACGTCGTCAACCGTGACTACGTCGCCAATGCGCAGCCGTCCCTCGCTTGGTACGAGGGCGAGGCGTGCATCTGCATGGACGAGATGCAGCTCGACTCGATCACGAGCCGCATGCGCGTGAAGCGCACGATGATGATGGACGACGGGCGCACGAAGGAGATCGAGTACTCGATTCGCCTCTACGCCCTCCACGAGCTCGGAAAGTTGCTCCACGACCACGGCTTCCGCGTCGCCGAAGTGAGCGGCCGCACCGCCACGCCCGGCGTCTTCTTCGGCGCCGAATCGCCGCGCACGCTCGTGCTCGCAGAAAAGCGCTAGCCCGCGTATCTCCAGCCGCCATGTACGCGCAGATCGTCGAAGAGGGGTCGCTCTTCGGAACGCGAGACGCTGGCGAAGTTCGGAAGGCCCACGCCGCCGGCAACATGCTCTGGGTCGATCTCGAGGCACAGACGCCCGAGACCGACGCGCTCCTCGCCGAGACGTTCAACCTCCACCCCCTCGTCATCGAAGACATCTGGGGCGAGCGGTCGCTGCCGAAGATCGAAGACTTCGACGACTACCTCTACGTCCTCGTGCACGGCGTGAAAGAAGGGACGAAGCCCCACGAGATTCGCCTCGTCGAGATGGACATCGTCTTCGGCAAGACGTTCGTTCTGACCTACCACCACGGCTCGCGGTCCGTCGTATCGGTGCAGGAAGACCTCACGCGCGCGCCGAAGATGCTCGCCAAGGGGCCCGTCTGGGTGGTCCACGCGCTGCTCGATCACCTCGTCGATCACTACTTGCCGATCATCGACGGCTTCGACGTCGCCATCGACACGCTGGAAGACGACGTCATCGCCCACGCAGGAACGCCGCGCGGCGCGCCGGTGATGGCGAAGATCTTCTCGCTGCGCAAAGCGCTCCAGGCCATTCGCCGCGTGAGCATGTACCAACGTGAGATCCTGCTGCGCCTCTCACGCGCCGAGTTCGACGAGATTCCGCCCGAGGCCGTGCCGTTTTTTCGCGACGTCTTCGACCACTTCGCGCGCGTGACGAACCTCACCGAGAGCTACCGCGAGCTCGTGGCGGGCGCCTTCGAGGCGTACCTCTCGGTGCAGTCGAACCGCATGAACGAAGTCATGAAGACGCTGACGCTCATGTCGACCGTCATGATGCCGCTGACGTTCATCGCGGGCGTCTACGGGATGAACTTCAAGTACATGCCCGAGCTCGAGTGGCGCTACGGCTACTTTTACGCCCTGGCGCTCATGGCGGTGGTCGCGGCGGGCATCATCGTCTTCTTCCGGCGCAAGCGCTGGCTGTAGCCGCGGCGTATGACAAACTGCCGGCCATGACGATTCGGAAGATCGCGACCATCGGCCACCCCGTGCTGCGCAAGGTCGCGAACGAGCTCACGCGCGAAGAGCTCGCGCTCCCCGAGACGCAGCGCTTCATCGACGACCTCGTCGAGACGATGTTCGACGCCAACGGCGCAGGCCTCGCCGCCAACCAGCTGTTCGAGCCGGTTCAGATTTGCGCCATCTGCATTAAGGACAACCCGCGCTACCCGTACAAGCCGAACTACCCGCTCACCGTGCTGGTGAACCCGGAGCTGACGCCCACGTCGGACGAGACGTTCGTAAACTTCGAGGGGTGCCTCTCGGTGCCGAACCTGCGCGGTGAAGTTCAACGCTTCGCGACGATCAAGGTCCACGCGTGGGATCGCCACGGCAACGATCTCGACTTCGACGTGCGAGGCCTCACCGCCGGCACGTTCCAGCACGAGGTCGATCACCTCCTCGGCAAGCTCTTCGTCGATGGTGTGAAAGACACACGAACGCTCTGCACGTGGCTCGACTTCGAGCGGTACTTTCAGGCCGAGTTCGTCGCGCGCGCCAAGGGCATCGTCGCGAAATACGGCTCGTGAAAGGCCGTCACTTTCGGGCGGAGACGCGCTCGAGGGCGACGTGCACTTGCACGCTCTCGCTGAAGACGACGCGTTCCGTCGTCGTCACGTAGCCGTCGGCTTCGATCTTCAACGTGTGCGTGCGGTCGTCCTTCGGCAGGCGCGCTTCGAACGCCCCTTCTCCTCGGACCGCCCCGTCGAGCACGATGCGCGCGGTCGTCGGCAGCGTCACCACCGACAGGCGCACGGTGCCGTTGTCGACGGGCACGGCCGAAGGGGCGTCGGCGAAGGCCGCGCGGCTCGGCGTGTGGGCCGTCGTCGCGACGGCGGCGCCAATGCCGACGCCCGCCAGCAGCACGGCGGCGCCCGCGAGGAGAATGGGGCGCATGGGGAGCCTCGGCGCGGGCATCTCGGGGATCTGAGATGCGTTCGTGGGTGCGAGGGACGACAGCGACGCGGCGAACGTGTCGAGCGGCGGCGGCGTCGGGTGCGCGAGGAGAGGCTCGTCCGTCGGCGTCGGGAGCTGCGCCCGCACGGGTGGGCCGTCGAGCGCGGTCGGAAGCAGCGCGACGCGCGGCACCGAGACCGACGACGACGCGTCGGCCTCGACCAGGCTCACCATGCGTGCGCGCGGGCCGTGGGTCCGAAGCTCGGTGAGCTGCGAGTCGATCATCTTCCGGGCGCGCTCTTGCTCTTCGCGGAAAATCTCCGAGAGCAGCGTCCCGACGCCGCGCGCCGTCGCGTGCTTGCCGCGGCGTCGTAGGAAGGACTCGAGATCGACCTGGAGATCCCGCGCGGTCGGATAGCGACCTTCGGGCTCGGGGCAGAGAGCGCGATCGCAGATGCGCAGCAGATCGGCCGGCGTGTCGGGGCTCGCGTCGCGGAGCTTGGGGATGTCGCCCGCCGAGACGAGATTGGCGACCGCGATCTCGGACAGACCGCGCCACATGCGCCGGCCCGAAAGCGCTTCCCACAGCATCACGCCTACGGCGAACACGTCGCCGCGCCTGTCGACCTTGTCGCCGCGAAGCTGCTCCGGCGCCATGTACGTGAGCTTGCCGCGGAGGACGCCGCTGCCTGTGCTGCGTTGGGTATCGGCCGCTTTGGCGAGGCCGAAGTCGACGACCTTGGTGACGCCCGCATACGTGAGAAACAGGTTGTGCGGCGAGACGTCGCGATGGACGACGTTTAGCGGCGTGCCGTTGAAGTCGCAGAGCTCGTGGGCGTGGTGAAGCCCCGCCAGGGCGTCGATGAGAATGTGCAGGTGCACCGCGAGCGGCAACCGCGGGCCGAGCTCGGTCGTGCGGAGGAGCGTTCGGAGGCTCTGCCCTTCGAGGTATTCCATCGCCAGGTAGTGGCGGTTTCCCTCGCTGCCGACCTCGTTCGTTTGAACCACGTTCGGGTGGTTCAAGCGCGCGGCGATGCGCGCCTCTTCGAGGAACATCTCGACCAGCTCGGGCTTCTGCGCAAGCAGCGGCGGCAGCTCCTTGATCACGACGAGCTTGTTGAACCCCGAAGGCCCTTGCACCACCGCCAGATGGAGAACGCCCATCCCGCCGCGCGCGAGCTCCACCAGGAGCTGGTACTTCCCGAGCGAGGTTACCCTCCCGACCTTCCTCAACGCGCCACCTCTTGCCTGCTCGCCGGCGTCTCGTCCGACACGGCTTGGCAAATGCGAACGATCACGCGAACGAAGGTGCGGTGGAGGGTCTCCGCACGCAAGACGCGTCTCGTGACCGACCGCAGCGGCCCATAAGTTTTGTGGCACTCCCGGTGGCTCTTTCCGACAGCACGTAAGCGTGTGGGCACGAAACGGAGCGCAATTCGAGGGGCCGTGTCATCCCTGAGGGGGATAGCCAGGAGCGCTCGGAGCTAGTCACCAAACGCGATCCCATCCGGGTAGACGCCGACGACCCAGCGGTTTCGAACCTCGAGAGTCGTGGGGTCGACTTCGAGAATCGTCCCCGGCAGAACGTGGTCGCCTTCGCAGACGACGTAGAGGCGGCCGTCCTTGGCGCGCTTCGCGACGTGGGGCGCTTTGCAGACGTCGCTGGTGAACGACGCGCGTTTCTCGACCGTGGCGGTCTCGATGTCGATGCGCGCGAGGCCGTCGGGCGCTTGCAGCGGCACGACGACGGCGTGGTCCGACACCCACTCGGGGAAGAAGGCGCGGGCGTGGAGGAAGACGGTCTTGTCGGCGAGGAACTTCTTCTGCGCCATGTCGAAGACGCGCACGTCCGACGCTTCGAGCGTCGCGACGACGACGCGCGTGCCGTCGTCCGAGAGGATTGCCGAGTACGGCCCGTAGCTCGGCGCGCCGGGAACGCCCTGCGCAGTGCCCAATGGATAACGAGCAGTCTGCAATGTCGGGCTCGTGAGGTCGACGACGGCGAGCTCGTCGGAGCCGTAGCAGGCGACGACGGCGATCGTGTCGTCTTTGCTCGTGACCGCGCCGTGGGGCGCGACGCAGAGGGGGCGCGACGCCTTCATGGTGAGATCCTTCGCGTCCCACACCTGCAGCGACGCGAACATGCCGCCCGTCGTTCCGCCTGCCGCGGCGACGTTCATCGCGCGCTTCATGTCGAAGTGCGTGACGATGATCTTGGAGCGGTCGTGGGTGAGGAGAATCTCGCCCGGGTTGTGATCGAGCTCGCGCATGTCGGTGACGGCCAGGTTCGCCAGGTTCAGGCGAATGAGCTGCCCATGGGACTCGGCGTTGCCGTGGGCGGCGTGGGGGTCTTTCTTGGGCTTCGGCGGAGCAGGGAAGGCGAGCGCGACGAACGCAGATTTCGAGATGGGGTCGACTGCGAGATGGTGCGGCGCCTCTTTCTCGTCGGGGTCGACGTCGACGGCGATGGTCGTCACCGCGGTGCCGTCGCGATCGATGACGCTAAGCGAGTCGGAGCCGTTGTTCGTGATGTACGCCGCATGGGCTTGCGGCGTCGCGATGACGCCGCCGGGTGTGGTCGTGGTCGAACGCTTACGGCAGCCGCTCACCGTGATGGGGACGAGGGCGAGCGCCGAGACGGCAAGGACGACGCGCGCGATCGCGCCCCGCGCGCGAGGTGAAGAGGGATACAACGTCAGTGTGCGCACCCGGATCGTTCTCGTTTCTACGCTCGGCCTGCTCGCTCAACTCTACGCCCTTGCGCCACGCCCTGCCCGTGCGAACGGCCGCTACCCCGCCGCGCAAATGCTCGCGACCGCGGGCGACGATGCGAAGACGATGGCCCTTCGTACGACGTTCGGTCTGCTTCTGTCGCGCGATGGGGGTCAGAGCTTTCGCTGGGTGTGCGAGAAGGCCCTAGGTTTCGACGGCGCGTGGGACCCGCCCATCGCCGCCACGAAGGACGGCCGCATCTTCGTCGGCACCGTCACGGGGTTGCGGGTCACGAGCGACGGCTGCGACGTGCGCGACGTGTCGGGGCTCGCCGGCGAGCTCGTCGCTGATCTCACCGTCGATGCCACGGGCCTTCGCGGCGTCGCCATCACCTCAACGCCGTCGAAGCCGGCGTTCGTCTACCGCGAGCGCGTCGACATGACGTGGGACCGCATGGGCAAGGGCATTTCGCACTTTACGTTCGACACCATCGAGGTCTCGACGAAGAGACCGATGCGCCTCTATCTCACGGCAGTAGCCGAAGACGGCGGTGGCAAGGCGGCGCACTTTTTCCGCTCCGACGACGGCGGCGCGACCATCGTCGAGACGACCCCGACCCTCGAGAAGGACGGCCGCCTGTTCGTCTCGGGGATCGATCCGAAGAACGAGTCGCGCGTCTTCGTGCGGCAGCTCCATCAGACAGGGAGCGAGCTTCTGCTCTCGACGGACGGCGGGGCGCACTTCAAGACGGTGCTCCACATGAACGGCTCGATGCCGGGGTTCGCGATGTCGCCCGACGGCGCGCGCGTCTACGCCGGCGGGTCGAATCCCAAGGAGGGGATCTTCCGCTCCGACGATCGCGGCGAGCACTTCGAGCACGTCGGAACGACCTCGGTGAAGTGCCTCCACGTCGCGGGTGAAAAGCTCTTCGCGTGCTCCGATCCGTTCCCGCCAAAGGGTTACGCGCTTGCCGTCTCGACGGACCACGGCGCGACGGTGACGCCGATGACGACCTTCGAGATCGCGGGGCCCATCGTCTGCGACGCGGGCGCGGGTGTGGCCTGCAACGCGGCGTGGCCCGAGGTGCGCGCGGCGATCAAAGCGACGGCCGACGAGGTCTCGGGCGTGGCGGGCGTCAACGCGGGGAACGCGGGATCGAACGGCGAGGTTGACGCGTCACCCTCGCCGGCATCGTCATTGGCTGCAGCCGCAGCCGAGCCCGCGAAGCCGCGTCGCGCATGCGGCTGCGACGTCGTCGGCGGCGGCGGTAGCGCCGCGTCACGCGGGGCTTCTGGATCGCTCTTCTTCCTCGCTGTCGTGTTCGGATCGGTGCGCCGACGTCGCACATGGATCCGTCGCTCGCCAACCGATGCGCGCGAGCCCCAGGAGGCCGGCCTAGTCGAACCGTGAGCGCCTAGGCGACAGCGCCTTCGTCCCGATGGACCTTCACGAATCGTCACGAATGCGCGAGGGGCGCGGCGTTTCCTCATCTTGGATCGGCCCGTGCACTGGCATCTGGCATGACCAGGACGTCCCCCCGCACAATCTCCCGGATCTCGCGTACCGCACTCCTCGTCGTTCTCGCGACGGGAGCCGTGGGCGTGAGCTCCGTTCTAACTGCATGTAGCGCCGACGCAGGCTCGCCGCTCATCACCTCTCACAAGGGCTCGAAAGGCACCGACACCTCGGGTACCGATACGACCGGCGCCTCCACCGGGTCGAGCGACGGCACGGGCACCTCGACGGGCACTCCCGACAACACGGGCGGCTCCTCGGCAACGCCGGGCGACACGTCGTCGACGGGCACCGGCACCGGCACGACCCCGGCGCCTACGTCGACCTCGACGACGCCGACCACGCCCCCTGCCGCGCAAGACTTCGACATCGCTCTCGCGGCCAACAAGGCGTCGATGAACCTCGCCGAGACGACGACCTTCCAAGTTACGATCGCCCCGAAGGGCTACGTGGGCGACGTCGCCCTCAGCGTGACGGGCCTCCCCACGGGCGCCACGGGCACCTTCTCGGCCGACAAGGTCGCCCTCACGGCGTCCGCGGGCGGCACATCGACGCTGACGATCAAGACGACCTCGGGCTCGACGCCCACGGCGGCGACCGGCGCCGACTTCAAGATCGTCGCGACGGCCGGAACGCTCTCGCACGAAGCGACCCCGAACCTCGTCGTGGTCTCCAAGCTCGTCATCCAGATCCCGGTGAACTCGAACACCAACCTCAAGAACTACGACGACATCCCGCTCGTGAAGGGCGCGGGCAACATCACCGTCGTCTGGAACAACGCCACGAACGACGTCGTCACGATTCACCGCAGCAACACCGCCGCGGGCTTGAACCACGGCTCGGCGATTCAGCCCGGTGGGACCGAGACGCGCACCGTCACGGCAGTCGGCAAGTTTCCGTTCTACACGCACAACGGCAAGGACACGGCGAGCCCCGGCTTCATCGACGTCAAGTGACCGTCACGTAGATGGTGCCGCCAAAATCTCCTCGTAACGCACCGACACGATCTGCATCTCGATCTCGCCGCTCGGTCTTTTGAAGTTGAACGCGTCGCCCTCGCGCTTTGCGAGGAGCGCGCGGCCGAGCGGTGAGCGCCAACTGATGTGACCCTTGTCCAAGTCGATCTCGTCTTCGCCGACGATGCGGTACGTCGCCACGACGCCGTTCTCGTCTTCGATCTCGACGATCGCCCCGAAGAAGACGCGCCCTTTTGCATCCGTGCGCGGCGCGACGACGGTTGCCGCCTCGAGCCGCTTCGTGAGAAACCGAATGCGGCGGTCGATCTCGCGGAGCCGCTTCTTCCCGTAAATGTACTCGGCGTTCTCGCTGCGATCGCCCTGCGCGGCAGCGTCCGTCACGTCTTGCACGACCTTCGGACGCTCTTTCCAAAGCAGGTGAGCAAGCTCGTCTTGAAGGCGCTTCGCCCCCTCTTTCGTGATGTAGTTCGGCGGAGGCGGCCCCGCAGGTAGCGGCGGCCTGCCGCGTCCCGGCGCGCTCACGGAAGCCTCTCGCTCTCGTCGCGCGCGACGCTCGACGAGGTTGGAGGCGATGACATGCGCGCGCGCTCTTGCAGATCCCTGTAGTAGCCGGCGAGATCGCGATCCTTCGGGCCGAGCGACACGAAGCGGAAGATGCGACCAAACGGAAGGACCCGCGTGCGCGTGGGGACGATCATGGTCCAGTAGCCGATCTCCGTGGGGCCGATGTCCTGCCAATAGCCGCCGAGGGTGCGGGCGATCATCTCGCTCAAGAACGCTCCGTGGGGGCGCACGTCGAGGGCGTCGTCGCTCGACGCGAGGCCGTCGGGGTAGCGATCGAGCAGCTCGCGCTGCATGAAGTCGAGGCTCGCGATGTCGGTGCGAAGCTCGTAGGAGTACCGCTCGCGGTATTCGCGCGCGAGGCCTCGCGCCATGTGCGTGAACGCCACGCGCGCCTCGGAGGGCGATGCCGGCAGATAGCTCGCGTCGCCGTTCGCCCGCGGCATCTGCCCGTGGAGGCCGGGCGGAAGACTGAGCCGCTCGACGCGCTCCACGGGCGTGGGCGTCGCGAGCGACGGGCGCGGCGCGAAGTCGGCCGAGCCGCGCGGCGGATTCGTGCGGGGCTTGGGCGCGACCGTTAGAATCGGCGGCTGCGATGCGCCTGCGAAGCGTGGCGGCGGGCTCGAACGCGACGGGGACGGCGAGAGCGGGCGCGCGTCGTCGGCGACGTTGAGCGTGGGCGTCTGATCGAACGGGTAGGGCCGACGAATCGTGGGCGGCGGGGGCATTCGCGGAATTGCGACGTCGCTCGGATCGCGACGCGCGGTCACGTCTTGATCGGTGTCGCGCGGAGGCGGCGCAGACGTCGGAAAGGCGAGCTGCGGCGTGTCGACGGTGGTGTCCGGCGCGCTTCCGATGGGCGCATCGACCGGCGACGCTGCGGCGGGTGCGGGCGGCGCGGGCGGCGTCGTGGTGACGCGCGGACGCGGCATGGGCGACGGCCGCTCGCTGCGCGGATCGTTCATCACGCGGCGCGGTCGCGACGACGGGCGGCTCTCGAGAATTTTGTCGACGCGCAGCGGCTCGAGAGGCGCAGGCGCGAAGCTCAACATCGGCCGGCGACCCGCGGCGGAGTCGCTCGCAATGTCGCGCGCGCGGGCACGAAGCTCGTCGCCGGCCTGGGGGTCGTCGGCCACGAGGCGCGCGAACGCGTGGGCCTTCGTAAGCTCGTTCGCCGCGGCCCACGCCTGCGCCGCGAGCAGCACGAGCTCGCCGAAGTTGCTCATCGACTGCGCGAGCGCCGAGACGCGTTCGGCGATCGCCCGCGGATCTTCGGTCCCCGCGATCAACGCGGCACGCGATCGCAAATAGGCTGTCGCCGGCTGTCGACCACGACCGCGTTCGATCGCTTCGGCGCGCGCGATGACACCCGACGAATCGCCCATCGTGAGCTGCACTTCGAGCGCCCACACGGCTGGATCCGACAGCGGTCCCCGATCGGGACGCTCGCGCATCGTGAGCCCGCGCTCCACGACGACGAGCCGCGTCTGCGCAACCGCCGTCGATGCGAGCGCGATGCGCGCGCGAACGCCTTCGAGCAGCTCGTCGCGCCCGGGGCCACCGCGCGCGGCCCCGTCGAGCGCGAACAGCCGATCGTCCGGCGCACGCAGCGCACGCAGCGCGTCGGGCAGCGTGCGCACCCCGTCGAGGATCGGCCGCTTGTACGAGCGCTCGCCGGGGCGACGATCCCGCGAGAGAGCCTCGGTCGACAGAAAGACGGTTGCGTGGGGGTCGCACTCGGCGAGGAGCGCGCGAAGGTGCAACGCCTGCATCGCGGCAGCCGCGAAGGGGGTGCGCACGTCGCGTGCGAGCGATGCGAGATCGAGCCAGCCGCCGGCGTAGGTCTTCCCGCGCGCGTCGTAGCGCGAGCCGTCGAAAAGCTCTGCGGCGCCGAGGTAGCTCGCGATGCGGCGAACGAGAGGGCCGCGCGCATAGGCCAGCTTCACGTCGGCTGCGACGACGAGCGCCGCGGCTTCGGCGAACGGCGGCGTGATGCCCAGGGCCGTGAGGCGCTCGCTCGCACGCGCCACCGTCGTGCGGTAGCCGACCTCGCGATTCGAGCCCGGCGAGATCGCCTGAAGCTCGATCTCGCCTTCGTCGAAAAGCGCGTACTCGGCTTCGGGCGCCCCGCCTTCGGCGCGAAGGAGAACGCGACTGCCGACGAGCAATTCGCAGGAGCTCAAGACGTGTCCCTCGAACGTGAGTGCGCGATGATGCCGATGAGAGGCGTGGGAGCCGGCGCGGAGACCCGCGATTCTTTTCTAGATCGCCCCGCTTACGAACGCATATAACCTTGCGGCATAGAAGAGGGTGTAACTTCGATGATTCTCCGCGTTAGAGCCTCTTCCTACGTTGCCAGCTCCGTCGTGAGGAGCCTTTCGCTCGCGTCACTTCTCACCGTCGCCTGCGGCGGCTCCGCGCAGCCGCCGGCCGCGCCCGAGCCGGCCCCCGTGGTCGCCACGCCCGTGGCCATCACCGAGCCTCCGCCTCCGCCCCCGGCACCCAAGTCGCTCTTCGAGCGGCTTGGCGGCAAAGAGGGGGTCGCCTTCGTGGTCGACGAGTTCTTGAAGAACGTCGCCGCCGACACGCGCGTCAACAAGCTCTTCGCGAAGACCAAGGGCGACCGCCTCGAGAAGCTCAAAGCGAGCCTCGGCGACCAAATCTGCGAAGTGGCAGGCGGCCCGTGCAAGTACGCCGGCAAGACGATGCCGGCGGCCCACAAGGGGATGGGGATCACCGAAGCGCAGTGGGACGCCTTCATCGAAGATCTCACGCTCGCCCTCCAAGCGAAGAGTGTCGGCGAAGAAGAGAAAAGCGAGCTCTTTGCGTCGCTCGGTCGCTACCGCGACGACATCATCGAGAAGAAGCCCACGAAGAAGTGAGCGGTCGCGGGCCGTGCGTCGCGCGCCCTCGCCGGCCAAAGGAGAGCGCGATGAAAGAGACGTTGGACGCGATTCTCAAGGCCGATCAGGCGAGCTATCTCGAAGCCCTCGAGCCGCCGCGCGATGCGCTTCTCGCGCGCATGGAGCGTCGCGCCGAAGAGCGCGGCTACCCCATCAGCGACCCCGAGGTGGCGACCTTCCTCGCGGTCGCGGCGCGCGCGGCGGCGCCCCGGTTCATCGTCGAGCTCGGCGCGAACATCGGCTACGGCGCCATCGTCCTCGCGCGCGCGGCTGGCCCCGAAGCGCGCGTGCTCACGGTCGAATACAACGCGTCGCTCTGCGCCGAGGCCCGCGGCTTCGTCGCGGAGGCGGGACTCGCCTCGCGCGTCGAAGTGCGCGAGGGGAAGGCCATCGACGTTCTCCTCGCGACGACCGAGCCCATCGACTTCGCCTACGTCGACTGCGTGAAAGAAGAGTACCTGCGCTACCTCGAGCTGCTGGTTCCGCGGCTCTCCGCGCGCGGCGTCATCGTCGCCGACAACGTGCTTTGGCGCGGGCTCGTCGCAAGCGCGCACGTGCCGGCGAGCGAGCGCGTCCGGACCGACGCGCTCCGCGCGTTCAACCGCGCGATCGTGAGCGAGCCGAGCCTGCGCGCCGTCGTCCTGCCGCTTGGCGACGGCGTCGCGTACGCCGTGAAAATCGGCTGAATCGCCGTCTTAAACGCGAAACGCGGGCCGACGTCGTCGGTCATCGCGCGCATCGCACGCTCGCGCGTCTACCGCGCCGGGCTCACTCGGCCGCCGGCGCTGGAACAGCTTCGTCCGCCGTGGCGTCGACCACCGGCCGCTTGTAGCCGCACTCTTTGTTCGCGCAGGCGATCATCGGCTTGGCCTTGGTGCCGCCCATGACCAAGAACGCGGCACCGCAGTCGGGGCACGGCTCGGCGATGGGCTTCTGCCAAAGCTTGAAGTCGCACTTCACGGTCTCGTCGCTGTAGCGCGAGCAGCCGTAGAACGTCTTTCCGCCCTTTTTCTTCGGACGAATTTCGATGATGTCGCCGCCGCACTTCGGGCACGGCACGCCGAGCGGGACCGGTCTCGCGTTCTTGCACGTGGGGTAGCCGGTGCACGACAGGAACTCGCCGAAGCGCCCCGTCTTGATGACCATCGGCTTGCCGCACTTGTCGCACTCGATGCCCGTTTCGCGAACGGGCGGGCCCGCCAGCGGACCGTTGCCATCGGGGCCGAGGTCGCGCGTGTTCTTGCACTTCGGGTAGTTCGCGCAGCCGAGGAACCAGCCGTTCTTCGACCACCGCTTCATCATCACGCCTTCGCCGCAGACGTCGCAGACTTCGTCCGTCGGCGTGGGCTCGGGATTCCAGCGTTTGCCTTTTTTGCCCGCATCGAGCTGCTCGCGGAACCGCTTGTAGAAGCGGCTAAGGAGCGCGACGCGGTCTTCGGTGCCGGCTTCGACGGCGTCGAGCTGCTCTTCCATGTTCGACGTGAACGCCGGGTCCATGAAATCGAGGTGCGCCGCGACGAGCCCGTCGACGACGAACTTGCCGAGCAGCGTCGGACGGAACGTGCGCCCGCCGTCGACCTTCTCGACGTAGTCACGCGCCTGCACCTTGCTGATGATGTCGGCGTACGTGCTCGGGCGGCCGATGCCGCGCTCCTCGAGCTCACGCACGAGTGAACCTTCGGAGTAGCGCGCCGGCGGCTGCGTGAACTTCTGATCGGTCACGACGCCCGGAGGATCGGAGATCGCGAGCGCCTCCGACTCTTTCAGCTCGGGGAGCGACG
>JANXMC010000310.1 GCA_025354825.1 Myxococcales bacterium
CCAGCCGGCACAGCTTGGCGAGGTTGACGTCCTTGGTGCCGCCCACCTTCGGCACGGCGGCGAGCGCGTCGCGGGGATGGATGCAGTAGCCCGTGCGGGCGACGAGGCAGGCGCCGAGACCGAGCGCCACCACCAGCTCGGTGAGGCTCGGCACACGAACGCCGAAACCGCTGTCGAGGATGCCGCAATACTCGTCGCCCTGTTGTGCCAAGAGCCCCGCATCCGACGGCGTCTGCTGCCAGCTTAGGCTCGTGGCGTGATCGCGGACTTCCTTGCCGACGAGCTCGAAACGCCCGGCCGCATCGCCGGCGTTCGTGGGCCACGGCCAATACTGCCATTCGGGGTCGACGCAGGTGCCGCGCCAGCAGACGTTGCCCGACGCGCATGCGTGAGCGCAGTCGCCGCAGCGGCGAGCATCGCGGCACGTGTCGGCGGGAATGCCGCTGCAGCTCGTGCGGTGCTCTTCGAACGGCGCACACACGGGCGTGACCGGACCGTTCACGTCGAGGTTCGCATCGACGCCGAAATTCGAGTCCGCGACGACGTCGGCGTCGGTGAGGGGCGTCGTTGCGTCCGAGGCATCGGTACCGCCGCCATCGAGGCGAGGGGCGGTGGCGAGGGATGCGTCGGCGCGCGGTTCGCCGTTCGGAATGTTGGCGAGCCATTCGCAGCCGGCGAGGAGCGCTAACGGGACGAGCGCGACGGCGACGACGATGCTCGCTCTGCCCTTCGGAATCACCATCGCGGGCGAGCATACTTCAATCGCGCGCGTCGCTAGCGCCGCTTCCGAGCGCCAAAAACGTAAAGCGGTAGGAGCGGGAGAAAGACCGACCCGAGGATCCAGCAGAACTGCGCGCCGTTCGTCGACCTCCGCGCGCCCACGACCAGATCATTCGGGCCCAACTGCGGCAGGAACGCCCACCAGGCCACCTCGAAGCCAATGAGCACCACGGCTGCGATGAGATCTCGCCGCGGGGTCGCCGATTCTTTGAAGAGTTTGACCTCGCGGAGGTCCGCGTCGGTCAGCTGGTCGGACGGAGCCTCCTCGCGGCGGGCGGGCTCTCGAAACGGGGAGCTCATGCCCGGTACGCGATATGGTGCTGCTCGTACCGCACGTCGCGCGCGTCGAGGCCTTGGATGAGCGTCTTGTAGGCGTCGTTCGTCGGCTGGTTGCGCGCCCAGAGGACCACATCGAATCCTGCTTTGAACGCTGGGTCCGTGCGAAGTCGATCGTGCAGACCTGGTTGGCTTGAAAGGTCGTGGGGCGCGCCGTGTGCGTACGTATCGAGGAGCCTCCGCGCCGCATCCATCCCTTGATCGGCGTGCAACTGCAGGACGGCGACCGTGGGCTTGCCCGCCTCGCCGGCAAGAGCCGATGTCATCCTTTGCGCGCCCCCTTGGAAGCTCTGACCGGCGACGGTGAACTTCGCCATCTCCCTCGTCTTAAAGTCGTTAGGCAGGTCGAGCGCGCTCAGCATTGCAACGTGCATCTGTTCCTTTACGGCCGTCTCATTGCGGATTTGCCCTTTCTCGTTTTCCGAGCAGAGCATTTTAAGCCCGGCATAGAGCGCGACCACGGAGCCGACTATCGGAAGCGCTGCGACGCTGACGAGCGCGGGAGCTTCGTGCCCGGCGACGCCAGCGAGCTCGGTCAAGGTCGACGCGGTGCTGAGTCCGTGGTCAACGTGATCTGCGAGTTCGTGCGTGTGCTCCAGCGTCGCCGACTGCCGCTCGAACGTGTTGTCGTCCCCCCGAATCACGACATCCAAGTCCGAATAGTGCGCGTCCTTCCGAATCCCGCTCATCGCCTTGGCGGTCGATTCGTTCGACTGCATCCGATCGACCTCCGCTTGTGAAAAGTCTTCCCGTCGCCCCGCCCCAACTCCGCCCACGTTGCTCATCGTCGTCTCCGCTTTGCGTTCGACCGGGCGGCGTGCCCGGTAGCTTCACAGAACGTTTCGGCGGAGGGCTCGAGGCGTTGTGCGAAATCTACTCGTCGGGCACCGGCGTGAGCTGGCTCGCGGGATCGAGCAGGCTTCCGATGTTGTTGACCTCGGCGTCGCGCGCCTTGAGCTGCCCCGTCTCACCCGTGAAGTTCCACTCGAGAAACTTCACGATCGACGAGTGCTCCATCACAACGTGAGACACTTCATTTCGCTTGGCGAGTCGCCCAATGGCCAATAGCGGAACGCGCGTGCCGTAGGGCTTGTGGTCTACCGTGCTCGTAGGCGGCGGAGCCACGTGATCGACGTAGCCGCCGCCTTCGTCCCAGGTCACCAGAATGAGAGTGTTGCTCTTGTAGATCCGCTTCGCGAATGCGAGCTGTGAACGCACGCGTGCGGTCGCGATTCAGAAGGTTCATTGAACACGCGAGAATGCCACGAAGCGCGCGTCATGTACTATCGCGTGAAGAGGTATCGATGACGACGATGCGCGCCCTTCGAATCGGGTTTTCTCGTTATGCGTTTTCGGCCAATGCGGCATTCGCGTTTGCCACGTTTGCCGCGTTAACGGCGTGCGGTGGAGCTCAACCCGCTCCCTCGAAGGTCGCGCCGCCGGACTTCGTGCCTCCCCCCGTGAGCGCACCACCGCTCCCTGCGCCTGCGGCCGAATCGAGCGACCCGAACGCGCGCGCTGTCGAAGCGCAGCGGCCGGCGCTCGAGCGCTGCTACCAGAAGGCGCGCGGTGCGAACCCCGCGCTCGCGCGGACGACGATCACGCTCAAGCTCCGCGCCGACGACACGGGCAAAGTGACCAATGTCGACCTCGACTACACCCACAAGTTCGATGACGACGCGAAAGCGTGCGTTCGCGACGCGGCGTTCAACGTGAAGCTCCCCGCCGGCGCGAAGAGCGCGAGCGTGCCGGTCATCTTCGACACCCCCGCGAAGTAGCAGCGTGCACGCCCGTCACGGCGTTGACGCACGCCGTGTACGAGGCCCTCGCAGCTTCGCCGACGAGAGCGCGCGTCGCCTCCGTTTCGTGTATTTCCGCCCTGTTTCAAGCCCGTCAGCCGATTTTCATTTGCGAAGCCAACGGCTTGACGCGTCGCGTGGCCTTCGTCAGGGTGAGCGTCGTTGTCCGAGATCGATGTCCCATCGACGCAGGGCCGGAAGGGTCTCCATGAAGGGTGTTCGTCCAGAGTCGGGGCGGATCGTTGGGGGGCGTTATCGGCTTCTCGACCGCCTTGGAAGAGGCTCGATTGGCGAAGTGTGGCTCGCCGAGCATCAGGCCCTCGGCTCGAACGTGGCGATCAAGTTTCTCCGGGGGCGGGCAGGGCGCGACCCGTGGGTGCAAGAGCGCTTCTTCGACGAAGCGAGAATCGCCGCACGCCTCCAGTCGCGCCACGTCTCGCGCGTCTACGACGTCTCGTCGATGGAGGACGGCCGCCCCTACGTGGTCATGGAGTACCTCGATGGCGAGACCCTCGAAGAGCGCCTCCGTCGCGAACGCCGCCTAAGCCCTGCGCTCGCCGCGCGCATTCTGCTTCAAGTCGCCAAGGGGCTCGCGAAGGCTCACGCGGCGGGGATCGTCCACCGCGACATCAAGCCCGAGAACATCTTTCTCACGACGGACGAAGACGGCTGTACCGAGGCGAAGGTTCTCGACTTCGGCATTGCGAAGATTCTCGGCGGCCTCGACGACTCGAGCGCGTCCGAGCTTCCCACGAAGCTTGGGCGCACGAGCGGGCGCCTCGTCGGTACGCCCACGCACATGGCTCCCGAGCAGACCTTCGGCAACGTCGCCGTAGGCCCGGCGGCCGACGTCTGGGCGTTCGGTGTCGTCGCGTACGAATGCCTCACCGGAGAGCTCCCTTTCAACGGCGGCGATCTCGCCGAGCTGTTCGGCCGCATTCGCGGTGGAGACATCCGCGACGCGCTTCGCGGTCTCGAAGGGGTCGGCTCTCTCGAGCTCGAAGGTTGGTTCGCCACCGCGTTCGCGCTCGAGCCGTCCCGTCGCTTCGCCAACATGCGCGCGTGCGCCGAGGCGCTGGCGTTCGCGCTCCGCACGCCGATGCTCTCGAACCCGTCGATGGGCGCGATGGTCAGCGCGGCGCCGAGCTCGGCGTCGGAATTTCCCGCGAGCCTCGCGCCGGCGACGCTCCTTGCGCGCACCGAGCCGCTGCCGGGTTCCGCTCCACCGCCCTCGTCGCGCGCGCATTCCTATTCGCGCCTGCCCTCGCCGCGGTCGTCGCAGCGCACGGTCGTCACGCCGCCCCCTGCCGTCGCGAGCGGCGTGGCGAGCGCGGCGCCCGTTCTTTCGCCGCGAGCGTGGCCGCTGGTCGCCCTCGGCGCGATGGTGATCGCGGGCGCGACGGGAGCCATCGTTGCCGTGCGCGTCGCGCCGAAGCTCGGATACGGCGTTGGCGCGACGGTATCGCGCGCCGACTCCGAGCCGCCGCAGGATCTGCGCGTGCGGGTGGCGCCGCCCGTCGCGGCGAAGGACGTTACGGTTGACGCGTCAACCTATCACGCGATCCACGTGGCCGAACGAGCGCTCGACGACGCGCCCCGCGAGGGCGACGAGGTTCGCGACAGCGATCGCCCTCTCCTGCGGGGCGCCGTTCGCGTCGCTCCGTCGAGCGGAGCCGCGAGCGATACGGCGAGCGGCATCCCCGAGCTGAGCGCGTACCGAAACGTCCCCTATTGAAGGCGTCGTACGCGCGACGGCGGGACGCGCGGAATTTCGTCGAGCCACACGTTGCTCGCGCCCGCTTCGGCGACGAGCGCCGACGCCGACATCATGAGCGCCTCGCCCTCGTTGCCACCGAGACGAAGGCCGCGCTGGTAGCGCGCGATCGCCGCGTCGAGGCGATGGCCAACGCCGAGCGCCGTCGTCTCGGCGCGCGCGAGGAGCTCGAGGGCGTGCCCTTCGTTCCCTTCGAATTCTGCCAAATATGCGAGCGCGCGGAGCACGCGCCCCGGTGCGAGGGGCGGTAGCGCGTCGCTGAGGCGCGCGTAATACCTTGCCCGTCGTGCCGACGCGGTGGGCACCCCGGCGCGAAGGGCCATCACCTCGATCATTGCGCCCCACGCGGCGCTGAAGCCCGAATACATGTTGCCGAGAGGGCGGTACGCGCGGTGCTCGTGGAGGGAGCGCTGAAACTCCGCATGCGCCCCGTGGGCATCGCCCCGGAGGGCGCGCACGTTCGAGCCGATCGAATCGATGAGCATTCGCTGGAACGTTCGAACGCTGCTCGGCCAGACGCGCTTTAGCTCGGCGACGCGGGCCTCCGCGTCGTCGATCTCGCCGCGCGCGGCGGCGAGGATCACCTCGAGGAGATCGAACTGGCAGCGCATGCCTGCTTCCCCGAGCTCGGAGGCCACGGCGCGGCACCGGCGAAGCTGCATTTCGAAGGCGAAGATGTCTTGCCGGTAGAACTCGATCTCGGTGCGCGTCATCAAGGTGACCAGCTGCGGGTGCGTCCCCGTCTGGCCTGCCTCCGCGAGCATCGTGAGCATCGACTCGGCGATGCGCGCGCCCTCTTCCCAGTTCCCCGTTCGCCACGCCGAGAGGCTGTCGATGAGGCGCGCGGCGACGCGCACGTCGGCTTTCGCCGCCGGCACGCCGAAGAGGCGAGCGTCCCCGCGCGCGCGGTACCGCGCGGCGAGGGGCACGGTGCCTCGGCGCGCGCTTCCGAGCGTGGCCA
>JANXMC010000626.1 GCA_025354825.1 Myxococcales bacterium
CAGTTTGCGCACTTCGTCACGTGAGCCGTGGTATTGCTTTCGGATTTGGCGCACCCACCGGCTGCTCGTGGCGTCGTGTGATCGAGCTGAATTTCCTTCTTAATTTGCTCGTTGCTCCAACCAGCAGCAACGAGATCTTGCCGTTTTGCAAACGCACTGCCCAACTTACGTTGAGCCAAGACGTCGTCGCTTGGCGCGGCCCCGTGCATGGTGCGCAGCTCGCGTTCCCTTTTGGGCGTCACTCCTTTCTTCACATTTTCACGGGCTTCCGCCGCCGTCGTCACCCGGTACACGTCGCACGGTGGGTCTGACTTTGGTTCGGCTTTTTCCCGCGTTGGGGCAGCTACCGCCGGCGCAGGGTTTGGACGCGAGCGCCGCACGCCGCGTCGCGGCTTTGGCGTCAGCGCCCCCGACGCATCGGTCTGGCCGAGATTGTAAAGCTCCTTAAACGACATCGCCTCCCGAGGCTTACCATTCGGCAAACTCTTTGAGAGTGCGGCCTTGCAGTCCGACTGCCAACAACACGGGCACAAGTCTTCCTTCGTGTCCGCCAGCGCGAGGAGAGCCATCTCCTCCATCTCGGCAAAGGGGGGAGTGCTCCCCGGGTAACTCGCGTGGTTGCTCGTCATCAGGTCGAGGTGGCGCGGCGTCTTCTTCCCCTCGATCTTCACGTCCATCGACCAGGCGTTGAAATACGCGCTCCCGCTCGTCGTGTGCGAGAGGAGCGAACCTCCAAAGGTCTTCGTCGCGGCCTCGTCTCCGAGGGGTGAGGTCTTGAAGTAGCTGTCTTCGACGCCAGCTGGCTTTCCGCCGATGAGAACGGTCTTCGCGCCGTCCTTCAGGTCTTTCGACATCGACGTATTCGGATATGGGATCGGGATGGGCCCTGCCGGCGGTGACGGCGGGCTGTTGCACACGTCGGGAAAGGCCGCGATCAGCTTGCCATCGCCCGCCGCGGCCGAAATTGCCATTCCGTTGGCAAAGACTTTCGCTCCCACGACCTAACCCCTCTTCCCTTCACCACATTCGACGATCGCCGCGGCGCGGCGCCTGGTCAGGCCGCCCGATGTGACAATCGCTTTCGATTTCGGAAGCTCCGCGCGCGACCAGTCGGCGGCAATTTCGATGAGGCCGCAAAGCCCTGCGGCGGCCCCGCAATCGCCGAGGGCCTCCGCGATCACACGGAGCGGAAGCCGAGATTTTCGAGCACGTAGGAGGCGCGACACGAGGAGGACCTGCTCCTTGAAGGAGTAACTCTCGCCGGTCGCATCGGAGACGCGCGCGTCCATGTCGTGCAAACCGAGTCCCGCTTCGGCGAGCGCGGCGTGGCCGGCCGCCACAACTCCATCGCCGCGCAGCGGCACGTCGTTGTCGAGGCGAGCCGGCTCCCCTCCGAAACCAATCCCCCGAATTTGTGCGATCGCACCGGCCGCCTAAAAGAGATCCAAACGCACGCCGCCGCCTCTCCTGGCGTGACGCCGTCCGAGTTTTCGTTCGTGAGAAGTCGCCCGGCACGCGAAAGCTCGCGTATCGAGCGGGCGTTAACCAAGGAGTCCGCAGCGCAGACGACCACGTGAGCACACGCGCCTCGAACGAGAAGCTCTCTCCCATGATGAATCGCGAGGAGGCCATCACAGGACTCGTCACCTATCAAACGGAGCTTACCGGAGAGCGAAACGCCTAACGCAGCACCGAGCTTTTCTTCGAGCTCACGGTCAAGGGCCGGGGCGCCCGAACGCGGCGCGGCGACGAGGACAAGGGTGCTCGCCCAAAGCTCCGGACGCATCCTGGTCGCGAGATCACGGGCCGCATCCACGAGCAACCTCAACCAACGCGCGCGGCGCGAGAGAACCTTGCCTCCCTCGGCGCGAAGCTCTCCCAGGTAGGATCCGCGAATCGGCTCGTTCGCGGCGTCGCAGTAGGGGAGCTCGCGACGCCAATCGAGCCCCGCGCGGATTGCGGCGCACGCCGAGTCCGCCGTCAGCCCCAGCGGGCACGCCATGCCGAAACCGTGCACGTAGAGCGGCGGGCTCACGAGGGCCTCCTACGCCGCGGCATCCAACGTATCGCCGCGCCCACGCTGCAAAAGTGTGGCTTACCGTTCCGGTAACCAAGCAAACCCGTTTCGTCGTCGCTCGGCAGATCGCCGACGCGCACCTGCCGCAGCAAGTTCGGCTTCTTGCCGAGCGGCTGCTTCGCTCGAAACGTGAGCATTGCGCGCGCTCGGTCGGGTTCGACGATGACTGTGTCGAGCGTCGCGGTCGTGTCGACCCTCCGGTTCGCGAACTCGAAACGAATGGCTATCGCGACAATCGGAATTCGGAATTCCACGACGGGCTTCGATGCCATATGGGTGCATCGAATGACATCGCCAACGCGGAAGCGTGGCACCCACTGATCTTCGGGCGCGCTCATGAAGTAGCGCGCATCGAAATCGGAAGGAAGGTAGGGGCATTGCTCGTCCCGCCACCGCTGATCGTAGGTGCCCGCAAACGCCGCGCGCTGCACGTACGCGCGCCCTAGGACACCGAATCCAATGGGAGCTGGATGGTCGCGTGGTCCGTGAATTGGCTGGGTCGGCTCTTCGAGGTTGGGCAGCGGCAATCCATCGAGCCTGTCCGAGGCGACATGCGGATAGAACCCCACCCCAGCTAGATTGCGACGTTCGACGACTGCTTTGCCTTCACCTCGACTCGTGTCTTCGCCGCCGAACGCGCGATCGAACGTGAGGGGCATCTCGACGAACGGCTCGGGGGCGGAGGCGTCGATGCCGAACGCGCCGCGCCGCCATCGACGGTCGCCAATGACCGATGCACGCTTGCGTCGGCTCGGGAGCTCCAGCTGTACTTGCATCGCGCTGACCGGAGCCCCCCCGGGCGCCACCGCCTTGCCGACGACGATGACCTCCCCGTAGGGCTTCTCTGGCGCGAAGTCGCACTCGTACCGGATGGGCGTATTTTCAGGGGCGCCATAGTGTTCGTCTGCAGTTACCATCGGCTGCTGTTTCGTCGCGAGCGTCATCCGTCCGTCGCTGTGGACGTCGAATGTTCCCTTTACGACGACGATGCATTGGTCTCGAGCATCGCGATCGGCGGGCGATTGTGAGCCCCGCCTCCATGCCCGTGGTGTTCGCAGTGATCTGCATTCTCACCCTCTCAAAAGTGAACCGTCAGATCGGCGTCCCCTAGGTGCTCCAGCTCGCCGAGCACGCGCGATTGCAGATGCTCCCATGACCCGACCGGCACGCGAAAGCGGCCCGCCGTGCGAATCGAAAGCGCACGTGCGTACCACACACGATCGCGCGTGCGGCCGAGCTTCAGGCCCGCGCGATAGCCGTTGACGACCCCCTGGATGCCCACGAAATAGCGATGCCGCGGGTCGAAGCGAGGCGCCTGAGCATGCCACCACGCGGCCACGAGATCCGGCACGAGAAGCGGAAGGTCAGCGGGCACGCTGGCCACGAGATCGGCATCGAGCTCGTCGTCCTCGAGCGCCGGCAGGCCTCGTCGGTCTTCCTCGGCGTCGCTCAGCACTTCGGCCTCACGATGAAACGTTTCGTCTGTGAGGTCGAACCCCGTGATAACGGCGATCGCCTCGGCTGCGAGCCGCGCGATGCTGTGGTCTTCGTGATCGAGCCATGAGATGAGCGGCTCCACGAACTCGGGGTTTCCACTCAATCCGAGTGCGCGGGTCGCATGGGGGCGCTTCGTCGCATCGTTCATCGAATCGAGCAACAATCCGTGATGCGACCTTCCGCGGAGCATTGCAATCAGCCCCAGCGCGACACCCGCGCTCTCGCTTCCGCCGTCCTGAACAAGGGCCGAGCAGCGCCACATTGCGGCGGCCGAACCGCGATGTTGCAGGGTTTCGACTGCGGCGAGCTGCACTGCGGCTACGTCGTCCTCAAGCAGGCGCTCTAGCCATGGGACATTCTCTTCCGTCCAGCCGAACAGCGCCCCCTTCGCAGCGTGATAGCGCTCGTCGGGGTCGGAGCTCGTCGCGGATTGGGCAATCGAGCCGACGGAGATCGATCGTGCAGCCGACGCTGCGAGAAGCGAGGCTCGCGCACGAGGTATCTTCTCGGCTCGGACGTTCGCGGCAATTCTCACATCGAGCTCTTGGGACGCGTGGGCGAGGCTCATTCCGAGGGCAAGGGCATCCCGCGCCGGCCCCACTGCCGTTCCTCTCGCTCGCGCAGGAGCGTCGCACGGGGCATCCGGGAGATGGACCGGCGCTTAAGGCCTAGGGAACGCGACTCGGCTGTCGTGCCCGTAGGCCGTGCCATCTGCGACCTTTGCAGGTTTTTGGCCCATTTCCCCATCCGCACGGCCCTCGGAGCTTCGTGGTACGTGCTCTGCATTGTGACCGTTGCAGAGGTCTTAAAGATGACGCGTTTTCTTACTCGCAATACGTGGCTGTTCGGAATTCTTGGAATGATGGTACTCCGCTTCGATGTTATGGGCGGCGGCTGCGGCGGCCCCGCCGAGCACCCCCCGCGGCCGAAATGTCCGGCGCACGTTTGCGAGGGGCCGGTAGACGCAGGACATCCCGATGCAAGCTTCCCTCCCGCGCACGATGCGGATGCAGGCGATGCCGCCGCGGACGCTTCCGACAGCGCCGTCGATCCGAGCACCGATGCCGCCGTCGACGCAAGCGACGACGCGTCGGACGCCCACACAGACTGAGAGGCGCCCTGTGAATCGCGCACAATCGCCGGCGTACAACGCGGCGCCGGTGGTTTGGGCCGAACGCCTCCTCACGCCGCTCGATGCGGCGCGGGGCGGCGCACTGCGCACGCTCGGCCCCCTCGCGCGCGTGCTCGTCGTCTCGCGCGCGCATCGCATTGCCTTCGTGGGGAGCGCGCTGGTGCTCCTCGCCTTCGTGCTCGCTCTTCGTACACAATGGCTCTGTTTCTTGCGGCTCCGCTCGTTCTCGGCGTGCCTCACCTACTTGCCGACGTGCGGTATCTCGTCGTGCGCCCTGGTCTCCACGCACGGCGCGCAGTGGCGGCGTGCGCCGCAGCGGGCGTCGTCGTCGCGATGGTGACGGGCGTTGCGGGCGCGCTCGTCGCGTCCTCTTTGATCATCGCGGGGTCCCACGCATCGGCCCCGCGGCGGGCCGTCTTCGGGTCGCTCGTGCTCGCACTTGCAGTCGTCGCGATCTCCTTTGGTGGTGCCGCCGACGTCGTTTTCGCGCACCTTCACAACCTCGTAGCCGTCGCCTTTTTCATCGCCCTTCGCCCGCGCGAGCCTCGCGAGCACCGCGCCTACGACCTTGTGCCGGTCGTCGTCGCGGCGCTGCTCGCGGCTGTGATCCTCACAGTACCCGCGAGCTTGATTTCGTCCTCGACGCTCGGCGCGCCCAGCTTCGCCGCGGCGCGCGAGTCCCTCGCTCCCGGCGTTTCGGATGCGTGGGCCACGCGTCTCGTCGTCCTCTTCGTGTTTGGTCAGTCGGTGCATTATGCAATCTGGCTACGCCTCGTTCCCGAGGTTGCTCGTCCAAGCGAAACGCCCCGCTCGTTTCGGCAGACGCTCCGTGCGCTCGTGCGCGAGCTCGGCGTCACCCTCGTGGTCGTGGCCGTCCTCGCCACCGCGGCATTCGTACTATGGGGCGCCCTCGACGCGTCGACAGCCCGCACGGGATACGTTCGCATCGCATCCTTTCACGGTTACGGCGAGATCATCCTCGGCGCCCTCTTCGCGACCGAAGCGCGCGCTTCCACCCTTAAGAAAGACTCGCTGCTATGATTGCGACGCTTACCCCTTGGCTCGCGGCGTTCACGCTCACGCAAGCCATCGAGATGCCCATCTACCTCGCGAAGCCGCTTCGTAGACGCGTCGCCGTTGCGTTCGGAGCGAGCGCCCTCACACATCCGATCGTGTGGTGGGTGCTCCCCGTTCTGTGGCTGCGTGTCGGCCTACCTTCGTGGACGAGGGGCGATCTCTTGGCTCTCCAACCCGCGGCCGTCGTCGCGTGGGCGGCCTTCATTCTGTACGTCGAAGGGTTCGCCGTCATCGTAGAGGGGTTGTATTTCAAGCTTCTCGGTGTGCGTCACCCCTTCCGATGGTCGTTCATCGCAAATCTCGCGAGCTATTCGGTTGGCGCACTACTGTCGCTGCTGTTCGAGGCATTTTAGCGACTCACTCGCGTGTTCGGCGTGGGCGGCGGTGCAAGGTTGGTCGCGCTCACGCGCGAACATCGCTCTGGAGGCTGACGCGCGCGATTCGACGCGTTCGCGGCTCCGTACCTTTGCGAAACCTTCGCCGAGCGCTCACGGCCGATCGCCTTGAGTGGTGCGCCTTCCTTCCCGCCCCCGACGCGTGCGACCTCGACCGGGTGGGACACCATCTTGTTGCACGATCGCTCTCTCCTCGACGCGACGCCCGGGTAGCTCCGAACGTCCTGCGACCTAGGGTCGCCCATTGGAGATTTGAACGATGCGACAACGGAAAATGATAGTCGCGGCGAGCACGCTCTGCGTGACGCTCGCTGCGCTCATGAATGCTTGCAGCACCGACGACAACGGCACATCCATTGCGCCGGGCTACAACGGTCAGCACGACGCCGCGGCGCCCCCCGTCACCACACCCGTGACCGATGGGGCGACCGCAGACGCCACGGCCGACGCGACGGTTTCAACGAACGACAGCGGCACGAGCGCGGTCACGCTCACGATCCTCCACACGAGCGATCTCCACTCGAACGTCGTCAACTACGACTACTTCTCGGGGCGCGTCCCGGCGGGCACGGCGTCGGATCCGCCCCGCGGGATCGCCCCTCTCGCGACCATCATTCGCGACGAGCGCGCGAAGGCCTCCTGCTCGCTGCTCATCGACAGCGGCGACACGATTCAGGGGACGCCCTTGGGGACGTACTACGCGCTCAAAGACAACACCCCCATCCATCCGATGGCCGCGGCGATGAACGCGCTCGGCTACGACGCGATGGCCGTTGGGAATCATGAGTTCAACTACGGTCTCCCTGTATTGAACAAATTCATGAGCGAGGTGAAATTCCCCGTCCTCGCAGCGAACGTTCGCAAGTCTTCCGACGGAAGCGAAGCCTTTACGCCGTATGTGATCAAGACCGTCTGCGGCGTTCGCGTCGGCATTCTCGGCCTCGTAACCCCGGGCGTCGCCGTTTGGGATCAAGGCGACCACATCGCGGGGCTGCGGTTCGACACGCCACTCGACACGGCGAAGGCCTACGTGCCGAAGATGCGCGCCGAGGGGGCCGATATCGTCGTCGTCTCCTACCACTCTGGCCCCGAGCGAACCCCGGCGACGGCCACGGCGCCAAAGGCAGCCGATTGGCTGACGGACCCCGCAACGTGGACGCCGAGCAACGGCCTGCCGAACGAGAATCAGGTCCTCGCAATTGCCGAGCAGGTTACAGGCGTCGACGCGATTCTCTCGGGGCACACGCACCTCTCGATCCCCAAGATCGTCGACCACAATGTGCTGATCGCTCAGCCGGGCTATTGGGGGAGTTACGTCGGCAAGTACACGTTTTCGCTCAACCGTACGGCCACGTCGTGGGACGTCACCTCGAAGGACGCCACGGTCATCCCTCTCACGTCCGCGACCGCGAACGACCCCGCCGTTCTCGCCGCCGTGAAGCAGGCCGACGAGACGACGCGCACCTACGTGAGCACGAAGATCGGCACGGCCGCAGGAGCGTTCCCCGGTGGCTTCGAAGCGCGGCTCCACGACAGCGCGCTGGCCGATCTCATCAACCTGGTTCAAGAGGAAGCCGCCGAGCGAGCAGGCCACAAGGTCGATGTGTCGGCCGCTGCGATCTTCAACAACACGGGGAAGATCGCCCAAGGCGATATCCTCCTTCGAGACGCCTATAGCGTTTACGTCTACGACAACACGCTCTACGTGATGCAGATCACCGGGAAAACGCTTCGCGCCGCTCTCGAGCAGGACGCGAAATACTGGCGGCAGATCGCACCGAATCCCACTCTCGCGGCGCCCAGCGACGGCGGAATCGCCGATGGCGGCGTCGTCTTCGACGCGGCGATCGACGACGCGGGTGCGATTACCGTTCTCCCCGGGAGCGCGGCGGACCTCGCGACGTTGCACAACGTCGTCTTCACGACGGCCGACTACAATTGGGATATCTACCGCGGGATTAAGTACACGGTCGATCTAACACGCCCCGCGGGGAGCCGAATCACCTCCCTCGCGCGCACGAACGGTGCTCCGATCACCGACGCCGAGTCGCTGCTCATCGCCGTCAACAACTACCGCGGCAGCGGCGGGGGCTACGACGCCATCGCCGATGCCGGCACGCTCGTGTGGCGCTCGGCAGACGGCGTACGCGACTACGTGGCCGACTACATCACACGCAAGTCGATGGACGGCGGAATCGACCCCACACAGGTCAGTACGCCTTGCGAGATGTCGCTCGTCCCCAATTTATACCCGCTCTACTATCCTGGCGCTCCCGCGCCAACGTGCCCTTGACGTGAACGCAGGCTGCCTCGGGCAAACGTCTGGGGCCGCGCACCTTTGCCAGAGCGAGGGCGGCCGCATCTAACTTTTGGGAATTGAGGGGAAAGAGGCCGACGCGCTCCGCCTCGGCGCCACTGACTTCGTCGTCACCAAAGGCGGTGGGGCCTTCAAGAAGCTCGCGCGGCTGTTCGATCTCATCATCGACACCGTCTCGGCGCCCCATGATTAGGGCCGCTACGGGATGTGCGTTGTCGTGGTGATCCACGTCTCGTCGCTACGCCAGCTTCGCATCTGCCCTGTTGAACGTGCCGCGGGAGGGTCCACCGCAAATCCAGGACTCTTTTGGACCACTGTGAGATCGAGCGGCGCGACGGAGAGATCGAGATCGAGCCGCACTCCGTCGCGCGGCGGCGCCAGTATCGACAGCGAGACGCCCGCGGAAGCCGGCCCCCCCAAAAGGCGGAAGAGGCGTGCATCGAGCTCGCGGCCGAAGCGCACGAGGGGGAACGGCTGCGAGCCGTCGACCGCGATGGAGCGGGGTCGCTCGGCGCTCGGTGCGAAAAGTGTGAGCTCGCGCGCTCCCGCAGCGGCGCGTATGCGCAATGAGACGACCCGCCGCCCGTCGTGTTGCGTGTCACTCTCGACCTCCACGCGGGGCGGCTCGAGAGGCCCGTGTGGTGCCGGTGCAGGCGCCTGAAATACTGTGAGATTTTCCGGTTCGATCGTTGGGAGGCGTGCGCGCTCGGGCGCGACGCCGAGGGCGGCGGCCGTATACGCATCCGGGGTCGCGGTGAAGCTCACCCAGCGTGCGCGTTGGCTTGCGTCGTCGACCACGTAGAGCAACGAGTCGGCCCGCGGCGACGCACGGTCTTTGCGCGCGACGAAGGCACCTGTTAGCGCGAGCGCGATGGCGGCCGCGCACGCTACGAGCTCGACGCGCCATCGCGTGGCGAAGGAAGCGCTGGGCAAGGCGGCGGCGCTTCCTTCGGGGGTCGTCGCAAACGGCACGACGAGCGCGAGCCCTGCGAGACCCCACGTTAGGAGCGCCGCTGGGATCGCCGGGCCGTCCTGCCCGAGCGCGAGAAACGTGGCGCCCACGGCTTGAGCGAGCAGCAGCGCGCCGACGACGCATGGAAGAGCCGCCGCAGACGGGTACTTCGCGCACGCGCGCGCAGCCAACACCGCGAGGAGGGGTATTTGTACAACGAAGCTCGCGCCCGGCGCGACGAGTCCGAGAACGAGCCCCACGAATGCCCATACCAAAAGCGGACCCAGCTCGCCGCCTCGCGCAGAGAGCCTCCGCGCCCAGAGCACCGCAACGACGGCTGCGGCCCCATGGGCCGGGGCGAGGCATTTGTAATTTGAAAAGAGCAGATGCGGCGACGCGAACAGGCGCTCTACTGCTTCGAGCGCCACCACCGCGACGGCCGTGGCGGCGATGGCCGCAAAGTAGAAAGCGGCTCCGCGCGCGACCGTCCGGGGGCGCGCGCGCTCCCGCCGCATCGTTGCCGCGAAGGCGAGCGCCGCGAGGATCCCGAGAAGGCGCGCGAGCCACGCGGGGTAGGTGACGAGATAGCGGCCGACGATATCGAAATAGACGACCTCGCCGCCCCCCAAGGGGAGAGGGGTCGCCCGAGCTAGGCGACGCGCGACGTTGAGGGCATAGTCGCCATGGTGCTGCAGGCAGCGCGGATCGAAGCTTTCAATCGCGTCGGTGCCGTAGTGGTATCTCTCGTAGCCGTCTACGTAGGCGAACGACATCGTGGGAATGCCCACGGCGGTGAACGCGAACGAATCGGCGCCGTTAGGGAGAACGCGCGAGATCGTCGTCATGAGCGACGTCGCGGTCACATGGGGAGCGCTCTCGCCGAGGGCCTTTACGAGGTCTCCCGAATCGAGAGGAGCCTCGTACATCGCAGACGGGCCGCGCGAGCCTCGGGCCTCGAAGTTCAAGGCCACGCGAACGTTCGCGCGCCACGGATGTGCGCTCTGGACGAACGCTGCGGCACCTAAGAGCGCTTCTTCTTCACCGTCGGAGAAAAGGAAGACGACGTCGTGAAACGGCCTGGGCCCGAAGGCGAGGGCGCGCGCGGTCTCGAGGAGCGCTGCGACTCCGGCGGCGTCGTCGTTCGCGCCGGGGCCGCTTGGAACCGAATCGTAGTGGGCGGCGAGCATCACCGCGTCTTTGTGATTAGGGTCGGCTCCCGTGAGGCGCGCAATCACATTCCTAACGTGTCCGCATCGGGTCATTCCGGCGAGCTCGGTGCATGCGGAAGCTTCCTGCAGCTCGACCTCGAGGCCGCTCTCGCGCGCGGCGTGGACGATGTAGTCGGCGGCGGCCCTGTTGGCGGTCGATCCCATCGGGTGCGGGACGGCCGCAACCGCTTCCACGTGGCGCATCGCGCGCGCCGCCGAGAACGTGTCGGCCGCCGCGTCCGCGCCCACGACTACGGGGGGCGACAGCGCGGCGAGGGCCGCCCATGCGGCGCCTACCATTGCGAAATAGACGCTGATGCGCGCGAAGCGCCCCGCGCTCATGCGGCCTTGCGTCGCGAGCGGCGGCGCCGCGCCATGACGACGGCGAACGCCGCGAAGGCAACGCCGCCCGCAGACGACGTGGATGGCGACGTCCCCGGGGCCGTGCTGCAGTCGCAGCCGCTTTTCTCGGGCAGCGTCCCCGTCGTGTCGTCGATCTTGTCGGAGTCGCGCTGTACCGAGGCGTCTGGAATCACAGCGGCGCTCGCATCGGCGACCGCCGGTGCATCGGCTCCAGCCTCTTTCGGCCCGGCGGCGTCGGGCGTGCTCGCCGATGCGTCGTTCCCTGCGTCGCCGCCATCTGCGCTGCCGTCTGTCGCGCCGCTATCGCCCGGTCCGCCGTCGCCACCGCCCCCCACGCCGCCATCGCTCACGATGCAGGCTCCGTTCGAGCATGTGCCGGCGTCGCACGACTGGTTGTCTCGCTCGTGAGCACGACGAGGCGATTCCGCCCTGTATCGTAGGTCGCGGCGACGTCTCCCAACGGCGTGCCGTTGCTCAACGAGGGGAGCTCGGTCCACGTGAGCCCATCCCACGCCATCGTGACGACGGGCGTCTTGGGCGGCGAGAAGGTACCTGCCCACGTCGCGCCGTTTCCCACGGAAATGACCTGCTTGCATTTCGAATCGTACACCAGCGTTTGGTTTGAATAGGGGTAAGGGAGTCCCGCTGCGGACTGCCTCCACCGAACTCCGTCCCATTCCCACGTAGTGTAGTCGGTGAACGCGCTCGAATACCCGCCGACCACCGTGGCACCACCGGGGTCGAGACGGTGTGGGGCGACGCCGTCGTGGCGTACCCAGTGTGAGGTCGCCGGGGAAGGCGCCGCTGCATCTCCACCATCACCAACGGTGCCGCCGTCGCCAGCGGGGGCGAGCGCGGAGCTCGTCTGCCCTTCGCGCGAGGCTCGCCCGCCGTCCGCGCAGGCTGCGGCGAGGAGCGCCGCCGCGACGGGGAAAAGGGTGTACGCCACAATCCGACGAGATACGCCGCGACGCGCGAGGGCCATGGAGACTCCAAGGAAAAGCGAAGAAACGAACCGGCGTCGAGGCAGTCGTGCCGTACGAAACCGCCGCAGGCCGCCGAGAGTTAACGCACTTGCGAGATGTGCGCTATCCCATGCTTTATGCTGCCGCTCTCTTCGCGAGTATCGCGGGCAATCGGCCTATTAATGCCGAAGTTGCGGCCGCTTTCCTGAATCGCCGTGCGGTGCGAATTTGCGCCTCGCCATCCGAGCGGTGCGAGTACGACCTTTTCTATTTCTCGGGAAGGACGGGTTGTTCGGTTTGGATGGAGACTGGAGTGCGCACTCACTGTCGTTTGGAGTTTGCATCTCTCCGTGGCGACGGCAGCGGCGCTCGCGAGGCGAACCGGGTCGTCGCGGGCGTCCACGGAGCGCGCGGATGGGGCCGCGGCGTCTTGGGCAGGTCGCGCCGCAAATGTGCACCAGCGCCTCATCGTTCGCCGCGCGCCGGCGCGCAATCGCGCACGAAACTGTGGCAGCGCAAATGGCACCGCTTTTGCGAAGAGTGATTTCATCATGTTGAACCGCGCTTCCGTCGCTGTCACCTTTTGCCTCGCCCTCGTCTCGAGCGCTCTCGTCGGCTGCGGCACGACGACGCCAGCGCCCAAGACCGACGAGGCCAAAACGGTGGTGACCATCGCCCCGGCGCCCGCGGCGATCGTAGCGCGACGAGACTCCGAGCCGCGCGACGTGGTCTTGCTGGGCCCGTCGGCTCTTTACTATATGTACAAGACAGACTCGGCGACGGGCACGAAGACAGCCGCGGCGTCACCGCGCGAGCATTACCGCCTCTCGCGCTACGGGCGCGTCTACTACCGCGACTCGGCATTCCGACCGCACTGGGTCACGCCCCCGCGTGACGGCATTCGCGTGCCTAGTGCGCAGGCAACGGCATACAGCGACTTCGCGGGGTACAATGCAAGCCCCGAAGGGCGCGATCTGGTAGGCCTCGCAGACGAGTAGACGAAGGCTGCGCGCAGAACGCAGTCACCACGAGACGACGTAGCCGAGCGTCGTCTGGGAGCAGATGGCGGGAAGCTCGCGAACGGTCGCTCGCTGCGCGAAGAGCTCGACGAACGCCGCGATCATTCCTCGGCTCGCAATGCGGCAGTAGGTGGTCCGCGCGCACGGCCACCCCGCGATCTCTACGCGCGCTTCGCTGGGGCCGAGCTTGCAAACGGAGACGTCCCCGGCATCCCAGCCTCGACTCCACAAGATGTCTGCGCGTGCAAGCAGCGTCCATGGCGTGACACCCGCGCCGCGCGCGAGACGTACGATGGTATGGACCATCGAGTCCCGCAGCGCGCTCGTGACGTGGTGCCCCAAACGAACCATTTCGAACGTGCCGAGGCCTAGCTGATCGCAGGTCTCATAGTGACGAACGGCAAGGTCGATGGGGAGCCACATCCCGTCCATGCTCGAAGCAATCACATCGTGGTCGCGCTCGGGGAGGAGGCTCGCGTACTTCTCATAGTGTCCGTGCTCACGGAGCGAGGCGATGGACGCCTTGAGCCATGTGCTTCGAAAGCGCGTGGCGAGCGGGACACGATGCCGCCCCACGCCGCCGGCAAAGCTCACGACCGCCTCGCCGCCCAGGTCGACGCGTCGGGGCGACGCGGGTGCCGACGTCGGTGTGAGCATCGAGCTCGCGTGGGTTGGCGTGACCTCGGAAGGGGGCGGTGACGAGCCGGACAGGGCGACCAGATTCGTCGCCGAAGTGGTTCGAAAGCGCGCGTAACAAGCCGGGCAGCGCGCTTCGACCGTGTTCTCCGCGGCATTCCTACGCAGTCGCCATCCGTGTACGCGCGTGATGGTCGTCGACGTCTCGTCGACCGCCGAGGTCGCGGGCGACTGCAGCCCGCAACCCACACAGGTGAACGTCCCTGCGCCCTGACCTGGGCCCTGCTGCGATGCGCTCACCTTCCATCGTGGGCTCGGGCAGCCGACCTAAGCCCGTGACATCTCGGTGACGATGCAAATTGTTGCATCGTCACCGCTGTCGGTTTTCGCCCTTCACGCGGCGCGCCTAGGTCGTGGTCACGTCGTTCCTCGGAAAGAGAGCGCGGCGCGTCTCGTCTCGAGCGCGCGTTACCAGAGAACGCCCTTCACCTCTTTCGTCGGCTCGGGGAGGTCGGTCTCTCCCAAGAGCTGACGAAGATTGGTCTCGATGGTCGTCGTGATGGCGTTCATCGGAATATCGAAGATGGTGTTATCGAAGGGGTCTTCGAGGTCGCGACCGATCTTGTCGATGGCGAGAAACATGAACCCGACCACCGTCGACCCCACCGGCGTGTACCACCCCATTTGCTCGACGAGGCCAACGGGCAAAAGAACGCAAAAGAGCTGCACGAACAGCATGGGGAAAAAGTCGTACTGTTTGGGGAGCGGCGTGTTCTTAATGCGCTCCGTGCCCCCTTGGGCATCGGCCAGGTCGTCGACATTCCTATCGACCGACTGCCATTCGAGCGCGTCGAGCCATCCGCGGCTCTTCGCGTCGCGAAGGGCTCGTCCGATTTTCTGCTGCAACGCGAGGGCGACGTTGCGCTGCGTCTTGAGCGCTGCGAGATCGGCCGCCGATACGAGCGGCTCGATCGCCGACCACGGCTCGAGCCCCCGTAGCTGCTGCCGCAACGCGTGGACGAACGCTATTTGGTAGTAGACGAGCTGTTTCTGCATCGCGACGATCTCGGCGGCTTCGGCGTCGTCGTCCGAATGCGTCGCGTGGATGGTGGCGCAGACTTGCCGCGCGAGGCTGCGGCTGTTGTTGACGATTTGCCCCCAGAGCGTTCGCGCCTCCCACCAGCGCGCGTAGGCCGAGTTGTTTCGAAACCCGATGATGATGCTGATCGCCGAGCCGTACAGTGCGAGGGGGAGGCTTTTGGCCCCAACCCATTCCCAATGGAGAAAGTTGAACGCGACGACGATAGCGATATCCCAAATCGCGAGAACCGCGAGAGGGCGGCCCACGTATGTCAGCATTCGCCCGAGGTGGGGGACGCGCGGAGCGATCACGGGACGGATGCGTCGTCAGACGCGCGCAACGGGACGAAAGCGTCGTTGCCGTTCTCGGCAATACGCATCTCGCCAGCGCCGATATCGTAAACCCAACCCGAGATCGTGAGCTCTTTTCGTGCGATGGCGCCTGCGACAGACGGGTGCGTTCGCAAGTGCGTCATCTGCATGAGAACGTTCTGCTCCGTGAGAACGTGTAGGAGGTCGCGCCCATCCTGACCGTGAATCGACTCGGCGATTCGAAGCGCCGAGATGCCGTTGTTCAGCCAGCTCGATACCGTGGGCATTCCGCTCGTGGACTCGGGGGCGAGGAGAGCCTTCATCGCGCCGCAGTCGGTATGGCCGCACACGACGATGTGCTGCACCTTGAGGGCCGCCACTGCGTACTCGATCACGGCGCTAACGCCCCCCGGCATTCGGCTGTACGAGGGGACCATGTTTCCGATGTTTCGGCTGACGAACACGTCACCTGGCCTGGAGCTCGTAATCGCCTCGATGTCGATTCGTGAATCGGCGCATGTGACCATCAGCGCGTGGGGGCGTTGCGGCTCGGAGGCCGCTTTTTGGTAGTCCGCCGCGTGCTTC
>JANXMC010000252.1 GCA_025354825.1 Myxococcales bacterium
CAACATCGACTCCGCCGAATCCCTCAAGGTGCCGGGCGTAGAGAAGGTCGTTCGTACATCCAACGGCGTCGCCGTCATCGCCAAACACTTCTGGGCCGCAAAGCTCGGACGCGACGCGCTCAAGGTCGAATGGTCCGCGCCTACGGACGCCGTCGACACGACGGCGTTGATCGAATCCTACAAAAAGCTCGCGGGTAGCGAAGGGCAGGTCGCGGAGGAAAAGGGCAAGGTCGACGCCGCTTTGGCCAAGGCGAAATCGAGGCTCGAGCTCGTCTACGACGTGCCCTATCTCGCCCACGCACCCATGGAGCCGCTGAACTGCACGGTGAAGATCGCGCCCGATGGCACCTGTGAGATTTGGACAGGTACGCAGTTCCAAACCGTCGACCAAGCGGCGGCGGCGAAGGTCCTTGGTGTCAGCCCGGAGAAGGTGAAGATCAACACCACGTTTCTTGGCGGCGGCTTCGGTCGGCGCGCGAACCCGGCGTCGGACTTCGTCGTGGAAGCCGTGGAGACGGCCAAGGCGGCGGGCGTCCCGGTGAAGGTCGTGTGGACGCGCGAAGACGATATTCGCGGCGGCTACTACCGGCCTGCCTTCGTTCACCGAGCCGAAGTTGGTGTCGACGACAACGGCATGCCCGTCGCCTGGAAGCACACCATCGTTGGCCAATCGCTTCTCGCCGGGACAGTGTTCGCCGGCGGAGTCAAAAACGGGATCGACGGTGCGTCCGTCGAAGGCGTGACAGAGTCGCCGTATCTCGAAGGCGTCGCTCATCGCCGGATTACGCTTCATTCACCGGCGTCGGCCGTCACCGTGCTCTGGTGGCGATCCGTCGGCAACACCCACACCGCGTTCGCGATGGAAAGTGCGATCGACGAGCTCGCCGCGGCGGCCAAGATGGACGCGCTGGAGTTCCGGCTCGCGCTCTTGAAGAACAAAGCGCGTCACGCGTCGGCTCTCAAGGTTGCGGCGGACAAGATCGGCTGGGGCAAGAAGCGCACGACGGGCATCGGGCTCGCGATGCACGAATCGTTCGGCACCATCGTCGCCGAGGCGGCCGAAGTGGCGGTCGAGCAGGGCAAGCTCCGCGTTCTCCGCGTCGTCGCAGTCGTCGACTGCGGACAGGTCGTCAATCCGCTGGGCGTCGAGGCCCAGGTCCAAGGCAGCATCGCCTACGGCCTCTCGGCCGCGATGATGGGTGCGATCACAATTACAAATAGCAAGGTCGATCAGTCGAACTTCCATGACTACCGCGTCCTTCGCATGAACGAGATGCCGCACGTCGACGTCGTCATCCAGAAGAGCAACGCCAAGATGGGGGGCGTGGGGGAGCCCGCGACCGCCGTCGTCGCGCCCGCGGTCGCGAATGCGATCTTCGCCGCGACCGGTCAGCGCCTCCGCTCGCTCCCGTTCAAGCTGGGAGCGGCCTCGTGAGGCGGGTCGTCGCGTTCGCGGCTCTCGCCGTTGCCTGCGGTGGCGAAGAGCCCAAGGTGCCGCCGCAAGTTCCGCAGCGACCGGTGCCCGTAAGAAGCGAGGGGCTCGCGTCCTTCGAGACCGTGCGCGCGGTGCTGCAGAACCCGCGCTGCCAGAACTGCCACCCAGGGGGCGCCGCGCCCTTGCAGGGCGATGAAGGTCGGCTCCACGCGATGAACGTGCTGCGCGGCCCGACGGGCCACGGCATGGCTGGGGCCGAGTGCACGACGTGCCACGGCCCGGGGAATCCTCCGAGCAACTACGGCTTCCACATCCCGCCTGGCGTTGCCGACGGGTGGCACATGCCCAAGCCCGAGGAGAAGCTGGTCTTCGTCGGCCTCGCGCCGCGGGCTCTGTGCGAGCAAATTAAGGATCCGGCGCGCAACGGCGGCAAGGGCATGCCTGCGCTCCGCAAACACCTCGACACGCCTCTTGTCACCTGGGGTTGGAACCCCGGCTTCGGGCGAAAGCCGGTGCCCACGCCGTACGCCACGTTCATCTCCGCGTGGGAGACATGGGCCGCGTCCGGCGCGCCGTGCCCGGACTGACATGAACGAGCTCGAACGCATCGCACGCGAGGCTGCACGCCTCGAAGCGGAAGGGTCTGCGTTTCTCCTCGCCACCGTCGTGCGCGTGGCGGGCTCCTCGTACCGACGGCCTGGCGCCCGAATGCTCGTGGGGGAAGGTCGCTGGATCGCAGGATGCGTGAGCGGCGGATGTCTCGAGGGCGACGTGATGCTTCGGGGTTTGCATCGGTGTCGCGAGGGAGCCGTCGTCGTCACCTACGATTCGGCCAGCGAAGACGGCGAGGCGTGGTCCGTCGGCCTCGGCTGCAACGGTATCGTCGACGTGCTGCTCGAGCACGTCGAGCGCGGCGCGCGACATGGGGCGCTCGCCTTCGCGCGGGCCTGTTTTGCGGCGGAGGCCACGGGCACGCTCGTCACCGTGATTCGCTCGGCCCATCGCGCGGCACCCGTCGGCGCGCGGCTGGCGGTGGGTCCGGGCCGCGAGCTGGTTCGCCCCATCGAGGACTCCGCCATCGTGCAGGCGCTCGAGCGCGCGGCGCGTGGCGCGCCGGGCGTCGTCGAGATCGCACCGCTCGGCCTCGCTGTCCTCGTCGAGCGCATCGCCCCCTCGCCGCAGCTGTTCGTGCTCGGTAGCGGGCACGACGCGGCTCCGGTCGTGACCCTCGCGCAGTCGACGGGGATGCGCGTCACGGTCGCGGACCGCGCGATCCGCGATCGCTCCCGGTTCCTCGCGGCCGAGCGCGTGGTCTCGACAGACGGGATATGGGAGAACGTCCGTGATCTCATCGACGCGGCGGCCGATCCGTACGTTGTGATCATGCACCATCAGCGCGACGCGGATCGCGACGCGCTCGCGGTCGCACTGGCCTCGCGGGCGCGTTACATCGGTGTTCTCGGCCCGGCGCGCCGCACCAACGAGATCCTCGGAACGCTCGGGCGAAGGCCGGGCGCGGACGCCCGCGTGCATGCGCCCATTGGTCTCGACGTCGGCGCGGAGACCCCCGAGCAGATCGCCGTGGCCATCCTAGGTGAGATCCAGGCTGTGCAGCGGCACCGCTCAGGAGGCGTCCTGCGCGATCGCGCGCGTGCGTTGCACGCGGACGTCGCGATTGCGATCCTCGCGGCCGGTGGCTCGCGCCGCCTCGGACGACCGAAGCAGCTCGTGAGGATCGACGGCTCGGCACTGGTCCATCGCGTCACGGCGACGTGCGTCGCGGCCGAGGCCGGCCCCGTCTGCGTCGTCGTTGGGGCTCACGCAGAGTCGGTGGCGGAAGCCGTCCGCGATCTCCCGGTCACGTTGATTCCAAATGACCAATGGCAAGATGGTATCGCGTCGTCAATATGCGCTGCGGTGCGGTGGGCGGAGACGACGGGTGCGGGCGCGCTCGCCATCGTACTCGGTGACCAACCGCTCCTCGACGTTGCCCACGTGACGGCGCTCCGCGATGCGTGGCTTGCCGGCGCCGACTTCGTTGGATCCCGGTTCCTCGACATCGTTGGCGCCCCCGCCGTCTTCGACCGCTCGCGATGGAGCGAGCTCACGCGGCTGGTCGGCGATCAGGGTGCGGGACGCCTGCTCCGCACCGCGGACGTAATCGCGATCGACTGGAGCGACGGAGCAGTCGATGTCGATACCGAATCGGACGTGGGCGACCTCGCGACATGGAGCCTGCCACGCGCCGCCCCGCGTGTTCGGGGCGAGAGCGACCCTTTGCCGTGAGGCGAAAAGCACGAGCGCGGTGAAGGCGTGCCGTGGGGAGAATCGCTCGCCGCGTTTGCTGTCCTGTAGGTTCCTGCGCCAGCCGCCGCGTCACCGCGCTTTTCCTCGGACGGTCGACCGCGCCGCGCGCTTGAGCGGATCACCTTTGAACCGCAGGGCATTAACGAGCAATGCAAACGCGGGCGACCTTCACGTCTGGGTAGTGGGGCAGGAGTCGCGCAACGGCGGGCCAGAGGATGGCATCTGCGGCGTGGTCGTTCGCAGTGATACGAATGCTTCCCGCGGGCTTGTCGCGAAGCTCGCCGACCGCGTCGAGCTCCGTGGCGATCTGCTCGAACGCCGGACGTTTTTGACCCTCCGAGCTTCCGAGCTTCCGAGCTCGGATCGCAACGCGTCACGGCGGGCGGCGAGCGGCGAGCACACCCTCGGCGAGCACGACTGCGCTGTGGACGACGGCCTCGCGCGGATCGGCGGATTGGGGGTGCTGAATGCGCTCGTACGTGATGTGGTAGCGGATAGGAAGCGCGCTAGCCTTTTCCCCGAGCGTCAACGTGACCACCGTCTCGCCGTGGACGCGGTCATCGCCTCGCTCGACCTTCGCCCACGCGCCGTCGGGCATGCGCGCGACGCCGAAGTGGCGCTGAAGGTAGCGCGCCACCTCCGCGATTGCGACGCCGCGATGGTCGACTGCACTCGCGCGCACCTCGATCCGGCGAAACAGGTCACCTGTCGGGAACGCGTGCCCGACGCCGCGCGCGCGGAGCACGAGGTGCACGCTCGAAGCGTCGCGCGTGGCCGTGACCTCGAGGGCGTTCCGGAGGACGTCGTCCGAGCGCGACTCCGCGAACGCGTGGCTCGCGTGCGTTCGCCCTTGCCCCGCGGCGTCCGAAACGCGCGGCATGTGGCACCCCGCGCACGGCGTGCCGGCGGCGGCCGACTCCGCATGCTCGCGGATGGTCTCCTGCATCATCAGCAGCGGCTTTCCCGCGCGGCCGGGAAAGGCGAACTCGTGGCACGAGGCGCACGCGGCAGCCGTGCCGAAGCGCCCATCGCGCGCGAGCGCATGCGGCGCTCCGCCGGGTCTAGCGGCAGTTGCGAGGATGGCCTCGCCATGACAGGTGACACACCCGACGCCCATGTCTGCCGCCCACGCGGCCGGCTCTTGCTCGGGCGGCGCTTCGGGCGCGTGGCAGCCGCGACAGAACGGGAGCGGCTCGGTCGCCAGCGCCCGCTGAAACGCGCCGTTCGAGTACGAGCGCCGATGCAAAGAGGTGCGCCACTCGCGTGCGATGTCGACATGACATTGGGCGCAGCTCGCGTTCCGCGCGCGAGCGTCGCGGTGTGCGTGGCCGGCGAACGGGCCAGGCATGGGCGGAGGCTCACGCTCGTCCGCACCCGCGGCGCCGCTGCCGACCCACGCCGCGAGCACGAGCGTCGCGCCGAGCGTCCTCCCACGCAGGTGCGCGCTCGGACTGCGGGCGAAGGTCATAGCTTCGGGCCGACGAGCCGCGCGAGCGTGCCAGGAGGCGCGAGGACGGGCGCGCACTCGGCGAAGGGCGCGACCCGCAGTCCGGTTCGACACGCGAAGCTCTCCTCCGGCGGCTGCGTCCCGAAGACCTCGGTGGTGCCGTCCGGGAACAGCGCATACGTTGCACCGCCGCCCGGCGCGACGACGAGCGTCGCGAGCTTCGTCCCGTCACGCGCATCGTAGACTCGCACGCGCGCGTCGGCGGTCGTGACCGCCGCGAGCACGCCGTCCTTCGGAGAGAAGGCCACGATCTCGGACGTCTCCGGCGCCCCCCAGAGGCGCGTCCCCGTGTCGAGGTCCCAAACCGCGAGCTCCTGTTGAGCGCCTTCGGGAACGCCGCTCACCGCGATGAGGTGACCCTGGTTCGAGAAGCGCGCGAAGGTTTCGACCTCGGGGCCGCCGTGCGGCGGGATGAACGCGAAGTCGCTCGGCGAGAGGCGCTTCCCCGTCGCGGAATCCCAGATCGATGCCGTCTCGTTGCCGAGCAGCGCGAGGCGTGCGCCGTCGGCGCTGAACGCCACGGTGGTGATGCTCCAGCCCGGCTGCGCGTCGACGGTCGTGACGGGCGTGCCTGTGAGCGCATCGACGAGGCCGACGACGCGCAGCTCCCCCTCGTTCGAGGGGACGCCCGCGACATAGGCGTGCGTGCGTGGCCGGAACGTCGGCTCGACCCCCATCGGCGCGTCGAGCGGCGAATCGAGCACGCGCAGAAGCTGCCCGGCTTCGTCGAGCACGCGATAGGTCGTGGGCTTCCCTTTGATGACGACGATGGTCGCCTTGTGATCGGGTGCCACGAACGCATCACGCGACGACGAAGCGCGGGGGGACTTCGGTCCGGCGTGGGCATCGATGCCGCCGTCGCCGCCGTCGCCGCCGCGAAGAGGCCACGTGAGCGTGCCTTCGGGCGTGCGCCACTCCAGCGCATCGGGATGGGTAGAGAAGGTCAGACGGCCGGTGACGGGCGTTCTCGGCGTATGCCAGAGCGTCTTGCCCGTGGCCCGCGTGAAGACGCGCAGGTTGCCCTTGCCGTCGGACGACGCCGCGAGGGCGACGAGGTCGCCGGCGCGGGCGTCGGAGGTGCCGAACCACGCGCGACCGACCTTCGCCAGATCGGCCTTTCGCAGCGGCGTCCCCCGCAGGTCTGCGCCGAGGAGCGCGAAGGAGCTGACGACGTCCGAGCCGGCGCGCTCGTGATAGGTGATGGCGCCGTGCTCGAGGAGCGTCGACTGCGCATCGATCGCCTTTGCATGGACGAAGGCGCCGTAGTTGCCGCGGAAGCGACCGG
>JANXMC010000395.1 GCA_025354825.1 Myxococcales bacterium
AGTCGGTGAAGCTCGACAAGCAGCTCGGGCCGATCGCCGATCAGGTTCGCTCGATGCGCGCGATGATTCACCTCACCGTCGGCGAAATCGCCGAGGCTCGCGCGTTGGTCGACAACCTCGAGATCGGCAAGCAGCAAGAGGCGAAGACGCGCGCGATGTTCGCGACGGTAGCGGGCGAGGCTTGGGGTCGCACCGGCAACGGGAAGAAGGCGGTCGAGACCCTTGAGCTCTTCAACCCGGAAGATCCGGACTTCGCGGAGATGCGCGTGCAAATGTGGCGCGCGCGAGCCTTCGCGTACGCCGGCACGAACGACATGAAGGGCGCGACACGGGCGCTACGAAAGCTCGCCGACATCAGCCCCCAGCTGATGATGATGTTCGTGCAGCAGAAGAAGATTCACCCGCTTCTCGAGAAGGAAGCCAAAGGCATCCTGATGAAGAGCGGCGCCGTCCCGCGGAAGATGGTCCGCCAGCGGATGTGAGGCGTGGCGCGGCGACCGCGCGGTGATCAATCGATCCCGGCGAGGTTGACGCGTGCGAGGGGCCGAAGGGCGATTTCGGGAAGCAGCTCGGCGAAGCTTAAGACGGTGACGTCGGGAAGCTCGGCTTCGATGAGCTTTCGTACGTAACGGCGAATATCGGGCTGCGTGAGAATCACGGGCATCGCGCCAGGAGCGCTGCCACCTTCGGCGAGGGCGCGGCGTACGGCCGTGAGAATGTCGCGGGCTGGCTGGGGCGCGAGCGACAGGTACGATCCGTTGGGCGTGCGCGTGATGGCGCGGCGGATGGTGTCTTCCACCATCGCGTCGAGGAGATAAACGCCGAGGTTCGAACCGCCGCGCGCGACGCGGTAGGTGAGGGCGCGACGGAGCTGCCCGCGGACGTATTCGGTGAGCGACAGCGGGTCTTTCTCGGTCGCGGCGACGGCGGAGAGCGCCTCGAGGATGGCGCGCAAATCGCGGACGCTCACCTGTTCGTCGACGAGGCGCCGGAGGATCTCGGCGAGGAGCGTGAGGCTCACGGGCTTGGGGACCACGTTGCGCACGACGGCGGGGGAGATTTGCTCGAGCTCGTCGAGCAGGCGCTGCGTCTCGGCGAGGCCCAGGAAATCCGCCGCCCGTGCGCGTAAAAGGCCCCGCGCGGAGGCCTCGGCCCACGCGGGAATGTCCACGTCGGCGATGCTCGGGGGGACTTCGTTGAGCTTCGCGGGGACTTCGTGGAGCGACACCAGCACGTGGCGCGCGGGCAAATTCGGGTTCACGCGCACACGCGGCGTCGGCAGCGGCACGCCGAGGTCGGCGAACGTCTGCTCGCGAAGGGCAAGGGCGCGTGCTCGCAAGCCAGGGCGGTCCGTGCCGTCTTCCGCGCGCATCTCGGAGAGAACCTCTTCGAGATCGACGCTCACCTCGATGCTCCACGGCACGACGATGGGGATGAACTGCGGCCCCTTGCGCGCCGCGTTCGGCTGAGGAACCGGCTCCGTCGACGACTTCTGATCGTCGTGGGTGAGCTGCTTCGACCGCGCCCGCGCCGCGACGAAAAGCGCGACGCCGATCACGAGGAACGGGACCGCTGGGAGCCCCGGCACGAAGGCGAGAAGAATGACGAAGAACGACGCGATCCGCAGCGCCTTCGGAACGCCGAACAGCTGCCGCGCGAGCTCCTGGCCGAGCGAGGTGTCGGGCTCTTCACTCGCGGTTCGTGTGACGAGCACACCCGCTGCGGTCGACAGCACGAGCGCCGGAATCTGCGAGACCAACCCGTCGCCGATGGTGAGAAGGCCGTAGCGTTTTAGAGCAAAGTCGACCGGCATCCCGCGCTGCACGACGCCGATGGCGAGGCCGCCCAGGATATTTACGAGCGTGATGATGAGCGACGCGATGACGTCGCCCTTCACGAACTTCATCGCGCCGTCCATCGCGCCGTAGAACTGGCTCTCGCGCGAGAGCGACCGCCGCCGCCGACGCGCCTCGAGGCCGTCGATGCTTCCCGCGCGAAGCTCGGCGTCGATCGCCATCTGCTTGCCGGGCATCGCGTCGAGCACGAAGCGCGCGCTCACTTCGGCGACGCGCTCGGACCCCTTGGCGATGACGATGAACTGAATAATGGTGAGAATGAGGAAGACGACGCCGCCGACGACGTAGTTGCCGCGCACCACGAACTGCCCGAATGCGCGAATGACGTCGCCCGCATCGGCCTGGAGCAGGATCAGCCGTGCCGACGACACGTTGAGCGCCAGACGAAAGAGCGTGGTGAGAAGCAGCAACGTCGGAAACGTCGCGATGCCGAGGGCGTCGGGGACGTAGAGAACCACGAGCAAAATGGCGACCGCGGCCGAGAGATTCGCGGCGAGCAGGAGATCGAGCAGCCAGGTCGGCAGCGGGACGATCATCAGCGCGACGACGACGAGCACGAGAAGCGCGAGGGCGATGTCGGCGGCGCCGGTGCCCGACGAGCCGGGCGCGCCGCCCCCTGTGAGCCCACGTGGGAGACGCGCTGCGCGAACGAAGGATTCCGCGGCGGACGCGGGCTTTGTGGGAGGCACGGGCGACACGCTAATCAGAAACGCAAACTTTTGCGTCTGTCCTCGCGAGGCCTCGATATAGTCAGGAGACTCTTTTCGTATGGCGCCTTCGAAGCCCACCCCCAGACCCCGCACTGCCCATCGTGGCGACGCCCTGGCTTCGGCCGATGGGCTCGACGACGGCGGCAACGTTGCGCCCCCGCCGCTGCGCCGAACGGGGCACGGCCTTTCGGATTTGGGGCGCAAGCGCCAGACGAACGAAGACGCGTACTTCCTGGACGACGCCCTCGGCCTCTACGTCGTGGCCGACGGCATGGGCGGCCACGCGGCCGGCGAAGTCGCGAGCCAAGAGGCCGTCGAGACCGTCTACGGCATGGTCAAGCGCGGCATCGCCGAGGTGAGCGAGCTGGTCGATCCGCTGGCCGAGGAAGACGCGCAGACGGCGTGTCGGCTCATGGAGAGCGCCGTCCAAGGCGCGACCTATATGGTCTTCTCGATGGCGGAGCTCGATCGCGGCAAGAGCGGCATGGGCACCACCATCAGCGCGCTCTTGATCCTTGGCGACTACGCCATCACGGCGCAGGTCGGCGACAGCCGCATCTACCGAATCCAAGGCGAGACGGTCGAGCAGCTCACCGAAGACCACACGCTCATCGCGTGGCAATTGAAGCAGGGGCTCATCACGCCCCAAGAGGCGAAGCGCTCGCCCCATCGAAACGTGATTACGCGCGCCGTCGGCAATCGCGAGTACGTGCAGGTCGACACGGGCCTCGTGCCGCTGTCGCCGGGCGACCGTCTGCTCCTCTGCAGCGACGGCCTCCACGGCTACCTTCGCCAGGCGGACATCGCGCCCATCGTCGCCCTCGGCGGCGACAAGGCCGTGAGCCGCTTCATCGAGCTCGCCAACGAGCGCGGCGGCAAAGACAACATCACGGCCGTCCTCGTCGAAATCGATTGAGCGCGCGCGCCAGCCCATCCGCCCCAGCCAAGTCGTGCTCGCGGCGCGTGACGCGTGCGCTCACGGCGGACACTGGAAGTATGAGGGGCGAGCTCAAAGGCGCGCGGGTGACCGCGGTAAGTTGACCCGACCCGCCGGGAATTGGTACGTCGAGTGGCCCCCAGGCGTCGTCTCGTGGCTGCACGGACACGGCGCTTGGCGCGAGCCCGCGATCTTCCACGGGTTTTGGGCGCAGATCCGCTGGCTCGCGGATTGAAGTACCGCCCGTCCGTACGAGGTGTCCACCATGATGTCGATTTCAAAGATGGCGCGCGTGGGGGTTCTGATGGGCGGCGTTAGCGCGGAGCGCGACGTTTCGCTCCGCACGGGCGAAGGGGTTGCCGCGGCGCTCGAAGCAAAGGGGTACGACGTCGTTCGCGTGGCCTTCGGCCCCGAGACGCCGGGCGTCGACGAGATGCTTCGCAAGGCGCGCGTCGATGTCGCGTTTCTCGCGCTCCACGGCCGCGGCGGTGAGGACGGCTGCATTCAGGGGCTCCTCGAGCTTATTGGCATCCCGTACACCGGCAGCAGTGTGCTCGCGTCGGCCCTCGCGATGGACAAGCTCAAGGCGAAGGAGCTTTTCCGCCTGCACAACGTGCCGACGCCGCCGTACTACGTCGCGTCCGCGACGAGCCTACTCGAGCTCGAAGAGGTCCACGGGAGCTTCGGGTTTCCCGTGATCGTCAAACCTCGCGGCGAAGGGTCGTCCGTCGGCCTCGCGAAGGCCCACGACCTCGGCGAGCTTCGCCGCGGCCTCGAAGCGGCCTTCGAGCACGACGGCTTCGCGCTGGTCGAGCGCTTCGTGAAGGCGACCGAAGTCCACGTCGGCCTCCTCGACGGGCGCATTCTCGGCGCGATCGAAGTGGCCCCCAAGAGCGGCTTCTACGACTACGCGTCGAAATACACGGCCGGCGCCACGGACTACATTTCACCGCCGCGCATCGCCCCCACGCGCCTTCGCGGCGTGTTGAACCTCGCCGAGCGCGCCGCGCAGGCCCTCGGCTGCTCGGGCGCCTGCCGCGTCGACCTCCTCGTGACCGAGGGCGAGAACGAATACGTCCTCGAAGTGAA
>JANXMC010000435.1 GCA_025354825.1 Myxococcales bacterium
GGCGTGCCCGTCCTCGTCGACATCGCCGCGATGCGCGCCGCCGTCGCCCGCCTCGGTGGCGACGCCAAGAAGATCAACCCGCTGGTGCCGGTCGATCTCGTCATCGATCACTCGGTACAGGTCGACGCTTACGGCAGCAAAGACGCCCTCTCGATCAACGCGAAGCTCGAGTTCCACCGCAACAAAGAGCGTTACGAGTTTCTCCGTTGGGGCCAGGCCAACGTGCAGAACTTCCGCGCCGTACCGCCAGCCACCGGGATCGTGCACCAGGTCAACCTCGAGTACCTCGCAAAGGGTGTCATCGTCGGCACGGATGCCGAGGGCGACGTGGCCTATCCCGACACGCTCGTCGGCACCGACTCGCACACCACGATGATCAACGGCCTCGGCGTCCTTGGATGGGGCGTCGGTGGCATCGAGGCCGAAGCCGCGATGCTCGGACAGCCGATGTTCATGGTCACGCCACAGGTCATCGGCGTGCGCCTCACGGGCGAGCTGAAAGAGGGTGTCACCGCGACGGACCTCACGCTCACCGTCACGCAAATGCTTCGCAAGAAGGGCGTCGTCGAGAAGTTCGTCGAGTTCTTCGGCAAAGGGCTCTCGAAGATCTCTCTCGCCGACCGCGCAACCATTGCCAACATGGCGCCCGAGTACGGCGCGACCATGGGCTTCTTCCCCGTCGACGCACAGGCCGTCGAATACCTGCGCCGCACGGGACGCACGAGCGAAGCGAAGGTCGTCGAGGCCTACACGAAGGAGCAAGGTCTCTTCCGCACCGACGAGACGCCGGATCCGGTATTCACCGACGTCGTCGAGTTGGATCTCTCCACCATCGAGCCGTGCCTCGCCGGCCCGAAGCGCCCGCAGGATCGCGTCGCGCTCACGGACATGAAGGCGTCGTTCAAGAAGTCGCTCAGCGCGCCGGTGAAGGAGCGCGGCTTCGGCCTCGCCGAGGCGGACCTTGGCGCCACGGGCCTCTTCGAGCGCGACGGCGCGAAGCACGACTTGAAGCACGGCGCGGTCGTCATTGCGGCCATCACGAGCTGCACCAACACGTCGAATCCGTCGGTCATGCTCGCCGCCGGCCTCCTCGCGAAGAAGGCCGTCGCCAAGGGGCTCACGGTGAAGCCGTGGGTGAAGACGTCGCTCGCGCCCGGCTCGAAAGTCGTCACCGAATACCTCACCGAGGCCGGCGTTCTCCAAGATCTCGAGAAGCTGAAGTTCAATGTCGTCGGCTACGGCTGCACGACGTGCATCGGTAACTCGGGCCCGCTCCCGGAGGACGTCGCCAAAGCCGTGGTCACGGGCAAGCTCGTCGCGTCGGCGGTGCTCTCGGGAAACCGTAACTTCGAAGGGCGCGTGAACCCCCACGTGAAGGCGAACTACCTCGCTTCGCCGCCGCTCGTCGTCGCCTACGCGATCGCCGGCACGACCGACATCGACCTCGCGACCGAGCCCCTCGGCACGGGCTCCGACGGCAAGCCGGTCTTCCTCAAGGACGTCTGGCCTTCGCAGAAAGAGATCTCCGACACCATCGAGCGCGCTGTGACCCCGGCGATGTTCGAAAAGACCTACGCGGACGTCTTCGCGGGCAATGCCGACTGGAACGCGATCTCCGGCGCCGGCGGCGACGCCTACGCGTGGAACACGGACAGCACGTACATCCAGGAGCCGCCGTTCTTCATCGGCCTGAAGCCCGAGCCGTCGGCCCTTAAGCCGATCGCGGGGGCGCGCGTCCTCGCCATTTTGGGCGACTCCGTCACGACGGACCACATCTCGCCTGCCGGCGACATCGCGAAGGGCTCGCCCGCCGCCACGTACCTCGAAGCCCACGGCGTTACGCGCGACGAGTTCAACTCCTACGGCTCACGCCGCGGCAACGACCGGGTCATGGTCCGCGGCACGTTCGCCAACATCCGCCTCAAGAACTTTATGGTTCCCGGGGTCGAAGGCGGCGTCACCATCCACCAGCCCTCGGGCGACCAGCTCGCGATCTACGACGCGGCCGAGCGCTACAAGGCCGACGGCATCCCGCTCGTCGTGGTCGCGGGCAAAGAGTACGGCACCGGCTCCTCGCGCGACTGGGCCGCGAAGGGGACGCTGCTCCTCGGCGTTCGCGCCGTCTTCGCCGAGAGCTACGAGCGCATCCACCGCGCGAACCTCGTCGGCATGGGCGTGCTTCCGCTGCAGTTCATCGGCGGCCAATACGCCGAGTCGCTCGGCATCACGGGCGACGAGACGTTCACGATCGAAGGGATCGACGACGCCATCACGGCGAAGCAGATCCTCACGGTTGCCATGACCCGGGCCGACGGCAGCGTCTTCAAGTTCGATGCCCTCGCCCGCCTCGATACGCCGGTCGACGTTCTCTACTACAAGAACGGCGGCATTCTTCAGACGGTGCTGCGTAATCTGATGAAGGCGTAGTTCGGTATTCGCCCCCAGCTACTTCGCTATTGAGGCGCGCATCCCAAAACGGTTGCGCGCCGCGCGAATAGCTGCCAACCAGTGCGGATGTGCTTATTGCCCTCGCGCATTCTTAAACCCTTCGTAATTCTGCTGGCGGTATGGGCGTCCGCAGCCTGCGTCGAGCCGCAATACGGCGGGCCGAGCCCCAACCGGCTGCAGTGCCTCCACGATTGCGCGGCCTCGAAAGACCGCTGCATCCTCGACGCGCAAAACGCGGCGGCCGTTCAGCAGTGCGACTCGGGCAGCCTCGCGTGCACGGGTAGCTGTCCGTGGTGACCCGTCTCGAGCTCGCGCAGATGGTCGCCCTCGCCGTGCTCACGCCCGGCTGCGTTCACCCCTATCTCGCCCCCACCCCCGAGCAGCCTCACGCGCTGCTCAAGGTGCGGCGCACGTACCAGGCGCTCGCAGGTACAAACCTGCGCGAAGGGCTCAGCGTCGAAGGTCACGCCGCGTTCACGGCCCTCGTGCCGCGCGACGCCGCCGGCGCGCCGAGGAGCGATGTGATTCTCATCCACCCGACCCCCGCGAGCCTTCGCGTAGGCTCGATGTTTCTCCACTACGAAACGCGGCTCGTGAACGAAAGCTATTCGGTTCAAGTCCCGTATACGACCACCGAATCGTACAGCTGTGGATCGGGCACCCATTCCCAAAGCTGCTCGAGGTCGGTGACGCACTACCGAACGGAATGGCGCACCCGTTCGGTCTATCGCACCGTCGAAGTGAGCGACGGCAGCTGCGCCAGCTCAGTATGGATCTCTCCCAGAGTGGGCGGTGAGTATTTGCTCAATTACGACTACGCCGAGAACACGGTTTGCCACCTCGCGTGCTTTGAGCAAATTCGCACGGGTGCGCCGGGGACCTTCGAGACGAAGCGGTGCCCCGAGCCGACACCGGCGGAGATGCAGAAGCTTTTAGACGACCGGTGAAGAGCGCCACGGGGAGCAATCTCGCGGCCATCGAGGCGCGCGGAACGGTTCGGGATCTCCTGCCCGTCATGGTGCACTTTCATTCCTTTTCTCCGTGGGTCGACGCCTCGCGCGCCCTCGCGGCCGTGATGCATCGCGCGACTCCGAGCTCTCGGACGAAAGCCCTCGCGTTCGGCGCATCGCGTTCGAGAGCCTTCGTACGCGCGCGCACTTCGTCGAGCGCGGAACGCTCGAACAGCTCGTCGCGCACGGGGGCCCATCGGCAGGGCGCGCGCTCGCGCTGCTTGCCACGACTGATGTCTGGAGCGCGCTCCTCACGGCCCTCGCGGTCGTGGCCAATCCGGCGCTCCGTGAGAGCGCAACACACGTGATCGAGCGCGCAATCGAGCGCGCTGTGCGAACAGGGCCGCCGGACCCCGAGCCGCTCGCCACGGCCCTCGAGCGCGCACGCCCCCACGTGTCGTCTGCGAGCTTTGCGGCCCTCGACGTGATCGTGCGGCTTGCTCGAGCGGTGAGGCGCACCTCACCAACCCAACACTCCCGCCCGATCTTGAAACGTGCCCGTCGGCCCGTCTTTGCCAATCGTCGCGAGCTTCACGACCGCGTCCGTCCCCTCCTCCACCGTTTGTGTTCCCGAATTGTGATTGAGGTCTGTCGCGGTGTACCCCGGGTCGATCACGTTGATTCGCATCTCGGGTAACGCCCTCGCGTACTGCACCGTGAGCATCGTGACCGCTGACTTCGACGAGCAGTAGGCGAGCGCCGCGACCTTCGACTCGATGCGGCTCGTGTCGTGCACGGCCTCGAAGGATCCGAGGCCGCTCGCGACGTTGACGATGACCGGGTTCTTCGAGGCGCGCAGAAGCGGCAGCAACGCGTGGGTCACGCGGACGATGCCGAAGACGTTCGTGTCGAACACGACGCGCGTCTCTTCCGCCGTGACGTCCGGCACGGGCGTTCGCGCGCCCGCGATGCCGGCGTTGTTGATGAGGACGTCGAGGCCGCCCGGCTGCTGCTGCAGCCACGCCGCGGCGGCGTTCACCGACGCATCGTTCGTGACGTCGAGCTGCACGAACCGTGCGCCCAAGCGCTGCGCGGCGGCTTCGCCCTTCTCGCGATCGCGCGCGCAGATGATTACGCTATGCCCGAGCGCAATCAGGCGACGCGCCGTTTCATAACCGAGACCCTTGTTCCCGCCCGTAACGAGTGTGTTCGTCATGGGGAGTAACGTAACGCCGATAGACCTATGAACCAGCGAATAGGATAGATACAACTCATGAACATGGTTCATGCGAGAGATCTCGATCTGAACCTTATCCCGGTGCTCGTAGCCGTGGCGGAGACGGGCTCGGTCACGGCAGCGGCGGCGCGTCTCTACCTCACGCAGTCGGCTGTGAGCGCGGCGCTGGGCCGCTTGAAGTCGGCGATTGGCGAAGCGATCGTGATTCGCCACGGGCGCGGCGTCGTGCTCACGGAGCGGGGCGCACGCCTCGTCGCCGAAGCGCGCCCTCACCTCGACGCCATCGTGCAAGCCGCGTTGCAGCCGGCGAGCTTCGACTCGAGAACGAGCGACCAGACGGTGAGGCTCGGCCTCTCCGACATCTTCGACGAGTGGCTCCTTCCGCCGCTCCTCCGCCTGCTCGAACGCGAAGCGCCGCATATGCGCCTCGTCTGCAGCCCCATTCAGTTTCGCACGGTCGGCGAAGCGCTCTCCACGCGTCGCATCGACATTGCCGTCACGGTGGCCGACGAGCTGCCGGCGTCGATCGCGCGCCGGTCGCTCGTGCAGAGCCACTTCGTCTGCGTCTTCGATCCGCGTTTCGTTCGCC
>JANXMC010000443.1 GCA_025354825.1 Myxococcales bacterium
TGCGTGCACCCGGGTGGCATCAAGACCGAGATCGCGCGTCGTGGACGTCACTACGAAGACCCGCTCGGCGGCAAGACCGACACCGCGACGGCGGCGGCGAACTTCGAGCAAGCGGCGCGAACCACCGCGGAAGACGCTGCCAACCAGATCGTGCGGGCGGTGCTGAAGAATCAGTCGCGGCTCCTCATCGGTCCCGACGCGGTGGCCATCGACGTCGCTGCGCGTTCCTTTCCCGGCAGCTACGATCGCTTGCTCGGTCAGGTGCTCAAGGTCGCCAATCGCGTGAAGAAGTGAGCCACGGATAGCCCTCTTTTCAGGGCGTTCCGCGACACTTCCCGGCGGCGGCGCGCTTGCACACGGTCTTCGCGTCCATCGTCTTGCCGGCGAAGCGATCGGCGAGGAAGTCGACGATTTCGGGCAGCGCCCAGCTCGTCGCCTTGGTGTGGGTGGCGCCCGAGCACTCGACGAACTGCATCTGCATGCCTTGCCCGCAGAGCGCATCGAAGGCCGCCTCTTCGAGGGGTGGGTTGACGAGGGTGTCCGATTCGCCGAGCACCCAGAGCACGCCATAGCCAGGGAACGTCGGCGCGATGCGTTTGACCGAGGTCGTCGTCAGTCCGTTCTCGACGAGCATGCATCCCCACGGGGAGAGCGCGCGCAGACCGTCGGTGGCGGCGGCGTCGAGGAGCGTCTTGGTGAAGACCGCGTTCAGCTCCTTGTCCTTGAACGACGCGCCGGGATCGCATGTCGTGCCGAGCTCGGTCGGCACTTGCGTGTCGAGCGGCGCCACGAACACCTCGCCGAGCTTGCTCCGCGCGCCATACCAATCGCTCGCCGCACCGTAAAATGCAGCGGTATTCGCGCTCGCCGGCACCTTCGCCAAGAGCGCGCGCGTCACCTCGCCGAGCATGTCGGCCGGGGGAACGGTGGCGACGACGCCGACGTGGACGAGCTCTTGCGCGTAGTACGGGGCCAGTCGATCGACCCACAGCGCGGCGTGCCCACCTTGCGAGCCGCCGAGGGTGGCGAATCGCGTGCTCGCGCAGGCGGCGCCGTTCTCGGTCGCCAGCAACTTGCGCGCGGCCCGGACGGCGTCGAGGGACGCGATCGCGGTCGGCTGTCCGACCAAGTACGGATGGAGGAAACCGGTCTTGTCGCCGATGCCCGCGAGCCCGATGTAGTCGGGCGCGACGGCGACGTATCCGAGCGAGGCGAGCGCGGCGACGAGCGGGCGCGCATCGGCGGTGTTCGACGGCGCACATCCGTCTTCGAAGCCGGCGGTGCCGTGGAGCAGGAGCACGACGTCGAGCTGCGTCTTGCCGTCGAGATCGGACGGATAGGCGATGAGCGCGGTGGCCTCGATGGGCTTTCCGCGATCTTGCGTCACGTAGCGAATCTGCTCGAGGTCGACCTCGTGCAGCGGCTGCTTCGGCGTCACGTGGACCGCGGCGAAGAGCACCGCCGCTGGATCGGCAGGCTGATGATCGTGGAGGCCCTTCTGCTTCACGTCGCCGAGGCTCGTCGCGCCGCTCCATGCGAAGGCGGGAATTCCGCAGTGCGCCGCGGCGCCCGCCAGCGTCGCCGTTTCAGGCGTCGCGCCGACTTTGGGCGGATCGAACGAACAGCTCGGGCCCGCGTCACCGACGTCGCTCGCGCCCGTGTCCGTGGGTGAGGCGGATGAGACGGGTGCGGAGGAAGACGACGAGCACGCGCTGAGCACCGAAAGCGCGGAAAGCACAGAGCCGAACGTCGCGAGCCGAGCGATGGGAAAGATGTGAAAGCGACCAAGCATCTCTACGAGCTTAGCGCGCGCGACTCACTCGAGATCGAGTCGATAGAAGACCGAGTCGACCTTCATCCGCGGGAACGACGGCGGAAGGGTTTCCGGCTCGATCCGGCGAAAGCCGTGCTTCTCGTAAAAGCGGTGAGCGGCGAGCATCTCGGGGCGGGTGCCGAGCCGGATCGTGCGCAGACCGACGCTGCGCGCGTGGGCGCGGAGTGCTTGGAAGAGCAGCCCGGCGACGCCATGCACGGCGCCGCGACGATCGGCGCGGACGAACATCTTCCGCAGCGCAGCCTCGCCGTCGCCGTGATGTTTGAGGGCGATGGTGCCGACGATCTCGTCGCCCTCGCGTGCGACCCAGAAGCCGCCGCGGCCCTCACCGTAGAACGCTGGGACGTCGGCGAGATCGGGCTGGTCGGCGGCGGTGATGGGGACGCCGAGTTCGCCGCGCTGGATGCCGAGGATGAGATCGAGCACGGCTGTTTTGTCGGCGGCGGCCCAGGAGTCGACGAAAAAAGTCATGGCGAGGGGAAGATGGGGCGATATATTGACTTCGTCAACCAATTGTCTGACGGAGACAAGTATTGTCCCAGAGCCTCACCGACCGCATCGAAGCCGTCCGCGCCTTCAATCGCTTCTGGACCGCGCACATCGGCGTCCTCCGGGCGAGCCACCTCGACACGCCGTACTCGCTCACCGAGGCGCGCGTGATCTTCGAGCTGGCCCAACGCGACGTCGTCGAGCTGGCCGATTTGCGCGCCGAGCTGCGCATCGATCCCGGCTATCTCAGCCGCATCGTCGCGCGGTTTCGCGAGTCGCGGCTCGTCGTCACCGAGCCCTCCCCGAAAGATGGCCGCAGGCAGCTCGGCAAGCTGACGGCGAAGGGTCGTCGCGTCTTCGAGCTCCTCGACGCGCGCTCGATCGAGCAGGCGCAGGAGACCCTCGGAAAGCTCGACGAGCACGCGCAAGAGCGGCTCGTCGCCTCCCTCACGGCCGCACGCGCCCTCTTGCGCGACGAGGCGAAGACGCCGCGCGCCTTCGTCTTTCGTCCCCCGCTGCCGGGCGATCTCGGTTGGATCGTCGCCCGGCACGGCGCCATCTACGCCGCCGAATACGGCTGGGACGCGCGCTTCGAAGGCCTCGTCGCCGAGATCGTCGGCGCCTTCGGCAAGCAGCACGACGAGAAGTGCGAGGCCGCGTTCATCGCCGAGTCGGCCGGTGAGCGCGCGGGCTCGGTCCTCTGCGTGCGCAAGTCGGCGAAGGTGGCCCAGCTCCGTCTCCTCCTCGTCGAGCCGGACTTCCGCGGGCTCGGCCTCGGAGGTCAGCTCGTCGACGAGTGCATCCGCTTCGCCCGCCGCTGCGAGTACCGGCGTCTCTCGCTCTGGACCAATGACGTGCTGAAGGACGCGCGCCGCCTCTACGAACGCGCCGGCTTCACGCTCGAGGGAGAAGAGAAGCACCAGAGCTTCGGGAAGAAGCTGGTCGGGCAGACGTGGTCACTCGAGCTGTGAGTTGGCTGCGAGACTTCCTGCGGCCGGCGCGGCTCGAGCTACGAGAGGAGCAGGAGGATGCCCTGGCCGACGCGATCCGCACGCTGGGCGCCACCGTCTCGGAGCGCTCGTGGCAGGTCGTTGGGGCCACGGAGCGCAGCGTCTACCAGGTGCAGCTCGGCGCCCTGCGGGCCCGGATGGTCTGCAATTCCTACGAGGGGACGGTTTTGATCGGCGACGCCGCGCTGATCGCCGCGCTCAAAGAAGAGATCGAGCGCGCAGGAGCCATTCGCCGCCGGTGAAGTCTACTCTCCGCAGCGCGGCACGACTGCCGTGAAGTCGCGCGCAGCGAGCGCGTCTCGCGAGAGGGAGAATGAGAGC
>JANXMC010000646.1 GCA_025354825.1 Myxococcales bacterium
CCGCCGTGGTTGCAACCGAGAGCGTCGCCGCCGGCGGTGAGACGTTCAGCGAGAGCAGCGTCACCGGACCATCGGCCCGCGCATCGGCGCTCGCATCGGCGCTCGCATCGACGCTACCGTCACCGGTCAGCGACGCGTCGCCCGTCGCGTCGCCCGTCGCGATGGCGTCGCCGAGGGAGCCCGCGTCGCCGCCGTTCGCGTCGCCGACCGGGATACGCCCGTCGCCCACCGCACCGTCGACGACGTTCGTGAGTTCGTCGATGGGGTCGAGGTCCGACCGCCCACAGGCGGTGGCGGCGAAGACGAAGAACAGAGCGAGTACCGCGAGAACAAGCGTCAGACAGCGCGCGCGCATCGAAGCCTCCACGGCGGCCGCAACGTGAGCGGCCCCTCGAAAAGGTACATGACGCACGCGAGGGGAAGGCCACGCTTCATATTCCCTCGCACGGGCGTTCGCGCGTCGCGCACAAGGTAGACGCCGCGTGCAAACCGCCCGACGCCGCCCCACGCCGCCCGAGATGCGTGCGCGAGGAATTGCAGCTTCGCGTCGGGGAGGTCATCATCCCGCACCAATGCCCACCCACGTTGCGGCCCACGATGCGTCGCTGTTCGCACGCCTCGCCCTGACCGTGAAGCGGACGTGGGCGGGTCTCTTGCGGCACCACGCCTTCGACGCTGCCGCGGCGATGACCTTCTACTTTTTCCTGAGCCTCGTCCCGCTGTTCGCGTTTCTGGGATTCATCCTCGGGCGCGTGGCGCTCTCGGAGGGGCTCGACACGTTCGCGCCCATCCTCGGCGTCGTGCCGCGCAACGTCTCGATGCTGATTCGCGACGAGCTCTCGCGCATGGGCGACGCGGGGGGCGTCGCGCCGTTCAGCTTTCTCGGCTTCGTCTATCTCACGTCGTCGGGCACCCACAATTTGATGGACCTCCTCGAGGTCGCCACGGGCGCGCCGCCTCGCGGCTGGTGGCGCCAACGCGCCATCGCGATCCTCTGGAACTTCGCCGGCATCTTCGTCGTCGTCGCGCTCATCGCGGCGTTCCTCGCCTTTGCCCACCGCCCCGAGATCGCGAGCGCTGCGCGAGGCGCGCAGAACGTCGTCGAGCGCACGCTTACCATCTCGGTGGGGCCTGCGGAAAAATGGGTCGCCATCGCCGGGACGCTCGCCCTTGGCGCTTCGGCGCTCGCGCTCTTCTTTCGCATCGCCGTGACGCATCCGCCGGGGATATCGAGGCGCGTGTGGCCCGGGGCGATCGTCGCCGTGGTGCTCGGGCTCCTCGTCTCGATGGCGTTCGCCGGCTACGTCGCGACGCTTGGAAAGTACGCCGTGTATTACGGAAGCCTCGCCGCGGTCGCCGTGCTTTTGATGTGGCTCTATCTCACGAGCCTCGCGATGCTCGTGGGCGCCGAGATCAACGCGCAGCTCGAAGGGCTACGCCCGCCTTTCGGCCACGTGCACCACGGACACTAGGCTCCTTTGGTCGTGAGCTCGGGGACCGCCGTCATGGCGCCGCCGCAGCGACGCCGCGCCCGCGTGAGGACCAAGCAACGTAAGGAGACGGCTCTTCGCGAGCGCTCCGGAATCGATCATCGCCGGGAGCGCGAACCTACCTTACGCTCGCGCCCGAGGAGGCCTAGAAGCGATGACGCAGAGCGAAGGCGCATTCGAGCACGGGTCGGGTTTCGAGCAGGGCGAGGTGGGCGGCAACGTTCGGCTCGGGAAGTTCGAGGCGCACTACGAAGAGATCTTTGCCGAGGTGATCGAGGACGGCGTCATCACGAGCGACGAGCGCGCGCGCCTCGACCGCGCAGCCGACTCGTTGGGGCTCGACAAGAACCGACTTCGGCTCCTCGAGATGGCCCTGCAGCAGGCGTACGAAAACCGCTACCAGGTGAAAATCAAAGACCTGAGCACCCCGGGGTTCGCGGACGACGACGAGCCGCGCGCTTCGCTCTCGCCCCTCGAGCAGACGACGGATCCGCGCTCGCTCGCCCTTCAGCGGCGCATCGCGTTTCTCGAGGCCCGCGTCGCGACGCTCGAAAAAGAGCTCACGTCCGCGCGCTCGGCGGTGCCCGTGGAGATCGAGCTCGATCTGTCGGAGATCTCGAACGCGCGTGCTTCGGTGCCCGACGACGACCCCACGGAGCTTTTGCGACGCATTCGCCAGGATCCGCGCGACGCCTCGCTGCACCACGCGCTCTTCGACATCTACGCGCGCAAGGGCGACGCGGATCGCGGCTACTGCGTCGCGCAGGCGCTCATGTTTCTGGGCGTTGCGACGCACGAAGAGAAGGCCCACTTCGGCGCCCACACGCACGCCGGGCTCATTCGGCCGACCACGTCGCTCACGCAAGAAGGGTGGCGACGCCTGCTCTTTCACCCCGACGAAGAGGTGCTCACGGGCGAGATTTTCGCCGTGATCGTGAGCGCGGTTCTCTTGGGTCGCGTCTCCGCGCTTCGGCGTGACAAGGCGTTGCCGAAGCTCGACCCCGCGCGGAAGCAAGACCCCGTGCAGTCGACGCTGCAGGGCGTGCGCTGCTTCTCGTGGGCCTCGGCGATCCTCGGGATGCAGTCGCCGCCGCTCTACGCCGACGCCGATTTCGCGGGCGCCGTCGAGATGGTCCCGGGCGTGCCCCCGTCGACGCGCCTCGGAGAAAAGGCCCTCGCAGGGCGCTCGCCCGTCGAGCTTGCGTTCATGGCCGGGCGCCACCTCGCCTGGTACCGCGAGGAGCGCTTCGTTCGCCTCCTCGTGCCGAGCATCGCCGACTTGGAAGATCTCTTCCTCGCGGCGCTGCACATCGGTAACCCGGGCATTCCGCTAAGCGCCGAGCTCAAACGGCGCGTGATGCCGCTCTCACAAGCCATCGAGCCGATCCTCGAGCCGACACAGATCGATCGCCTACGTGGCTACTTCCTCCGCTTCGTCGAGGACGGCGGCCGCACGAACTTGCAGCGCTGGGCTACGGCGGCGGATCGAACGGCGAGCCGCACGGGGCTGCTCCTCGCGGGCGACCTCCACGCGGCCGCGTCGATGCTGGAGATGGAAGATCCGAACGAGGCGAGCGAGCGGGTGAGCGATCTCCTCGTGTTCGTGACCAGCGACCGCTACGCCAACCTGCGCAAGCAGCTCGGCATCGCAGTCGCCTGAGAGAGCCTTCGTGGAGCGCCGCTTTCGACTAGCGGCGCGACATGAAAATGCGGAGGAGAAACATAAAGAGATTCCGAAGCTGCACGATGAGCACGAGGGCATCGCCCACGGCGTCGTCCATCTCGCTGTTCTTGAAGATGTAGCTCGTTTGGTAGAGCAAGAAGCCCGCGGAGAGCAGCGCACCGACCGACGCAATGGCGAGGGAGAAGACCTCGCTGTGCAGAAACATGCCGAGAATGCACCCCGCGAAGACGACCCACACGCCCATGAAGAGCGTGGCGCGTAGATAGGAAAAGTCCTTCTTCGTAATGAAGACGTAACTGGTAATGCCGGCGAAGATGGCAAAGACCATCGAGAACGTGTCGCGCACCGGGTTGGCGCTCAGCGTCTCGCCGAGGTGCGCCGAATAGGTCGCGACGAAGATCATCGGGCCCATCTGAATGCCCATGAGCGCCGAGACGCCGAAGAGCGCGACGATGTTGACGACGGGGACCTTGCTGACCCAGCCCGCGACGAACGTCGAAACGAAGAGACACGCGAAGAGTGCCCCCAGGTACTGCGGGTGCGTGAGCATCGTCGCGATGAAGACCGACGTCTCCACGGGCGGCCCGTCGACGCGCTTGATGACCTCGGTGGGGCCGGCGTAAATCGCGGCCATGCCGGCGCCGATGGCGAACACCGCGCAGCCGAGGAGCAGACCGTAGACCTTGCGAAGGTACTTCACGCGCGCGAGGGAGAGCGGCGGCGCCGCGTCTGCGCCTTCGGCCGTGGACGCGCCGGACATTTGGTACGCCATCCCGCCGGCCATGCCCGCGCCCGCCGCGGCGTAGCCACCGATGCCTGGGCCCGACGCGTAAGATTGCTGCGGCGGCGGCGCCGACGGCATGTGCGGCGCGCCGTACCCCTGCGGCGGCGCGACGGGCGCGCTCGCGTACGCCTGCGGGGGAACTTGCGGAGCGCCATACCCGCCGTGAGCCTGCGGGGCGCCGTATCCAGCTTGAGCCTGCGAGGCGCCGTACGCCTGCGCGGCATTCGCCTGCGCTTGCTGCTGTTGGGCCTGCTGGTGCGCGTAGGCCTGCGCCTGCGCGGCCTGCTGCGCGGCGCCCGGCATACCGCCCATGAGCATCGTCCCACCGAGCTTCTGCTGCTGTTGCGGCGGGATCGCGCGGCAGTGGAAACCGCCCGTCGGGAGGGGCTGCACGTGGAGCGTCATCCCCTGCCCCGCGGCGTGGTGTCGCAGCACGTCGACCTGCTGCTGATCGAGTTGAGGATTCCCAAGTCTGACCGTCTGCTCCCAACTCAT
>JANXMC010000489.1 GCA_025354825.1 Myxococcales bacterium
CCCAGCCGGTGGCCTCGGCACCGTCTGCTCCTGCTCCTGCTCCTGCTCCTGCTCCTGCAGCAGTCGGGGCCACGGCATCCGAATTCACCGACATCCCGCACACTGGCATGCGTCGGGCGATCGCGCGGCGCCTCACCGAGAGCAAGTCGACGGTTCCACACTTCTACATCACGGCGGACTGTCTGGTCGACCGCCTGCTCGCCCTGAGGGCCGAGATCAACGCCGCCTCGCCGCGCAAATAGCGCTCGAGCGGGTGGCCGGAAACGTAGAAACCGAGCGACTGCTTTTCGCGCACGAGCATCTCGCGTCGATCCCACGGCGGGCAATGCGAATACGTCGTCCCCGCACCTGCGCTCGACGCCTTCCCCGTGCCGTCGGTCGTCTTCGGCGCGGCGTCGAAGAGGCCAAAGAGGTTCGTCTGACCGGCCTCGCGGTCGCGGCTTGCCGAGCGTGATCGCTCGAGGGCGATGTCGATGGACGCGAATGCGCGCGCGCGGGAGACGCCCTGCTTCACGAGGGTCGCGTCGAAGGCTCCGCAGGTGACGAGCGCTTCGAAGACGCCTTTGTTCACGCGCTTCGCATCGACGCGCGAGGCAAGATCGAACAGGTCGACGAAGTGCCCACCCGCCGCGCGCGCTTCGAAAACGGTTTCGAGCGCAGAGGCCCCCAAACCGCGCACGGCGCCGAGGCCGAAGCGGACTTGCGGCCCCGTGTTGTCGCGCACCTTGTCGAAGCGCGTGAGCCGCTTATTTCCGGCGGGGTGCGTGTAGACGACTTTGAAGTCGGTATCGCTTTCGTTCACATCGGGCGGGAGCACCGTGACACCCATCGCGCGCGCGTCGGCGATCGTGCGAACGACCTTTTCGATCTTCTCTTTGTCGCTCGTCATGATGCCGCAGAGCAGCTCGACGGGGTAATGCGCTTTGAGATACGCGGTCTGATAGGTAATCAGCGCGTAGGCGGCCGAGTGGCTCTTGTTGAAGCCGTAGCCGGCGAAGAATTCGAGGAGCCCGAAGATCGATTCGGCCTCGGTCTGGTCGACGCCGTTGGCCTTCGCGCCGTCGACGAACGTCCCCTTCTGCTTCGCCATTTCTTCGGGCTTCTTTTTTCCCATGGCGCGGCGCAAAAGGTCGGCGCCTCCGAGTGAATAGCCCGACAGCGCCTGGGCTATTTGCATAACCTGTTCTTGGTAAACGATAACGCCGTAGGTCGGCCTCAAAAGGTCATCGACGCGGTCGTGCATTTTGGCAATCGGCGCGCGACCGTGCTTTCGATCGACGAAGTCCTTCACCATGCCCGAGGCGAGCGGACCGGGGCGATAGAGCGCCACGGCGGCGACGATGTCTTCGAAGCAGTCGGCGCGGAGATCTTTGAAGAGCTGCTGCATGCCGCTCGACTCGAGCTGGAAGACGCCCTTCGTTTCGCCCGATCCGAGGAGCTTGTACGTGTCCTTGTCGTCCAGCGGGATCTTCGAGAGGTCTAGGGTTTTCCCCGCCGCGGCGAAGTCGGGGCGCGCGTTGATGAGCCGCTGCGCGATATCGATGACGGTGAGCGTCTTGAGGCCGAGGAAGTCGAATTTGACGTGCCGGCCTGCTCGACGTCGTCTTTGTAATATTGGGTAACGAAGGCGCCGGTCTTTTCATCTTTGAAGACCGGAACGTGGTCCCACAGCGGCCCTTCGCTAATCACGATACCGGCGGCGTGCTTGCCGGCGTGACGCGTCAGCCCTTCGAGCTTCATCGACTGCGTGAGAAGCTCTCGGGTCAGCGGCTCGGTATCGAACTTCGCTTTGAGCTTGGGCTCGAGCTCGAGGCTCTCGGCAATCGTGTACGTCTCCGCGGGGTTCTTTCGCGGAATGAGGTTGGCAATCGCCTGGGCATCGAGGGGTGAAATCCCAAGGCAGCGCGCCACGTCTTTGACGACGCTCTTCGATTTGAGCTCAGCGAACGTGGCAATCTGACCGACGCTCTCTTCGCCGTATTTGCGCTGAACGTAGGCGATGACCTGGTCGCGCCTATCCATGCAGAAGTCGACGTCGAAGTCGGGCATCGAGACGCGTTCCGGGTTGAGGAAGCGCTCGAAAAGCAGGTTGTACGGAAGCGGATCGAGATCGGTAATCCGCATCGAATAGGCCACGATCGAGCCGGCACCGGAGCCGCGGCCCGGCCCGACGGGAATCCCCTGCTCTTTGGCATATCGAATGAAGTCCCAAACAATCAAAAAATAGCCCGGGAATTTCATCTTGCAGATGACGTCGAGCTCGAGGCCGAGACGCGTGCGGTAGGCGTCGTGATCGACCTTTTTTCCCGTGGCTTCGAACTCGGCGAACCGCGCGTTGAGCCCTTCGGCCGCGATGTGGCGGAAGTAGCTCTCGGTGTCGTACCCTTCCGGAACTTTGAAGCTCGGGAGCATGGGCTCACCGAGCTTCAATTTCAATTTCGTCTTTTCGGCAATCGCCAGCGTATTCGAAATAGCAGAGGGGTGAGCTGCAAACAGCTGCGCCATTTCGTCTGGCGACTTGAGAAACATCTCCGACGAGCCGTGATGGCGCTCCTTCGCCTCGGCATAGGAGCGGCCTGTGCGAATGCACGAGAGGTAAAGGTTCGCCTCGGCGTCCTCGCGATTGCCGTAGTGCGCGCAGTTCGTCGCAACGAGCGGCAGGTCGAGCCGCTTCGCGAGCTCGACGGAGATGCGATTGAGGACCGGCTGCTCGACGAGGCCGTGGTCCTCGAGCTCGACGTAGAGACTGCCCGGCTCGAAGATGTCTCTAAGTTGGCCGAGGGTGCGCTGGCCGCGCGATTCGCCCTCTTCGAGAATGCTCTGCGCGAGGATTCCGCCCATGCAACCTGTGAGGCCGACGAGCCCCTTCGCGTGGGCCGCGACCTCTTCGAGCGACACGCAGGCGAGCCCCGCGGGGCCACGCGCGTCCGGCGAAACGTGCCCCTTCGAGACGAGTTTAACGAGGTTTTTGTACCCCTCGGTCGACGCGGCGAGAAGCGGCATGTGCACCGTGCGGTGGCCGCCCGAAAGCGGCATCACGATCTCGAGCTCGCAGCCGATGATCGACTGCACGCCGACCTCTTTCGCGGCTTTATAGAAGGTGACCGCGCCGAACATGTTGCCGTGGTCGGTGACGGCGACGGCCTTCATCCCTTTGGCCGCGACCTTCTTGACGAGGTCTTTGATCTTCAGCGCCCCGTCGAGCATCGAGTACTGCGAATGCACGTGCAGGTGCACGAACTCGGCGGATGACGCAGTCGCGGAGGGCGTCGCGGGCTTCGTGTCGGCAGCGGAATCGGAAGGCATCGTGGCCATTCGCTACCACGGTTGCCGCCACGTCGCCGATGCAGAGCCGTCATCGCAAGTTCGAAATGACGCAAAGCGCTAGACTATGCGGATTGTCTCAACGGCGAATCGACATGGGGAATGGGAGGGAATGACCTTGCTGCATTCCAGTGTCGGTAGCTAACCTCCGCCGCGCTCGTGCACGCAGCGCAGCTCCGCGAACCTCATCGCGGAAGGTGCATTCACGCGCGCGCGATGAAGGGGCGGGACCGCCGGTCCTCGCATGCCGAAACAGCATTCTTTCGTGAGGAGGCAGTCTCAAATGAAGCTTTCGTATCTCGCTACCGTCGTCGCCATCGGCGCCGGCTCCCTTGGTTCGCTTGCCCTCGGACTCTCGACGCAGGGCTGCAGCTCGGACAAGACGACCGACACGAACACCGAGCCGACCAACGTCGGCGGCCCGCCCGTGAAGCCGAGCGCCGCCGCGGCCGATCTCTCGAGGTCGCAGACGTTCGCGCTTCGCAAGCTTTGGCTCGGCGACACCGATCGCGCGGACAAGCGCGACAGCAACGCGTGGAAGAAGTTCGGCTACAACCTGGACGGCAAGAACACGAAGAGCCAGACGGCGACCGACAGCTGCAAGCCGAGCGGCGGGCCCATCCTGCTCGACGGCGACAACGGCATCGACAACGCGTTCGGCGAGGCGATCCTCCCCGTTCTGAGCAACCTCCTCAACGACCCGTCCACCACGGCGTCGGGCGCGCTCAACGACGGCACGTTCTCGATCCTCCTCACGATCAACGGCCTCACCGAGGACGCGAAGCAGACGAACATAGACCTCAGCGGCTTCCTCTACAGCGCGGGCAAGTTCGGCGGCGACTCGGGTACAAAGCCCGCGTGGGACGGCAACGACGACTGGCCGGTTCGCCCCGAGCTCCTCGTCAACAAGGGCGACCCGAGCAAAGGCACCACGGTCGCCTTCCCGGG
>JANXMC010000505.1 GCA_025354825.1 Myxococcales bacterium
CATCGCGGTCGAGGGCCACGATCGCAGGCGGCTCGTCGAGCTTCACCCACGCGCCCCACGGCTCGACGCGCGCGATCACGGCGCGCGCTCGGAGGGCGCGGGAGGCGGCTCGGCGTCGTTCTTCGGCGGCGTTTCGCCCCCCACGACGCGCACGGAGTCGCTCGCGATCGCCGCTGCAATCGCGGCGAGCAGCGCGCCGCTCACGGCGGATACGACGAACAGCGTGTCGACTACGCTCCCAACGCTGGAGCAGTTCGCGCCGTGACCGAGGCGAACACGAAGAATGTGCTCGCCGACATCTGGCCCGTCGCGCCGCGCGTTGCTCACAGGCCGAAGCTCGCGAGGTACGAGGCGTCGATCCCTTCGAGAACGAGGAACGCGCTCGCGAGGGCCGCACCCGCGCAGGCGATGGCGCGGCACGCTCGCGACGCTCGGCTCGACCCACCTAAGGGCGATGCCGAAGCGCTCCATGCGCGGGCAGCAAGGACCACGGGAACGAGCGCGGCACCGAGACCGACGAAGGGGAGGGCCGCGCTGCCCGTGAAGAGCGATGCGAGCCCTCCGCCTCCGACCGCGACGCTCACGCCGAACGCGAGCGCGACGCCGGCGAGATCCCCCACGGCGACAGCCGTCACGCGCCCACGGCTCCGAACGACGCCGCGCGCAACGCTCGAAGCGACGGCGACGGCGACCGCACCGACGAGCAGGAGGCATGCGCGGTGGAGAGCGCGCCTCCGCACACGCGCTTCAACGAGCATGAGAAGCTCGCGTCGGACGCCAAACGCATGCGCGGCGACGTCGACGCGCGCATCGTCGACGAGCCCATCGTCCAAATCCGATCGCACCAGGAGGTTCGTCGCCTGCGCCGCGGTGAGCGCGTCGGCGGCGGGGTCGGACGCGACGCGCCGGAGGAGCGCTCGTCCGAGGGGCGGAACGCCGAAGCGCCCGAGGTACGCCTGAGCGGCGAGCAGCCGTGCGTCGATTCGAGCCGTGTCCGAGGAGAAGCCGTCGGCGTCGCGCGCGAGGGCGTCGACCTCGGCGCGGCTGCTCGCGAGCGCCGCGCTCTCCCGGATCCTCGCGAGCCTTGCGCTTCCGTCGTCAGTCGGGCCTGAAGCACGCGCGCGCCCGCAGCACGCTGCAAGCACGAGCAGCGCGATCGCCGCGTCCCGAGGCACGAGGCGGAGAGCCAAACGGGTGGGCATCGCGCGGAAGCTCACGGTGAGGCGGGACGTTCCCACGCCCCCCCGGCGTTGTCCATTCGGGGCTCTGCGCGGTATACCCGACCCTTCGCGTTCGCGTAGATTCGAGCGCCGAGGGCGATCGCCTCGCGCATTCGCCCCATCCCGCGCGCCCTTGCCATTGCCCTCTATGCCCGTCCCTTCGCCCACGCCCCGTTCTCGCGTCCGACGCGCTCGCCCTGCACGCATCGCGCTCGTCGTTCTCGCGGCGATGGCGCTCTGCACCGCCGGGTGCGCGAAGTCCTGCAAGAACGACCACCCTTACGTCCCCTACGCCGTCGGCGACGGCTCCGGCGCAGCTGCGGTCGAAGACGCTTCGTCGGCCGAGCCCGGGGTCGATGCCGGCGGTCAGTTCGCCGAGCAGGGCGCCGTCGCAGCGCCGCCCAACACGACGACGTTCAACGTCGACGGGCTCACCCTCGTGGCGCCCGCGGGTCGCGACATCGTCCTCGCGCTCGTTCGCGATTTCGACGGCGACGGCGCAAAAGACGCGGTCGCCGTCGTGCGCACGCCCTCGCCGCCCGACGCGGGCGAGGCGGTTTACTACCGGGGTCGTGCCGGATCCGCCGTCGAAGCGCCCGTCGCCCTCGCCACCGTTCCGCTCATCGCCGTCGAGCCGCCGTGCGTGCCGGTTGCGCGTCTGGGCCAAGTCGGCAAGAGCTCTGTGGTCGTCGAGGTAGGCGCGTCGTGCGGCAGCCACGAGCCACCGATCCCCGCGCGCTGGCTCGCGGTCGTTTCGCTCTCCGCGGCGCCGCGCGTGCACTTTTCCGCAAGCATCGCCGACCCTGTCAACGCGCCTCACCTGAGCATCGATGCCGACGGCTCGGACCACGACCACGACGGCGTCGACGACGTGACGTTGCGGGTGAGCCTCGAAGGCGGCGGTCCACCGTTCGAGCCTGCACCACGCGTGAGCGCAACGCTCCGCTGGCTCGATCGCCCATCGGGCATGAGTCGCGACCCCGACGAGCCCGACGCGTCTCTGCGCGCCCTCGCGAGCGGCGCGGCAACCCACGCGGCCCGTGCGCGCGACGCCGCGACGGTGCCCCTTCTCGTGCAGCAGATCCGCGCGCTGTACGCGGCCATCTGCACCGAAGGCGGCGGCCCGCGCCTCACCTCGGTCCTCGGCGGAGCGTCGCTCACATGCGGCGCGAGCCGCGGTCTCGAAGAGGCCGGCCTCGCCGAAGTGCGCGCTCTCGCATTGAGCGGCGATCCGCTCCGCGCCATCGGCGCCTTCGACCGCGCGCAGCGATCCCCGGCGACACACACACCGCCGCGCACCAACGACGCCCTCGCGTGGCTCGCGCAAGCGGCGCCTACGCTGAGCGCCACGACGATGCGCGCCATCGGCGCGGTTCCGCAAATCGATCGCGGCCACGCGCCGGCGTGGGGGGCGCTCGCCTTCGAGCCGAGCGGCAAGGTCCTCGTCCGCACGCTCGCGGGCGTCGTTCGCGTCGACCCGCTTCTCGGCGACGAAGCCGACGCCGAAGGTGTCTCGTCCTGGAAGAGCGGCGTCGTCTCCCCCGACGGCGCGGCGCGGTGGATCGAAGCGTACAACCCGTGCACGGGCCCCGCGCTCCATGCGACCTTCGCCCCCACGGGCGACGGCGACGCCCACGACGTTGCGCTGCCGATCCCTTGGCCGGTCGGCGTGCGCTGCGCCTCGGCGAAGGGCGAACCGGTGCCCACGATCCCCATCGCGTGGGGGCCGCGCGGCCTCGAGGCCGTCGTTGCCGGCGACCCTATTCTCATCGCGCCCGGCTTCGCCCGCGCGACGCTCCTCGCATCGTCGTTCGATCAGCCCGTGACCCTCGGCGCTCCTCGATCACCGAGCGGGAAGGTGCTCGCCATTCCCACGTCCCAAGGCATTCTCGTCAAAGGGGCGAGGACGCGTCTCTTTCGCGCGAAGGAGATCGACAACGGCTACCTCGAGCTGCGCGACTGCACCGTGAGCGACGACGCCGCGCGCGTGGCGTGCGTGCGCGGTGGCCGCGCCTTCGTCGGCGTTTGGGAACCGCCGCCGTGATCGGTCGTCGCCGGGTCTGGCTCGTTTCGCTCGTGGCTGCGTTCGCGAGCGCCCCCGATGCAAACGCCGACGACGGCGGCGTGCCCGCGTTGGCGTTAACCGTGGCGGCGACGTGTGAGCGCGCGACGGGCCCCGGTCGCGTTCGCTGCGACGTCGACGTGCGCACGTCGTCACCGCACACGCTTCGCTGGGCCGACGTCCAGGTCGTCGAGACGCCGCGCTTTCTCTCGCCGCTCAAAGGGCGTGTCGGCCCTCTCGACGCGTCGGTGCGCGAGCCCGAGCTCGTTCGTTTCGCCCTCGGCATGGTCGCGCGTGAGCGCGGCACGGGCGAGGTTCGCCTCCGCGTGCGCGCGCTCTTCTGCACCGAGAACGCCTGCATCCCCGTCACCCACGACGCGCGTGCGCGTGTCGTGATCGGCCCTGATCTGCCGTAAATTTGCGGTCGCGCCCGCAAGGCTGGTACGCCGATCGAGCATGCAGCTTCCTGGCAGGCTTCGCTCGACGACGCTCGGCGACGTACTCGGCGCCGTCCACCGAGCCCGCGCCTCGGGGACGCTCGAAATCCTCGAAGACCGTGGCCGCATTCACCGCGTCTCCGTGGTCGAAGGGCTCGTCGCCGCCGTCGAGCTCGATGGCGCCGCGCCGTCGCTTGCCGAGCTTTTGCGCCGCGACCGCCTCGTCGACGACGACACGTTGAGGCGCTCGCTCCTCCGCGCGATGGCCTCGCGACGCCTGCACGGCGAGGTCCTGGTCACCGAATTTCACCTCACGCGATCCGTCGTCGACGCCGCCCTTCGCAAGCAGCTTCTGGCGCGTCTTCACGTTCTCGAGCAGCTCGGCGACGCGCAGCTTCACTTCCGCGTCGCGGTCCGTTCCCCCCGCGGTGCGCTCCGCGAGCGCCCCCTCGAGGCCCGCGAATTTCTCACCGGTCGCAAGCGCGCGCGTGATCGCGGCCAGCACGAGTACGTGCGCTCTGCACCGATGCCGACGCCCCGCCCGGCGTCCGTCGAGAACGTCCCCGTTCCGTTTCGGGTCCTCGGCGTCCCCGCAGGCTCCGACGCCGCGGAGATTAAACGCGCGTACCGAAAGCTCGTCCTCCGCCTCCACCCAGACATGCATCCAGCCGCGACCGACGCCGAACGCCGCGCGCTCGCCGTGCGCTTCGCCGAGGTCACCGCGGCCTACAAGGCCCTCGTCGCGTAGGCGCGTACGTCGGCGCGTCGCGGCGCCCGCGCCTCAGTGAAGCAAATTGAGCTGCGCGAGCTGCATCTTCGCCTCGCCCGCGAAGCGTGAATCGGGAAACCGCCGAAGGAGCGCGCGCCACGTCGTCTTCGCGTCGTTCCAGGCCTGAATCTCGGTCTCGCAGAAGGCCAGCTCGTAGAGGGCGTCGTCCTGCAGCTCCCGATCGGGCGAGCTCTCGGCGAGCTGCGTCAACACCGGAATCGCGTCGCGCTGTCGGTTCAAGTGGCGGTACGACTGCGCGAGCCCGAGCCTGACAGCCGGCGCGATCGCCGAGTCTTCCTTGAAGCGCAGGGCCTCCTCGAGCGACGTCGCCGCCTCCTGCCACCGCTGAATGCGCGCCTTGTCCATTCCCACTTGGTAAAGCTGCGCCGTGAGCTCGTTCCGCGCGCGCTCCACCGCATCGCCGAAGGCCGCCTGCTCCGTTTTCGTCAGCGGCTCTTTCTTGATCCCCTCGTACGCCTCGACCACCTCGACGCGCTTGCCTTGGCGCACCAAGTCGTAGAACGACGCGGCCTTCATTTCGGCCCGCGCGCGGTCCTCGTCGCGCTTCTGCCCCTCGCGGACTTCTTTGCGAAGCCGCTCGTTCTCGGCGCCGCGCTGATCGGTCTCGGCTTTGATCTGATCGACCCGCGCGTCCCACGCGAATTTCAACGCGGCGAAAGCGACCACGACGAAGACCAGGTACGCCGTCGCGCTGTTCCACGACAGCCGCCGCTCGTAGGTTTGCTGCCGCTTCGCGATCGACTTGATGTCGGCGCTGAGCGCGTTGGTCAGGTTGTTCGTCTTGATGACGAGCCCGCGCGACTCGATGATTTCCTTCTTGATGTCGCGGAGTTCGTCGTCTGTCTCGAGCATCGATGACTCGCGGGCGGGGGCGGGACGGGGAGGGACGTGCTTACGCGGCACAGGGATCCCGCGCAAGCTTCGCGGCAATCGCACGCCGCGGAGAGGCCTCGGTCCTTGCTCGTGCCCTACGGCCCGTGCTACCCACCGGCGCGACGCCGCCTGAAGCCTCGCCCACGCTTCGGTGCCGGTTCTGTCCCAGGAGAGCGATGCAGACCACCGACATTCGCAAAGGCCTCAAGATTCAGCTCGACGGCACCCCCTTCGCCATCGTCGAGCACACGTTCGTCAAGCCCGGGAAAGGCCAGGCGTTCACGCGCGCCCGCATCAAGAACCTGACGAACGGCAACGTCATCGAGCGCACGTGGAAGTCGGGCGAGTCGGTCGAAATCGCCGACGTCGAAGAGCGGACGATGACGTACTCCTGGGCCGAGTCGGACACGTACGTCTTCATGGAAACGGCCACGGGCGAGCAGATTCACGTCGAAAAAGACAAGGTTGGCGACGCCGCGCGCTTCCTCACGGAAGGCCTCGATGTCGACGTGACGCTCTTCAATGGCAACGCGATCGGCGTCGAGCTCCCCAACACCGTCGTCATGCAGATCAGCAACAGCGAGCCCGGTATCAAGGGCGACACGGCCAGCGGCGCGACCAAGCCCGCGACGCTCTCCAGCGGCGCCGTCGTCAACGTCCCGCTCTTCATCAAAGAGGGCGAGTGGATCAAGGTCGACACCGAGACCGGCTCCTATCTCGAGCGCGTCAACCGGTAAGTAGCGTCTCCGCGAGCATCCTCGCTTGCCCAACACGAAAGGCCAGCCCATCCTCCTCCGGATGCGGCTGGCTTTCTTTTTCGGGCCTGTTTTCGCGCTATTTCCCTTCATTGCGTCCTGCAGTACGACGAACGGCGCAACACCCCTCGGCGGCAGCGACGATGCGAGCGTTGCACCGACGGGCCCTTCGGGGCTTCCGTGCAATGTCGAGAAGGTCTTCGTGGAGCACTGTCAGCAGTGCCACTCCGCGGCGCCAAAATTCGGCGCGCCGATGCCGCTGGTCACGCACGCGGACCTCATCGCGGCGGCGAAGTCGGATCCCACGAAGTCCGTCTACGACCTCGTCAGCGCGCGCATCAAGGACGACGCGAAGCCGATGCCTCAGCCGCCGAATGCACGCCTAGACGCGTCGCAGGTGAGCGCCGTCGACGCCTGGGTAGCGGCCGGCGCGCCCGAGTCGAGCGCCGGCTGCACGACGACCACGACGCCGTCGGCGGACGGCGGCACGACGCCCCCGAGCGTTACCCCGGGCACCCCCGGCCCGCTCTCCTGCACGCCCAATCTCGCCATCATCCCCGCAGGCGCGTGGACAATGCCGAAGACAACGAAGGACGAGTACGTCTGCTTCGGTGTCGACGTCACGGTGCCCACGAAAAAGCAGGTGATCGCCTTCGCGCCGCGCATCGTCAACTCCACGATCGTGCACCACGTACTGCTTTATCAAACGCCGTTAGCAGTCGATCCTGCCCATACGCCCTGCGGCGCCGGCGGCGGTTCTGGCTGGCGAATGATGTACGCGTGGGCTCCTGGCGGCCCGAACATGACACTTCCGCCCGAAGCCGGTTTCCCCCTCGAAGGGACAACCCACTATGCAGTCCAGGTTCACTATTCGAATATCGGCGGTCTCGACGGGCAGACGGACACGTCCGGCTTCGACGCGTGCACTACCGATGAGCTACGCGCGAACGACGCCGACGTGCTCGCGTTTGGCACGGTGAACATCAACATTCCCGCGCGCGGGACGTTGGACCGAACATGCGACTTCAAAGTGCCCGCGGCGGTCGGCACCGTGAACCTCGTCGCCGCGTTCCCGCACATGCACAAGCTTGGAACCGCGATCGAAACGACGCAGCTCCCCGCCGACGGCAGCGCGCCGGTGAGCCTCGGTCGCCAGGCTCAATGGGATTTCAACAACCAGCTTTGGTTCGGAATCGGAACGACCGCGAAACCTGGCGACACGATCCGGACACGCTGCGCGTGGGCAAATCCCACGGATACCGCCGTGCGGTTCGGCGAAAAGACAGAAGACGAGATGTGTTACTCGTTTACGATGTATTACCCGAAGATATCCGTCGGGGCGTGGAACTGGCAGGCGCCGGCGTTCGCATCTTCCTGCCGTAACACGCAGTAATTCGGGGAAATCGCTCGATGCGTAGTGAGCAATCAATTACGCATCGAGGGGTATCGACGGGATACGACGCGACGCCCCGCAACAATGCCGAAACGCGACGTCGCGGTGCGGCACAACTTGTCACCGTCTAGCTCGAAAACGAGCGGATGGATCGTAGTGAAACCGCACGCATGTTCCGGATAGCGGTAATTGATGTGGGACGGCGGAATAAGTCCAGTTTCTGCCTGTTAGTCGCTCTCTTGTCGTTGACACCTACTCGCGCAGCGGAGTAGGTCACCCGGACGACACACACGGTAGTCGTGCAGTCACGCAGCTAGCTGACCGCAAGGTAGATTCAGGTTGGGCCAAAGTCGTTCCGGGTGAATTGTTCACCGGCTGCTTTGGTCCACGACGTTGTGCAAACCGCGATTGCATTCGGCGGGGTTCCCGCCGACGGAGAGCAGCGCTTCATTTTGGCGTTTGTTCTTCGACCTATTCGTGCGCTCGGTCCGGCGCACGCGGAGGTGGTGCGCGCGGTTCCTGGGGACGGTTGTACGTAGCTCAGTGGAGAACGACGGATGATTTGGACGAGACGCGGCCTCTGGCCGTCGGTTGCCATTGTCGCCACACAAACGTTGCTCGTGGCATCAGCCTCCGCCCAGCAGGGAACGGGCGTTCTGACTGGCAAGATCGAAGACGGAGCCACCAGGGCTCCCGTCGCCGATGTTGTCATTACAGTGACGTCTCCCTCGCTGCAGGGCGAGCAGGTGGTCGTTACGGACGGTAGCGGCCTTTACCGCGTCCCTAACCTCCCGCCCGGCACCTACACGATTCGCGTCGAGAAGGAGACGTACAAGCCGTACGCGCGCCCGAACGTCAATCTTCGAGGCGACTCGACGATCCGTATCGACGCGACGCTCCTTCCCGAGTCGTTGAAGGCCGAAGAGGTCGTCGTCGTCGCGCAAGCGCCGACGGTCGACATCGGCTCCGCCACGACGGGTCAGACGATCAACAACGACTTCACCAGCCGCATCGCGGTGGCCGCGGTCGGCGCAAAGGGCGGCGGCGTCCGCTCGTTCGAAGCCGTCGCGGAGCTCACGCCCGGCGCGAAGAACGACGACTTCGGCGTGTCGATCAACGGGTCGACCTCCCCCGAGAACCAGTACGTCATCGACGGCCTGTCGGTTAACAACCCGGCCTTCGGTATCAACGGCGCACCGCTCTCGATCGAGTTCACCCGCGAGGTCAACGTCATCTCCGGCGGCTACATGCCGGAGTACGGCCGTGCAACGGGCGGTACGTTGAACGTGACGACGAAGCAGGGCTCGAACGAGTTCCACGGCAGCTTCTGGGCGAACTCGTCGCCGGGCTTCCTGGAAGGCAAGCGCAAGACGCTTCGCCGCATCGGCGACTCCATCGCTGCGGCCCCGAGCCTCAACCACGTTGGCGACATCGGCTTCGACATCGGTGGCCCGATCGTCAAGGACAAGCTCTGGTTCTACGCCGGCTTCATGGTGGCGCAGACCTCGCTGAACCTCGATCGCATCATCAACGCGAAGCAGCTCGACCCCACGACCGGCAAGGTCATCAAGGTCGACGCGGACGGCAACGCAGCCGCGGGCGCGCTGTACGACAAGGAGACTGAGATCCAGCGTCAGCGCTACCGCGTCGAGCGCATGGACTACCAGGCCTTCGGCAAGCTCACATACACGATCGACTCGCGGAACCGCTTGACCCTCACGGGTTACGCGCTCCCGTCGTCCGCCGGCGGCGACGGCAAGTTCGCCATCGACCCGCAGACGGGCCTCTCGTCCATCGCGCGCGTTCCGGGCCAGTACACCGCGCTCGCGAACAAGGAAATCTCGTCGACGTACAACGGCACGTTGAAGTGGACGACGGAATCCGACTCCAAGAAGATCCTCGTCGACACGACGGTGGGTATCCACCACCAGCAGGAAGGCACGCGCGCCGCCGACGGCTCCAAGGCGGGCGACACGACGGGCCTCGCAAGCGAGTCCCAGACGATCTGGCGCCGTACCAAGCCCCACTCGCTGAACGACTTCGAGAACGTTCCGGGCAGCGTCTGTGAGCAGGCAGGTACGGCCAGCGCGTCGGTCTGCCCCGTCAACAACTTCACCTCGGGCGGCCCCGGCCAGCTCAGCGAGAAGACGATCGACCGATACCAGGCGAAGAGCGTCCTCACGTACCTCGCCGAGGGCCTCGGTCACCATGTCGCGAAGGCCGGCCTCGACGCCGAGCTAATGCGGTACACCAACAAGCGCTCCTACGCCGGCGGCCGCGTTTACCGAGAGTCGACGAGCGGCGGCACGTTCAGCGACCTTCGCCAGTACGGCTACCTCACGGGACCCGACGAGGCCGTTGTCCTGAACTCGCTCCAGTGGACGACGAAGTCGCTAACGATCGGCGGCTTCATCCAGGACAGCTGGAGCATCATGGACAAGGTGACCCTCAACGTCGGCGTGCGTTACGACACGCAGCAGCTCTACGACGGTCAGGGCAACGTCGCGATGTCGCTGCCGAACCAGTGGTCGCCTCGCGTCGGGCTTATCTACGACCCGACGCAGACCGGTCGCTCCAAGATCTACGCAAACTACGCGCGTTACTATGAGAGCGTTCCGCTGAACTTGATGGACCGTGCCGGCTCCAGCGAGCCCACGATTACCTCCGTTCGCAGCAAGGCCGTCTGTGATCCGCGCATCGTCGAGCAGCAGCGCTCGACGTGCATCGACGACGCGAATCGGCGCGTAGTGGGCGGCGTCGAGTCTCCGGACACGAAGTGGATCATCACGGGCGCCGGCAAGACGCCGGTTATCAAGGGCCTGTCTCCGCAGTCGTCCGACGAGCTCGTGTTCGGCGGCGAGTACGACATCGTGAAGAATGGTCGTCTCGGCGTCTTCTATACGAAGCGCTGGATGAACGGCGTCATCGAAGACGTCAGCCGCGACGAAGCGCAGACGTACTTCATCGGCAATCCGGGCAAGGGTCTTCTGTCCGACTTCCCGAAGCCCGAGCGCAACTATGACGGCTTCACGGTGTTCTTTACGAAGAACCTCGCGGACGACTGGTTGGCGCAGCTTAGCTACACTGTCTCGTACCTCCGCGGTAACTACGCCGGTCTGTACCGCCCCGAGACTCAGCAGCTCGATCCGAACTCCAACTCGGACTTCGACTTGAAGTCGCTGACCGTCAACCGTAGCGGCCCGCTCCCGGGCGATCGTACGCACGACCTCAAGCTCTTCGGCGCGAAGGACTGGGACATCGGCGAGAGGATGATCCTCAACACCGGCCTTTCGCTTCGCGCGAACTCCGGCGCCCCGACGAACATCCTCGGATCTCACCCCATCTACGGCTTGGATGAAATCTTCATCCTTCCCCGCGGCGCCGGCGACCGCCTCCCCTGGCAGTTCCGCGTCGACCCGAAGGTTGCGTTCGGGTTCAAGTGGAGCAAGGAGCAGACGGTCGTTCTCTCGATCGACGTCATCAACCTCCTGAACTTCCAAGCGATCACCGGCATCGACCAGCGGTACACGTCGTCCGACGTCAACCCGATCGTCAACGGTACGCGCGGCAACCTCCCGAGCGGCATCACTAAGATCGACAAGACGCCGTTCGATGCGGCCACGGAGGTCAACAAGAACTTCGGTAACGCCACGTCGTACCAGGCGCCGCGGCAAATCCGAATTGGCATCCGCACCACGTTCTAAAGACGTCGCGAGAAAACGAGCTACATTGATGAAAACGCGTCAATTTGGATTTGCTGCGACGGTCATCGCCCTCGGTGCCATCGCGATGTCGACGGCTTGCGGCGATCAGCCCGACCCGAAATGCGTGACGGGCCGCGGCGAGTTCGCAGCCCGCTACACGAAGACCGCAGGAACGAAGCCGTTCTGCGACAAGAAGGGCGAGCTTTTCGGAGTTCAGTCCTACAACGCGCTCGGTGACAATGGCGCTCCGAACCTCGACAAGGTTCCGATAGCGATTCAGCCAGTGCGCGTCGTCCACTTCGCCAACTTGGGCAATGGCGACCCCACGGCTGCCCACACGCTCTACGCGAAAGGCATCTTCAAGACGCCCGAGCCGGACGGCAACGGTATTTGCGAAGTCGACATGACGACGACGACGGACCAAGTGTTCGCCGCCGTCAAGGACTCGGGCTTGAAAGTCGCCACGCTGTCCGATCCCAAGGATCCGAACAGCCCCACGGTTTGTGCCGATGCCAAGACCGGCGCGGTGGTCTGGGGCGAGCGCGGCACGGTCGCCGAGCTCGGCACGGACGCCGAGGCGAAAGAGATCACTGTCAAGTACGAGTGGAGCGCCGTGAAGTTCTACGTCACCGCATCGGCGACGGGAACACAGTTCATGGGTCACCTCAAGTACACGCAGAATGGTGATTCTTGCGAGTGGGATGTCCACGGCATGTATCCGTCGGTAAGCTGCGGCACGAAGACCGGCATCCAGGCTGACAACACCATCAGCGGCACTGCCGATCCCACCTGCCGTACCACGACCGCCACGCCGGTGCTCTGCCAGCAGGATGCGCCTGCCGACCTCGTTTATGGCGCCACGGTGGGTAGCAGCATCAACCCCGACTTCAAGCGGACCTGCGAGCCGTTCGAAGACGTCGATGTTCACGACACGTCGCCCTCGCAGTTCGTCTGTCTGCCCGACGCGCAGAAGTTCCCGTCGCTGAACTAAGACGACATCACAGAAACCTAGCGCGTTCCGTGCGCGCTCGGTTTCTTTGAGCTAGACCCTCCGAAGTCTGAAGTCGAGGAGTGCGGATGTTCGACTCGGTGCTTGATCGTGGGATTGCTCAGCCGCGGCGTCTTGGCCGAGGGGCGATCATCGCAGTTGTTGTTCACGGTGCCATTCTCGCTGCGGTCGTCGTGATATCGGCGCGCGCTGCGAGGGACGCATTGAAGAAAGAGGCCCCCGAGGTCACCTTCTTCGCGCCCCCGCCGCCGCCCCCTCCGCCGCCGCCGCCGCCCCCCCCGTCGGGGGCCACCCGGACCACTCCTAAGGTCCAAAAGAAAGAAATTATCAAGAAGCCCGACACCATCGTCGAGGCCAAGAAAGACGAGCCCGAGAAACCGAAAGATCCCGAGCCGGAAACCGCTTCGTCGGATCCGGATCCCGCGGGACAGGCGGGCGGCGTTCCTGGCGGCGTCGCGGGCGGCGTTGTCGGCGGTGTGGTCGGCGGCGTCGTCGGCGGCGTTCTGGGCGGCACGGGCAAGACGGAAGTCCTGCCCTTCGGCCCTGGCATGACTCCGCTCCAGCGCCTTTCGGGCGACGGCGTGACGTATACGAAAGAGGCAGCGGCCGCGCACATCGAAGGTCGCGCCCTCTATCGCTGCACCATCACGCTGGACGGCCACCTCTCCAACTGTCGAACGATTAAGGCGCTGCCGTTTATGGAGCAGGCCGTGAAGTCGACGATCGAAGGCTCCTGGCGATATGCCCCGATCTCGTTCCAGGGTCGTCCCGTATCGGTCGACGCCGTCATCACTGTCGTTCTGAAAGCCCCCTGATTCGTCGGGCTTTAGGGCCCGTTTCCGAAACCACTCAACCCACGCGCGGAGGCGCAAGGTAGACCGCCATGCAATTTACTCTCGGTGACATGTGGCACAATATGGGCCTCTTCGCGAAGCTGATCGTGGCCGCTATGGCCGTGATGTCAGTCGCGTCGTTGCTCGTCACGGGCGAGCGGCTCCTGGTCTACCTCAAGTCGAAGCGCGACTCGGTTCGCTTCGCGACGAAGCTCGCTCCGATCCTCGGAGAGGGGAATCTCGAAGCAGCCGCCGAAGTCAAAGCCGGCACCGATAGCGGTCACCTCGGTCGCGTCCTCGCGGCGGGCCTCCAGGCCTACAAGGTCGCGCCGCAAGACGATCCGGACTTCACGTTCGAGTCCGTCAGCCGCGCCCTCGAGCGCCAGGCGCAGCGCGAGGTCGCGAACCTCAAGCGCGGCCAGGGGCTTCTCGCCACGGTCTCGTCGACGGCCCCCTTCGTCGGTCTGCTCGGAACCGTCATGGGCATCGTCAACTCGTTCCAGATGATGGCAGCCTCCGGCTCCGGCGGTCTCGGTACGGTTTCGGCCGGTATCGCAGAAGCCCTCGTCACGACGGCCTTCGGCCTCCTCGTCGCCATCCCGGCGGTCATGGCGTACAACTACCTCAACACCTGGGTTGACGCCTCGGCGCTCGACATCTCCGAATCGTCCAACGAGCTTCTCGACCTCGTGTCGCGTCAGCTTCGTCACCCCGGCGCTCGCGGTCGCGGCCCGAACGTCATTCGTTCGGGAATCGTCGACAAGGGCGGCCCCGGCGTCGCCCCCAAAGCGACCGGCTCGTTCTGATCTCCACCTGAGCTCACGCGTTAAGAGGCATTCATGGCGTTCGGTGGAGGCTCCAAAGGCGGCGTAAAGAACGATATCAACATCACCCCTCTGGTTGACGTTGTCCTCGTCCTCCTGATCATCTTCATGGTGATCACGCCGATGCTTCAGCGCGGCAAAGCCGTGAACCTGCCGAAGGCGCAGAAGCAAAGCGAAGAAGAGAAGAAGGCGGCCGATCCGCTGGTTCTCTCGATCACGGTCGACAAGCAGCTCTTCGTCGAAAGCAACGGCGTCGACGAGACCGGCATGGAGCAAGAAGTTGCTCGCGAGCTGCAGAAGACGCCGGGGCGCAAAATTCTCCTCAAGGGGGATGAGCGCCTCACCGTCGCCGATGTCCGCAAGGTCATGCAGGCGGCACAACGCGGCGGCGCCCACGGCGTTTCGCTTGGCATCGAGGAGCTGAAGAAGTGAAGAAGCACCCCAAAAAGTTCTTCATCAAGTCGGCGAGCGGCTCGAACGGGGATATCAACGTCACGCCACTGGTCGACGTCGTCCTCGTTCTCCTCATCATCTTCATGGTCGTCACGCCCTTGCTCGAGAAGGACATTCCTCTCTCGATGCCCAGCACCGAAAAGGTGGAGGACGTGCGCGAAGTCCCGCCCGATCAGCTCGTGGTGCATATCGCGGCGAACGGCGACATGAAGCTCAATAGCGAAGCCATCACTCCCGAGGAGTACGTGGCGAAGCTCAAGATCAAGCTCGATGCGAAGGGGCCGAGCGACAAGGTCGTCTTCGTCGTCGCCGACGATCAGGCGAACTACGCTCGGCTCGTTTCGGCGCTCGACGGCGCCAAGCGCGCCGGCGCGACGACCCTCGGCATGGCCTCGGACAACCCGGATCAGGCCGGCGGCAACGCCAACAAGTAAGCGCCTCTCTACGAGGGGCGAGCGCTCTGCGAGGCTCCCATCGAGATCTACGGCAACACGTCGGGACTGCCGCCTTCGGCAGTCCGAACACTCGAGCGCATCTACCGCAGGCGCGTCCCCCTCGACAACATCACCACTCCCGAGCTGACCCGATCGCTCACCGAGGCATCCGTGGAAACGGGGCGTCAGGTGGGCGTTCTCGTTCATAGGTCGGGGCAGGTCGACTACGTGATCGTCGGCGATTCGGGGAAGCTGATGCTCCCCGACATTGGTCGACTACGAGCAGCCGAAGGGCGCTTCCGTGGTCTACGCCTGATTCATACTCATCTTCGGAGCGAGTCGATTACCCACGACGATCTCGTCGATCTCGTGCGCCTGCGGCTCGATCTCGTGGCGGCGATTCAAATTGCCCATACCGGCGAGCCGCGTTCTCTCGTGTACGCGTACAACATCCCTGCGGACGACACGCCGGGCTCGTTGCCATACCGCGAAGTCGGCCCCGAGCCGACGGGGCGTGTGAACGTCGACGTCGGCGCGCTCATGTCCGACCTCGAGGCCGAGTTCGCCCGGCGCTCGAAGGCTCGCGAGGTGCGCGCGAAAGACGGACGCGCGATCCTCGTGCACGTCGCCGAGAAGTCGAAGCCGCATGCGCTCGCAGCGGCGGACGAAAGCGTTCGCGAGCTTCGCGAGCTCGCCCGAACGGCGGGAACGGACGTGGCCGATGTCATCGTGCAAGCGCGCGATCGCATCGACCCGAAATTCGTATTGGGGAAGGGGAAGCTCGACGAGGTCGTCCTCCGCGCGATGCAGATCGACGCCGAGACGCTGATCTTCGACCGTGAGCTTTCGCCTGCGCAGGCTTCGTCGATCGCGAAAATGAGCGATCTCAAGGTCATCGACCGCACCCAGCTCATTCTCGACATCTTCGCCCAGCGCGCCGAAAGCCGCGACGGCAAGTTGCAAGTCGAGCTCGCACAGTTGAAATACAGCCTTCCGCGCCTCGCGCAGAAGGACGACTCACTGTCGCGCCTCACGGGCGGCATCGGTGGGCGCGGCCCGGGCGAGACGAAGCTCGAGATCGGCCGCAGGCGTGCAAAAGAGCGCGTCACCCACCTCGAAGCGCAGTTGAAGCAGCTCGCGAAGCAGCGCAATCAGCGGCGTCGAAAGCGGACGCGCGAGCGTATCCCCACGATCGCGATCGTTGGATATACGAACGCTGGCAAGAGCACGCTGCTCAATGCGCTCACGGGCGCGTCGGTCTTCGCGGAGGACAAGCTGTTCGCGACGCTCGACACGCGCTCACGCCATTTGCGCGTGGGTTGGGCCGGCTATGGCGACCGCGAGGTCATCGTGACCGACACCGTTGGCTTCATCCGCAGCCTGCCGAAGGATCTCTTTGCGGCCTTCCGCGCGACCTTTGAAGAGGCCGCCGACGCCGATCTGCTTCTTCACGTCGTGGACGCGAGCGACCCTGCGCGCGACGAGCATATGGCGACCACGTATGACGTACTCGCCGAGCTCGAGCTCTCGGACATTCCGTGCGTCGTCGTCTTCAACAAAACCGATCTCGTAGAGGCGCCGGTGCGGCGTTCCCTCGGGCGCGAGCACCCGGACGCCGTGTTCCTGTCCGCGACGCAGAGGGATACGACGCGCGCGCTCATCGAGCGCCTCGCCGCCGAGCTTGCCGAGCGTTGGGACGCCAGCGCCGCCATCCCGCCGGTCGTCGAGACCACGACGGCGCTCGACGAGCTGCCTGCGGAGGGGGCCATCGACGAGCCTACGACCCTCGAATCGCTGCTCCGTTCGACGGGCCGCCGAGCCTCGAACCGAGCGCGCCGCGAGGCGTGAGCGCGTCTCGCGCGTAACCTCGCTATCGCGCGTCGCTAGCGAGGTTACGGCGTGATTGCCAATCCGCGAATCGCTATTGGCGAACGATCTTGAGGCCGCTCGAGATCAGCGGGCTGAGCGCGCTCACGTCTTCGACGGGGGTGCCGGTGATATTGAGCGACTTGAGCTTCTTCGCGGCCTTGAGGGGGCTCAAGTCTTTCACCGGCGTATTTTTGAGGCTCAACTTCTCGAGCTTGGTCAGCGGTGCGAGCGCCGCGATATCGAGAATTTGCGTGTCGTCGAGCTGCAGCTCCGTGAGATTCACCAGCGTGCGAAGCGGCTCGATATCGCGAATCGACGTTCGTGCGATGTCGAGCCTATCGAGCTTTACAAGCTTCGCCAGCGGCTTGAGATCGCTCACCTTGTTGATCGACGCGCGAAGCGACTCGAGATTCGTGAGATTGGCAATCGGCGTGAGGTCCTCAAGATCACCCGGGCCGAGGAACAGATCTTTCATTCCCGTGAACAGCGGCATCAGGCACGGGTCGAGATCGTTCACGGGGCCGCCCGTGAGGTTCAGCGACTTGATGGTCTTCAGCTCTCCCGGCGAGATTGGCCCGTCGGGCTTCGCGAGCTTCTTCCGCACGTCGCTCTCGAGCACCTTGTCGCTGAACTCGACGGCCGCACCCACGTTGCAGATGACGTCTTTCTTCTTCGCCGGTGCGGCGCTCGCGACGGGCGCGGGCTTCGCCTCTGCGCTCGGCGGTGGCGAGGCGACGGTTGCAGACGGCGCGGCGGCAGGCGTCTTTTTCTCGTCGTCGCAGCCGGC
>JANXMC010000533.1 GCA_025354825.1 Myxococcales bacterium
GAAAATCCGGTAATCGAAGCGCAGCGACGCGTGGCGAAGCTCGGCCAGCCGGCTCTCGACGACGAGCTTTTCATCGAAGCGGGCCGGAAGCCTATAGCGAACCTGCGCCTCGACGACGGGCAGGTGCGTGCCGCGATCGGCCCACTCTTTGTAGGCGACGTTTCGGCGCCGCAGCCACTCGACGCGCCCGGCTTCGAAGTACGCGAGGTAGTTCGCGTGGTGGACGATCCCCATCAAGTCGGTGTCGCAGAAGCGGACGCGAACGGTGAGGCGAGAGGTGGCGCGTTCGAGGTCGAGGGTCGGGAGCGGCATGCAGCGGCGGCACGTTAGCGCGCGGCCGCGGCTCCGTCCGCCGTTGTAAAGAAGCCCGAGGGGCCTGCGGCGCACGACAACTCGGTGACGACCCACGGGTCGCCGTGTTGGGGTAGGTCGTTCGGGTAGCCGCAGACGCCGCTGCGTACGCCGCTGTCTTGATCGACCGTAACGTAGTTGCACAGGTTCGAGTCGCACTCGCCGGCCCCCGCGCACCGGTCGCCGACGTGCTTTCGAGGTGTGCACGCGCCGCTCGACCCTTGCACATTGCAATACGCCGTGGGGCCACAAAAAATAGCGTTGTCGCGCGTTCCGACGCATTGCGCGCCCAACTCCGCGTACGCCTTGCAGACGCCCATTTGATCGATCGAGTCGGCGCTCACGGGGGCGCACCAGCCGCGCGCCGCGTCGCAACGCGCCGCTTGGTAGTCGACGCTCGATGAGGTGTAGCGCGAGCAGGGCTCCCCAGGAGCGACGCCGAGCTTCGACTCGACGCACACGTGGGGGCCGGCGACGTACGGATAGCTGTACGAAACGCCGCCGTCGGTCGTCGTGTCCTCGACGCACGAAGCGGTGTACGCCGCGCTCGACGTGACGCATTCGACAGCGTCGGTACAGTGCCCGCCGCGGGCGACGGTTGGCCGAATCACCGACGCGCATTCGGGGACGGTCACGACGTCGAGCGGTGGGTCGCCATAGTAGCCGTTGTTCCTGTCGCACCGCTGCATGCGGGCCGCGACCGCGCGCTCGCAGGCCGCCGCCGCGGTCGGATCGAACGTGACCTTCGCCCCCGTGAGGCTCGCGCTCAGGAGGCGCAAGTACGCCGGCGCGACGGCCGACGTGCAGGCCGCGGCGTCGTAGCGGTACGTGGCATCGCCGCAGCAACGCTCGAGGGCGCTGCAGGTCGCCGAGGCTAAGCGCGTCACGAAGGCCGACGCCTCGGAAGCGTCCGTCGGAGCCGTGGTGGCGCTCGGCGAGGCTTGGTCGGTCGCGCCGCTGCACGCCGAAACGAGGCCCGCGCCTCCGAGCGCGAGCCCGGCGAGGAGGGCAAGGGTACCTGCGCGCGTCATCGAGGTCGTCATCGAAGGCCGAGCAGCAGGCGGCGTGCCAGAGCCGTATTTCCCGCGTGGCGAGGCACCCAACGCCCTCACCCAGGCGTCGAGGGGCGCATCCGATGTCGCGCTCGCCGACCGCGCGGCACGGGGTGGCACTTTACGTAGGAGCCCCCCGTCGCCATGGTGACGCCCGTGCAACCGCCGAAGCGTCGCCTCCCGCTGCTGCCGTCGCAGCCGCCCACGCCGTCGGGGGCCGGTGGCGACGGCGACGAGGCCGACGAGCGCCCGCCGTGGCAGTGGATAGGCTTCGGAACAGCCGCGATTTTCGGCGCGTGGCTCCCCCTCGCGTACCTCGCCGAAGGGGTGAAGGCGCGGGTGCTTCGTGGCTACGTCTCCGACGGGGCGAGCGCCGAGGACGCCCAGCTGGCGATCGCCGCGCTCACGTCGGGAGAGCGTACGCGGCTGCTCGTCATGACGGCGATTCTGTACGTCGGGCCGCTCCTCGCCGGGGCCTATGCGGGCGGCTTTTTGGTCGGCAAATGGGGCGGCAAAGCGGGCGTTCGCGAGGCGGCGCTCGCAGGTGCCGCGACGGCGATGATCGTGAGCGCGCTGTCGTGGTCGTCGACAGGCCTCTCGTGGGCGCCGCTCGTGGGGCTCGCCCTGGCGACGCCGGCGTCGGCACTCGGCGGCCTCGCAGGCACGAGACGCCGCGCGCCGTGACGCGGGCGGAGCGCCCCACTGCGGGAGCTGTGCTACGGGCAAGCACCGATGCTCTGCCTGAAGGTACCGACCGACCCTGCGTGGGCGAAGCTCGCGTCGGCCGATCTCGACGACGTGCTCGTCGATCACGCCCACTGCGAGATGAAGGCCGCCTCGAACGCTCTCGCCCTGGCCGCACGCCACCCCTCGCGGACGTCCCTCGTGAGGGCGCTGACGTCGCTCGCCCGTGAGGAGCTCGACCACTTTCAGGCCGTCCTCGCGCTCCTCGAAAAGCGCGGCCTTCCGCTGGGCGAGCCACGCGTCGACACCTACGCCGCCGAGCTTCGGCGTGCGGCGGGCGCCGTCTTGAAGCCGCCGAAAATGGCCGCTGCGGGGACGCCGGCGGCCGAAGTTCGATGGCAATTGGTCGATCGGCTGCTCATTGGCGCGGTCATCGAGGCGCGGTCGTGTGAGCGCTTCAAGCTGATGATCGAGGCCCTCGAGGCGCGGGTTGCCGCGGGCGATCACGCCCTCGACGATGTGCTTGTACTCTACAAAGAGCTCTTCCCCGCCGAGGCGCGCCACTACCGAACCTTCGTCGACCTCGCCGTCGTCGAAGCGGCCGGGAACGACGACGCGGTGCAGGCGCGACTCGCCGCCCTCGCCGTCGAAGAGGCGCGCATCGTCGCTGCCCTCGACGCCAGCGACGACCCTAACCGCGCGACGATTCACGGCTGAGCGCGCAGGGACACGACGCCATGGAAGCTATCGCCGTCACCGATTACCGCGCGCTCGACGCCGAGATTCAGCGGGCCGTTCGCGCCCTCGCGGCCTTCCGCGCCGAGCTCGCCCGCGACCCCGAGGCGGCCGAAGCGCTCGACGCCCTCGCACCGTTCCGACGTGTCTCAGGGAAAACCGTCTTCGACGCCCTCGCGGCCCACAGCCCCGTATCGTTCGAGATTCCGTTTCGCGATGCGCTTCGCCGATGGGTCGCCGAGCTCACGATGGCGCGGATCGCCCGCCCTCACGAGGTCACGCTCGCAAAGGCCATCGCCGAAGCGTCCGCGCACTTCACCCTCGGAAAAGGGCGCAAGGTTAGCTACCGCGAGGCGCTCTACGGTGTCGTCGCGTCGCCGCTCCCCATCGAAGCGCGTGCGTATCTCGAGGCGATGGCGGAGCGTGGCGACGACGTCGCGTCGGCTGCGCGCGCGGTCACCGAAGTGCGCTTCGAAGCGGCGCAGAGGCTCGGTCTCGCGCGGCCCTCGTCGCTGTCGCTGGCCATTCCGCGGGGCGAGCTCGTGGCGTTTGCGAACGCGCTTCTCACGGCGACCGACGGCGCGTCGGCGCACGTCCTCGGCGAAGCGCGGTTGCGCGAAGACCGCACGCGTACGGCGCCCGACGCAACGCTCGCCGTGCGCGTGGCGCTCGCCCGTAACGCGCGCGAGGGGTGGCCGGCGCGGCTCACCGCCCGTTGGTTTCTCGACCTCTTTTCGTCTGGCGACGTCGCATCGGGGACCCTCGACCTCACGCGCGGCCTTCGCGTCGCGATTCCCAAGCTCCCCGAGGCCCTCGGCGCGTCGAGCTTCGCGCGGGCTCTCGGCGCCTTCGGCTACGCCGTCGCCGAGGCGGGGACGGCTCCGTCGCTCCCGTTCGTGCTCGCGCGCGAGCCGCTCTTCGTGCGGGCCCACAGGTTCGCTCTCGTGTTCGCGTCGCTGCCGACGAGCGAGTCGTTTCAGCGTCGCGCCCTCGGCCTCGCGCCGTCGGTCGCGCGCGATCAGGCGCGTGCGATTGCGCGAGCGTCCCTGGTCGATGCCCGCACGATCGCGATGCGCTTCTTGCTCACGGACGATGCAAAGCTGCCGGCACGCGACGTCTTCGAGGAGCTGTCGAGCCGCGTCTTCGGCGCGCCGTTGCCGAGCGGGCTCACCGCCGCGTGGCCTCTCGCGCGGGGCGACGAAGCGGCGCGGCTCGCAGCCCTCGCCACAGCGGAACCCCTCGCGAACGAGCTCGTTTCGCGCTTCGACGACGACTGGTTTCGCAACCCCAAAGCCGCCATGCACCTTCGAGCGATCGCCTCTGCGCCGGCCCGCGAGGAGCCGCGCGCCGAGGGCGACGGCGGGGGCGGCGGTGTCGACCCGCTCGACGCGGCGGCGGCGCTGCGCCTCGCGCGACGGTTCGAGGAAGCCATCGCGTGAGACGCGCGGCGCTTCTCGTTGCGGCCATCGCGGCGGCTCTCGCGACGGCGTCGTCGCTTGCGTTCGTCCGTGCCGCGTCGGCCCAAGCTCCACGCCGCGCTCCCGCACCGCCACCCGCCCCGGCGGTTCACGCGACGCCGTCTGCGCCGCTCCCCGCGCTCCCGGTCATCGCGTCCGTGCGCGTCGACGTCGCGCGCGACCACGTCGTCGTCACCGAGGACATCGTCGTCGCCCGTGGTGAGATGCACGCCGGCGATCTTTCGCTCTTCGTCGCCTTTGGTGCCCCAGGCGCGCCACGCGCGTTCGACGCCCGCCTTTTTGCTGCCGATCCGGCGCTCCTCGCGCCCATCGACGAAGCCGTCTCCGAGCCCGTCGCCGTCGAGCGCGCGCCTCGGCGTCCCAAGACCGCCCTCTTGCTCCTCGGTCGCCCGCAAATGAGCGGCGCCGTCGTTCACGTTCGCGAGCCCGCCTTCCGGCGTGCCGTGTCGGCCGCGGGCGCGGCGATGCTCCGCCTTCGAACGCTCCTGGAGATTCCGCAGGAGGACGCGGCCGGCGGTCGCGAGCTGGTGATCCGCCTGGGCACCGAGGGCGGCGCGCCCCTCACGCTCACGCGCCTCGAGCTCCACGCCGAAAGCGCGCACCCCGCAGTCCTCGCCGCCGAGGCCATGCTGTGCGGCGGCGGCAATGGCATGGCTGGAACGGGCACGAGCGACGGGCCCGACCCCTATCCGATCGCCGTCACGCTTTCGCCGACGCCGCGGGCCCCGTCCGCGCCCGCTCCGCCCGCACCCGTTGCCGCGCCCATCGATCCGCCGTCGCCCGCGCCACCGCGCCCCACGGCGCCCTGGCTCGTCGTGCGCCACGCGACGGACGATCTCTGTCTCCGCTTCCACACCGACAAGAGCTGACGCGCGCCGCGAGGCTCGCCTCGTCGCCGGCTTCGCCGCCGATTAGAAGTTGTCCGGCTCGTCCGGCGTCGTCTTCGCGGCGTCGTAGAAGTAGCGAAGGCCGAGCGATACGACGGTCGAGGGAAAGTCGGCGGCTACGTCGCGACGGCCGCTCAGCTCGACGCTGAACTTGCTGTCGATGTAGCCGAACCCCGCCGAGATCGCGTGGGCGCGCTGCCCGTTGTCGTAGCGATAGCCGATTCTTAGCGGGAAGTGGCTTGCGACGAAGATTTCGCCGCCGAGCATTCCGCGCGCTTGGGCTTTCCCCCACGTCGTGAAGTCGACCATCCCGTCGGCCTCGATGGCGAAAATCCCCTCCTGATAACCAAGGCCGCCGGTGAGCGTCGTCGGCGCGAAGCGGTTTCCCGGGTTCGTCAGGTTTCGGCCGAGGGCGGCGATGCGAAACCCTTCGCCGACGGCGATGGTGGCGCCGATGTCGAAGGTGATCGTGTTGACGGTCGGCTCCGTCGAGACGCCGCTCGATGCGAGGCTCGCGCCCAAAGGGCCGTGCCCCGCCTGCTGATCGAGCCGCAGGTAGCGACCCGTCACGCCGAGCGCGAAGCGGTCGCCGAGGGGGAGGCCGAGCCCGAGGCGCAAGTCGGTCCACTGCCGTTTGAGGCCGTCGGGATCTTGCTGCGACCACGAGCCGGCTACGCCGCCGGCGATTTTGCTCGTGACGGAGTCGACCACGGCGCCGCCGTAGCTCTGCCGGCGCGCCTCTGGCGAAAGGGAAGCGACCCCCTCGAAGTGGTAGACGCGCGAGAAAGGCAGGTTCGCGGGGTTGAGGTAGAGCGCCGACGTCGACGTGCCGAGGGCGGTCTGCGCGCCGCCCATGGCCACCGTGCGGGGGCTCTGAATTTCGCCGACGTCGTACCCCTGCTCGGGGGTCGTGGTCGACGGGTCGGCCTTCGCGAAGGGCGCCACGGTCAACGTGGCGAGCGCGGCGCCCAAGGCGAGAACGCTCGCGCGCGGCTTCCTTGCGGCGGCGACGGCGGCGGTCGCGACGACGTGAGATCGCTTTCTGCGGGAGGGGTACGGCACGCGGGGCGGACCCTATCAAGCGATGGAACGCGGGGCGTAGTTTTCGGCGCTTCGCGAAGTGTGGCCCCACGGGCGAGCGCCGGTGACCGTGTCGCGTCGACCGCGTGTTTCGTGACGCAGGTCAAGCCGCGTCGACGAATCGCAAAGGTGGGCAAATGTCACGGCGAAGACGCGGGATCGCCGCGTCTTGACACGGGCAGGTGGCTAAAAAGCAGCCCAGCCGGCGTGGACGAATTTCCCCGTCCCATGGATTGCGGTGGCAGGTCGCGGGGTTGCGCATCGCCCGCCGAAGCGCCCATCTGCGAAGCGGATTTCGCGGGTGGATTACATCCAAAAAAGCGGAGCCCTATCCATCACTTCCGCCCTCTGGGTAGATCGCCGTGGACGGACGCGAAGCACGGGTGGTAGCTCCATGCTCGTTCGCGTCGGGCGGGTTCTTCCGCGGCGCGCCAGCCCAAGCTTCAAGGGGGCGGCGTCCGTGACGAGCTCGGTCGCGTGGCCGTATTTGCCTTTGCGTTGCAGCACCCGACAACACGAAGCTCGAGCACGAAGCGTTCCTGGCACGTTCAGCACACTTGGCCAGACGCGACACCACGACAACCGCGCCACCCGAACCCAAACAAGACGCCGACAGGCTTTTTCCGATCCTGATTCCCCGATCGAACCGCTCGCTCTCACACATGAAGAGCGCGCCCATCCCCGAGACGAAAGGTTGACGCAGGCAGGGGCAACCCGCTCTCATCCTGCGCTTCGCTACGAAGACCGACGCCCTGAGCGTCGCCCCTGATCGCCCCGTGGCGGGTTCATCCCGAGCATCGACTACGCGGCGTTCGTGACGATGCGGCAGACGATTGGCGCGACGGTTCTTGCCGTAGCGGTCGACGGGCCGACGAAACCGACGCTCTCCCCGAGAGCAGCGGGCCCCTGAGTGAGACGATCGCAACCGAGTACGACCCCGCGCGGTGCGCCGGGACCCGATGCTCGGATATGCCTGTCTTTTGCGCCCGACGTAGGTGACAAGCTTTTGAAATCGTTCTCGAATATCGCTGCAATACGCCCACTGCCGCGAAGCTCTCAACCCCGATCCCTACCCAGAGAATGAGTGATGCGATCAGGGTCTTTCCACATCCTGTGGATAACTTGTGGTGTTTCCGCGCGCGCCTTCGTGGCGGCGCGTTTGGCGCCGTCCGCGCGGCCCACTCGAAACGATTTTCGGCTCTGAACGCCTCCACGTCGACTGCGCTCCCGCGTAGCGACGCGGGGCGAGCGCTCTTGTCCGTGATGTTGAAAATGGCAGGCCTGGAAACCGGCGCGTTGCAGCCGCGCGCACCGGCTCATGGGGGGACTTGCTTCGATGGAGTTGTTACAGGCCGAGATGACAGTCACATGGCGCGAGACGACAGCGCGCGAGACGACCGCGCGCGAAGCAACGTGGGTCGACGTCGTAGGTTCGAGCTGGATTCAAGGATCTCCACTGCAGGCACGCATGCTGGGTAGAGAAGACAGCAAAGAGGCAACGCTCTGGAACGACGCGATCGCGTACACGCGCGCGAAGTCGCCGGGGTCGTTCGATCAGTGGTTTTCCGGCGTCCAGTACGACGGCCTGACGGACGGCGTCCTCTGTCTGCGCGCCCGCGACGAGTTCGTGCGCGCGTGGGTCGACGACCACTTCCTGCCGACGATTGCCGACCGCATTCGCGAGCACACGGGGTGGAGCGTTCAGGTCGCGTGGACGGTCGACAGCACTCTCGACAAGCCTGTCGCGAATCAACCCGCGCCTGCGCCCGTGCGTCCGCGCCCGCTCACGCTGCGCCACTCGTCGGCGCCGCCGCCGCCGCTCCCCCCGCCGCCGGCCCATGCTGAGGACGCGCCGATTCCGATCCCGATGGGCGTCGACGCGGAGCTCCACTCGATGCGCGGCATCGCCGTGGGTGAGCGCAACGAGATGGAGCTCGTGGCGCCTGCCGTCGACGGCCTCAATGGCAAGTACACGTTCTCCAACTTCGTCGTCGGCCCGTCGAACCAGCTCGCCCACGCCGCCTGCATCGCGGCCGCGGGTGGCGGTGGCCGTCGCCACAACCCGCTCTTCATTTGCGGCGGCACCGGCCTCGGCAAAACGCACTTGGTGCACGCCGTCGCGCACCGCGTTCGCACCGAGCACCCGGGCGCGCGCATCCTTTACCTGTCCGCCGAGAAGTTCGTGAACGAGTTCGTCGATGCGCTCAAAGAGCAGCGCATGACCGAGTTCCGCGCGCGCTACCGCGACAAGTGCGATCTGCTTCTCATCGACGACATTCAGTTTCTCGCGAACAAGCCGCAGACGCAGGAGGAGTTCTTCCACGCGTTCAATACGCTGCACCAGGCGGGCAAGCAGATCATCGTCACGAGCGACAAGTATCCGCAGCAGCTCGAACGGATGGAAGAGCGGCTCATCTCGCGCTTCACGTGGGGGCTCGTGGCGGACATCCAGGCGCCGGAGCTCGAGACGCGCGTCGCAATCGTCGCGAAAAAAGCGCAGATCGAGCGCATCGACATCGGCGACGACGTTCTCCTCTACATCGCGCAGAGCGTTCGCTCGAACGTGCGCGAGCTCGAAGGGACGCTCATTCGCCTCGCGGCGAAGTCGTCGCTTCTAGGTCGCATCGTCGATCTCGAGTTCGCTCGAAACGAGATCTCGGCGACATCGAGCACGCGTGCGAGCGAGACGAGCCTCGAGGACATTCAGCGCGAGGTTTGCCACCACTTCAAGCTTCGAAGCGTCGACCTCTTCGGCAAGGATCGCCACAAAAGCGTGGCCTTCGCGCGCCACGTGGCGATGTACCTTTGCCGGCAGCGCCTGAAGTGCAGCTTCCCCGAGCTCGGTCGCGCCTTCGGTAACCGTGACCACACGACGGTCATGAGCGCCGTGCGCAAGGTCGAAGCCCTTCGTGGGACCGATCCTGAAGTGAGAGCGCACCTGGAAGCGCTCGAGCGGAAGCTCGGCACCAACGATTGAGAACGAAGCCCCTGCTGAGCAATCAGCCGGGGCTTTTTCGTTTCGCTAAACGTGCACTCGCCAGGTAGTGGCAGCCGCGCTGTCGAAGAGCTCGATGCCGAGCGTTTCGAGCTCGGCGCGGAGGGCGTCGGCGCGGTCGAACTCTTTTGCGGCCCGCGCGGCGACCCGTTCGTCGACCTTCGCCTGCACGCTGTCGGCGTCGAGCTTTCGAAGCGCCAGCCTCCGCGCGGTCGTGCGCGCGGCGTAGTCGTCGTGGGGCGCCTGCAACAGGCCGAGAGTCGCGCCGCCGTTCGTGATCCCCTTCGCGGCTTTCGCGGCGAGGCCGCGGGCGCCGAGAAGCGCGCGGGCGTCTTTGGTTTTGGCCGCCTGCATGAGCACTTCGTTCCCGGTGCGCGCGATGTCCGTGAGCGCGGCGAGGGCTCCTCGCGCGTCGAGATCGTTCTCGAGGGCTGCGAGCAGGCGCTCGGGCGCCTCGGCGAGGACGGCGGCTTGGAGCGCCATTCCCGTTGCCTGGTGCGGGCGCGCACCGTCGGCGAAGCGGAGGAGCGCCGCGCGCGTCGTGTAGAGGTAGTCGACGCGCCGCTCCGCATCGTCGACGGCGGGGAAGCTCGCCGTGCCGTCCGTGCCGGTCTCGGTTTCGAGCAACAGCGGCGCCCGGTAGTGCGTGCCGAGGGCCGCGTAACGGAGAGCGTCGACGTCGTTGCGGGCGAGGACGTCGTGAAGGGGCGTCGACCCGGTGGAGCCCACCGCCGCGCGGAGCCAGACGCTCGCCGCGGGCTTGGTGTCGCTCGCGACCTCGCCGCAGAAAATGTCGAACGTGGTGCCCGCTCCGGCTTCATCGCCGTCCTGCGCGCGGGCGAGTGTCACGACGCCGCCGCGCATACGGAGCGCCCGGACGAGCACGTCGAACACCATGAGCGCGCGGGCCGCGGACACGTTGGCGCCTTCGTCCGTTGCCGTGCCCGAAACGAACATGGTCACAGCCGCGGCTTTCGAGCCGGACGAGCGTGCGATCAGCGGCTCGATCGCATCGGAGAGCGCGTTGTAAACGTGGAAGCCCGACGAGGGCGTGGCGGGGGGCGTGACGGGACCGGTTCGCGTGGGGGGCATCAAGCGCGGCGATATAGCTCTCGGGAGGGCTAGGCACTAGAGTCACGCCCTCGGTATGCGAAGCGTTTGGCTTGATCTCGGCGTCAGCGTCAGCGTCAGCCTCGGCCTCGCCCTCCGTGTGGGCGTCGTCGTCACGCTTGCGGCTGCAACGGCGGCCGTTGGCTGCGGTGGCGGCCGCGCGCCGTTCGACGGCACGACCTACCGCGACGGCGCCATCGCCTTCCGGGTGCCGCCGGCCCCCGCGGGGTGGCGCCCCATCGCCGTCACCGACGCGACGCTGGCCTACCGCGACGACGCGGACGACGCCTCCGTGCTCGTGAACGCGCGCTGCGGCGATCGCCAGGCGGACGCGCCCCTCGAGGCGCTTCGCAACCACCTGCTCGCGGGGACGACCGCGCGCGAGCTGTCGTTCGAAGAGACGATCCCCTTCGACGGCCGCGAGGCGCTGCACACGCACGCCGTCGCGAAGCTCGATGGCGTGCCGATGGGTTACGACATCTTCGTTCTTAAAAAAGACGGCTGCGTCTACGACTTCGTCCGCGTCTTCGCGCCCGCGCCCGCGCCCGGTTCCGTCTCGTCGGGCGACGCAGGCACGCCGCTGACGCTCGCGCCGGGGGGCGCCGCCTTCGAAGGCTACGTGAAGAGCTTCCACACGCTTCCACGCGGACGCGGAGGCGCCTCGTGACGCCGCCCGATCGTCCGAGCGCGCCTAGCTCCGAGCGCGCCAGCCGCCGCCCGAGCGTCCTGCCCCCGCCCGCCCTCGTGGCGTTGCCGCCCGCGCGCCACCGCATCACGAGCGCGATGCAGCAGATCGGCGAAGTGTCCGAGCTCACCTGGCACGTGATTCGAAGCGCGCTTCGTCGGCCGCTCGAAATCCCGGCCACGATCTACCAAATGGATTCGCTCGGAATCCGCTCCGTGATGATCGTCGCCGTCACGTCGATCTTCATCGGCATGGTCATGACGATTCAGTTCGCCTGGGGCCTCAAGCGCTTCGGCGGCGTCGATTACATCCCGCGGGTCATTGTCCTTTCGTTCGTCCGCGAGCTTGGCCCGACGCTCACGGCCGTCATCGTCGGCGGCCGCATCGGCAGCGGCATGGCTGCGGAGGTTGGCGCGATGAACGTCACCGAGCAGGTCGACGCGATTCGCGCCCTCGGCGCCGATCCGGCGAAGAAGCTGGTGCTCCCGCGGGTCGTCGCCGCGATGATCGTGATGCCGGTGCTGAGCGCCATCTCCGATTTTCTCGGAACGATCGGCGCAATCATCATCTGCGCGACGCAGTTCGACATCTCGCCGCAGCTCTTCGTGCGGAGCGCGCTCGACTCGCTGGTGATCTCGGACTTTCTGGCCGGCCTCGCGAAAACGCCTGTTTTTGGCTACATCATTGCGATCGTCGGCTGCCACTTCGGCCTCCGCACGACGGGCGGAACCGAAGGCGTCGGCACCAGCACCACGCGCTCCGTCGTGGCGATCTCGATCGCGATTTTGATCTCCGATTTCCTCATGACGAAGCTCTTCATGAGCATCGGCTTCAGCCAGTGACAGACGCAGCGGCACACGGCGCGTTCGACGTCGCGCTCCGTCGCCGCGCGGGCCTCGCGGTGGTCGCGTTCGTCGTGGCCGTCGCGCTCCTCGCCGCCATCGTCGTCGACGCGCGGGCGAAGCGCGCGGCGCGTGCCCTCGATCAGCCGGTGATCGACGCCGTCGCGCACGTTTTGCCCACGTCCGACCTCGCGCTTTCGGGCGGCGCGCGGTGGCTTCGCGCGCCGTCACTCGAAGAGCCGGGGGCCGCGTTTCAGGACGGACCGGCGCTGCCCGACCCCGATCCGGCGGGCGGCATCATGGCGCCGCCGCGCGCCGTGTGGGCCGCCGAGGTGACGCGCCCATGAGCACGTCGTCGTCGACGTCGGGAATCTTGGCCTACGCCATCGGCTCCCTCGCGCGACGGCGCGCGAAGGCGATCGCCCTCGGCGGTGGCCTCGCCTTCGCCGTCGCACTCGTTGCGGCGGTTCTGTTTTTGAGCGACGCCCTCCGGTCCGAATCCGACCGCGCCCGCGCGGCGATTCCCGACGTCGTCGTCCAGCGCCTCGTTGGCGGTCGCCCGGCGATGATGCACGCGGGCGACGTCGACTTGCTCACAGGGATCCCCTCGGTTCGCGGCGTGCGCGCGCGCGTCTGGGGGTACCTGTTTTTGCCGTCGCTCCAAGGGAACGTGACCATCGTCGGCGTACCGAAAAACGCCACGGGCACGACCGAAACGTCGCGGCTCAGCGAGGTTCAAGGGACGCTCGCGCAAGGTCGCGTGCTCACTGCCGGCGCGCATGAAATGGTCACCGGGGCCGGGCTCGCGAAGTACCTCGGCATCTCCGTCGGCGACATGCAGGGGCTCCCTTCGGCGAACCCCGATGCGCACCCCCTCACCCTCGTGGGGACCTTCAGCTCGAAGGTCGATCTCTACGCCGTCGACGTTCTCCTTTGCGACGAGGACGACGCGCGCGCGCTCTTGATGATGCCGCCCGGCGACGCGACGGATCTTGCCGTCACGGTGACGAATCCCGCGGAAGCGCGTGTGATCGCAAAGACGATTTTGGCCCGCCTCCCCGGCACGCGCGTCATCGAGCGGGACCTCTTGGGTCGTGTCTACGCGCTCGCCTACGGCCGTCGCGCGGGGCTCGTTCTCGCCGCGTCGATCCCCGCGCTCCTCGCGCTCTTGGTGCTGGCGTGGGATCGCGTGAGCGGCCTCGGCGAAGGCGAACGGCGCGAGATCGCGACGCTGAGAGCCGTCGGTTGGAGCACCTCCGACGTGCTCGCCGCGAAGCTCTACGAGTCGCTCGCCATCGGCGTCCTCGCGACCGCCGCCGGCATCGTGATGGCGTACGCGTGGGTCTTTCTTTTGGGCGCGCCCGGCCTGCGCGCGACCCTCGTCGGGTGGAGCGTGCTCTACCCCGAGGCGCCTCTCACGCCGATGGTCGACGCGACACAAATTCTCGGTATCGCATTGGGCGTACTCGCACCGTTCGTGGGGCTGAGCATCGTCCCCGCGTGGCGTGCGGCGTCGACCGATCCGGCCGACGTGATGCGCGGCGGCTGAGCGCGCGGCAGGGCAATAAAGGCAAGCTTCGCCGACACGCGCGCACGTGCGCCCACGAGCGCGCGTATCGCGCGGACCGCGTACGGGGCTTAGAATCGGGAGAACCATGAGCCCGCCGCGTGTCTTCACGCTCGAAGAAGTGAACGAGCTCGTACCGCTCTTAAACAATCTCGTCGCCACGCAGCTCTCGCGCCGACTCGAAATCGAAGGGCGTCTCAAGTCGCTCAGCGAGGCGCTCGGATCGACCCCTTCGGATCTCGTGGTCGTCGAGGCCGACGCCACCGACGTGCGCACGATGAAGCGCGAGCTCGCCGGACGCGTCGAGGAGTACCAGACCGGCTGGCGCGACATCGAAGACCTCGGCGGCGTCTTGAAAGACGCGAAAACCGGCCGAGTCGACTTCTACGGTCGCGTCGACGGCAAGCTCGTCTGGCTTTGCTGGCGCTACGGCGACGAAGAGATTCGGCACTACCACGCGCTGGACGACGGCTTCAGCGCGCGAAAGGAATTGCGCCATAGCGCGAAGCACAGGCTCCTCAACTAAGCTGCGTCGTCATGACGTTGGCGACCGTAGACAGAGCGGCGGCGGCCGCGGCCATCGACGCATTTCTCCGCGCTCTCGGGCGCGATCCCGAACGTGAGCCCGACCTCGCGGGGACCGGCGCACGCGTCGCCGACGCCTTCGCCGACGAGCTTTGCGAAGGGTACGCCGTCGACGTGGCGAAGCTCCTCGCCGAGAACGTCATCGACCTGGGCGGGCAGACCTCGTCGGCAACCGGCCACGCTCTCGTCGTCGTGCGCGACATCGCCGTCACGACGACCTGCCCGCATCACTTGATGCAAGCGACCGGCATCGCCACCGTCGCGTTCGCCCCTGCGCAACGCATCGTCGGCGTAGGCGCCGTCGCGAGCCTCGTCGACGCCTACGCGCGAAGGCTCACGCTTCAAGAGCGGATCGGCGACGAGGTCGTCGCGGCGCTCATGACCCATCTCGCGCCGCGCTGGGCGGGGTGCCGCCTGCTTCTCTCCCACGGCTGCATGACGGCGCGGGGGGAACGGAAACACGGGGCGCGCGTCGAGACGCTCGCGTTCGGCGCGTCTGGCGACGAGCTCGCCGGCGACGCTCTCGCGATCGCGCACCGTGCTCTCGGAGCAGGCTCGTGAACAACATCGCCGTGGTCACCGGCGGCGGTCGCGGCATCGGTCGCGCGACCGCGCTCATGCTCGCCGAGCGCGGCTGCCACGTCGCGGTCTTGGGGCGCGGTATCGAGGAGCTCGAACGAACCGCAGCCGACGTCGTCGCGTGGGGTGCGGGGTCGATGGCGCTGCACTGCGACGTGTCGGTGCCATCGGATGTTGCACGGGCCAGTGCCGAGGTCGTGCGCGTGCTCGGCGCGCCGAACATCGTGATCAACAACGCCGGCGTCGTGCACCGCGCGTGGGTCGAAGAGACGACCGACGAGCAGTGGGACGAGGTGATCGACGTGAACTTGAAGGGCGTGTTTCTCATGACACGCGCCTTTTTGCCTGCGATGCGCGCGGCGAAGCGCGGTCGCATCGTCAACATCGCGAGCATCTCGGCGACCCTCGGCACGCCGATGCTCAGCGCCTACTGCGCGTCCAAGTGGGGTGTCGTCGGTTTTACGAAGGCGCTCTCCGAGGAGCTGCGCGGCAGCGGCGTTCAAGCGCTCTCGGTCTTGCCGGGATCCGTCGACACGGAGATGCTGAAGGGGAGTGGCTTCCCACCGCAGATGACGGCGCGCGAGATCTCGAGCGTCGTCGTCTACGCGGCCCTCGACGCTCCGGCGGCGATGAACGGAAGCGCGCTCGAAGCGTTCGGGCCCTGAGTCGGCCCGACGCGAAGCGAGCGAAACAGAAAGAGCAGGCGAACGTGAACGAGCGCGAGACAGAGAAGACCGGTGACTTCGAGGCGGCGCTCCAGAACCTCCCCGTGTTCCCGCTGCCGCAGGTCGTGCTGTTCCCACGAGCGCTCCTCCCGCTCCACATCTTCGAGCCGCGGTATCGGGCCATGCTCAAAGACTGCCTCGCGGGCCATCGCCACATCGTCATGACCCACGTCGATGCAAGCAGCGGAGCGCGCGAAGGCGTCGTCGCGGGCGTCGGCTACATCGTCGAGCACCAACCGCTCCCCGACGGCCGCGCCAACATCGTGGTGCAGGGGCGCGCGCGCGTGCGTGTGACCGAGCTCCCCTCGAGCGACCCGTACCGGCGTGTTCGCGCAACGAAGCTCGAAGACGTCACCAAGCGCGTGTCGCAAGCCGACCGCACGGCTCTCGTGACGGCGGCCGGCGCGTATGCCGGCGAGGTGGGTCGGCGCGATCCGCGTTTCTCGTTCGCCGTGCCGCCGAACCTCGAGACCGGCGCCCTCGCCGATCTCTGCGCGCACCATCTGATCCTCTCGGCGGAGATGCGCCAAAAGATGCTCGAGGAGCTCGACGCGAGCCTTCGCGTGCAGTCGGTCATTCGCGAGCTCGCGACGCAACACAGCGCGCTCCTCCACGTGAGCGGAGGCGTTCTCCATTGAGCTTGAAGACCTCGTGAAGCTCGTCGGTCGCGTGAAGCGGGACGCCCTGAAGGACGGCGCGATGGTGCGCATTCCGTATCCGCCGTTCGACGTCCTCGTGACCGAGCTCGAGTCGGGCTACGGCGCCATTGAGGACGCCTGCAACCACGCGGGGGCGAGCTTGCAAGAAGGGACACGCCTCCCTCGAGGGCGCGTGAGCTGCCCCATGCACGGCTACGTGTTTTCCCTCTCGACGGGCGAGCTGCTCGTTCCGCGCGGCCTCTGCGATCACCAGCGACGCTTCGTGGCCGACGTCGAAGGCGACGAAATCGTCGTGTGGGACCCGTTCCAAATGGTGATCACATGAGCGGCAAGGCGGCTCCGAACGCGAACGCGAATCCGAACGCGCAGGTACCGGTCGACGGCGATGCCGTGGTCATCCTCGACCAGATCGTTCGCCTGGCGGCGAGCTACGGCGCGAGTGACATTCACTTCGAGCCGAAAGACACGCTCATGCAGGTGCGCTTCCGCGTCGACGGAGCGCTGCTCTTGCAAGCGCCCCTCGCCGTCGCGATCGCGCCGCAAATTCTCTCGCGCATCAAAGTGCTCGCGCGCATGGACATCGCCGAGCGGCGCGTCCCCCAGGACGGGCAATTTTCCCTCGACATCGGCGGCCCAACGAAGCTGCACCTCCGCGCGTCGACATTCCCGTCGATGTGGGGTGAGAAGATCGTGCTTCGCCTTCTCTTGGCGGAGACGCTCATCCCCTTCGACAGCCTCGGCTTCGAAGCCGACATCGGTGCGGTGGTTCGAGCCATCGTTCAACGGCCTCAAGGGTTCGTCCTTGCCTGCGGCCCCACGGGCTCCGGCAAGACGTCGACGCTGTACTCGTTTCTACAGCTCCTCGACACGACGCGCGTGAACGTCGTGACGCTCGAAGATCCGGTCGAAGTCGAAGTGGCAAGCATCACCCAGGGCCAGGCAAATCCGCGGGCGGGGTTCACCTTCGAGCTCGGTCTTCGCGCCGTTCTTCGCCAAGACCCAGACGTGATCCTCGTGGGCGAAGTGCGCGACTCTCAGACCGCGGGCATCGCGCTCCAGGCGTCGCTCACTGGGCACATGGTCTTCTCGACGCTCCATACTTCCGACAGCGTCGAGACGATCGTTCGCCTCGTCGATCTCGGCATCGAGCCGTGGATCATCGCGAACTCGATCTCGGCGGTCGTGGCGCAGCGCCTGGTGCGCAAGGTCTGCCCCCACTGCCGCACGATGGTGCCTCTCGAGATCGACGTCTGGGACGGCGACGAAGTGATCCTCACGCAAGGCACACAGATTGTGAGGCCCCGCGGCTGCGAGCGGTGCCACGGCGCGGGCTACCGCGGCCGCACGGGGATCTTCGAAGTGCTCGATTTCGACGACGAGCTTCGGGATCTCATCAAGCGCAAAGCCACGGCGCCGGCGTACCGGGCGATTCTCCAGAAGCGGAAGATTGCGTCCCTCCGGCGGACCGGCCTTCGCAAGGTGCAGCAGGGGCTCACGTCCGTCGACGAAGTCCTCCGCGTCACCCTCTGAAATGAAAAGTGCCCGCGCAGAGCAGCTGGGGGGGCAGCCGAGCTCCACGCGAGCGGTAACCGTACATGCACCTGGTGTGCCATGAAAATGGCTGCGAACTACCAGGGATTCCCCCGTGGCCGACCCGCCGTTTGGATGCAGATCTGAAATTCGGAAAAGCAGGGGTGCAACATTAGGTTGCACCCCCGGGCCTCGACGTCAGGGTTGAGTCAGCGCCGGACGCAGCGGAGAGCTCGGCGCACTCGGCCGGAAGCTGCCGCCACCGAGACTGCGGTCGTGCTGTCGTCTTCGCGACGAGTGACGGTTTTCCTGCCGGTCGTCCGCTCGCCCGGCATGCGCCCGCCGGCCTCGAACCGTGCGAGCTGCGACGGCTCGAGAGAGCCCGAGACCGACTCGATGCAAGCCCCGTCGCGGCGCAGGTGGAGCCGCGCCATGGGGACCGCGCCCACCGACGCCGGCGGCTCGGACGGCGACGACGCGCCCGAGCCGGCTGACGCGGCAGTCGCGGCGGACCGTGCGTTCCACATCCGAAGGGGCGCGCCCGTCCACGAGACGTCGAGGACCCAGCCGGCTTCGTCCCCCTGGCACAACGTTACCGGCGGTCGGTCGCTCAAGTCGGTCGTGCCGAGGGGCTCGGGGTCGCCCATCGCGCCGGTCTCGAGATCGACGGGGAGAACCCATCGGGACGGCAGATACCGACCGTCGCTCGGCTGCCCTTCGACCACGACGCCGAGCGCGCGACCGTCTGCGCGCCGTGCGAGCTGCGTTGCCGTATGCGCGGAAGGGTCGCTTCGGCTCTCGCTGTTCGTCGTGGCATCGACCCAGCGTCCCGTGCTTCGAGGGACGCGCGCCATTTCGCGCGCCAGCGCGCCGTCGATCTGCCAGAGGACGGTCGCCGGCAGCTCGCCCGCGATGGCCGACGTTGCGACGTACCAGCGCCGCCCCACACGCGTCGCCGCTTCGACGTCGCCGAACGGCTCGTGATCCATACGGCGGGCTTCGACGATGGGCCGGCCGTCTTCGACGACGAGAAGAGTCGTTTCGACCGGGCTCGGGTGCCGGCCCAAAAGAAGAGCGTGCTGCGGATCGTCGCCGAGGGCCACGGTCCAGAACGCCGTGGTGCTCGCGAAGGACGCGGGGACGCTGGGCGCGCCGATCGCTCGCCGTGCGGCTTCGATCGTCACGAAGGGTGACGTCGACGGCGTGGTCGTGTGGACGTCCGTCGAGTCGCCGTAGGGCGAGACCCACCGCGCGACCCAGCGCGAGCTCTTGTCCCAGTCGCCCGTCTTCGGCCCCCACGCATAGAGCCGCGCGAGGGGGCCCGTTCGCGGGGCGCGCGACAGAATGTCGAGCGCTTCGGCGGTGACGGCGACCTCGTCGGCGCGAACCGTAGGCGACGATGCGGCGTAGAAGGGCGAGAGGTCGCCCATGGGCGGCGTGCCGAAGGGCGCGAAAAGGCCGATGCCCGCACGCATCGAAGGCTGCGCGAATGGCGGAAGACGAGGGGTCGCGAGCGGGGTGAGCGCAGCGCCGCCGGGCGGTGACGCCGAGCTCCCTTGCGAAGGCGCCGGCGGGCCGAGGTCGCAGACAAGATCGAGCGGCGCGAGGGCCGTTGCGGGGCGCCGAGCCGGCGGCGGCGCTTCGGGGAGCGGCGGCCGTTTCGCGTCGCCCCACCCGACACGGAGCCACCCCGCCGCCGTGCAGCCAATAGGGCCGCAGGCGCGCGACGTCACTTGCCGGGTTGGAACGAGAGGCTCGGGGACGTCGAGCGCCGTCCACGTCATTCCTCCATCGACGGTCTCGTACCCCCGGCGCGACGCCGACCATCCGAGGCCGTAGCGCCCCGACACCATCGGTGCGCCGAGATCTTTCACGAGCTTGCCGACGTGCGCCGTCGCCGAGCTCGCATCGACCTCGATGCCGAGGAACGTGCCGCCCGCCTCTATCCAGCCGCTGAGCACACCCGACGTTCGCTCTTCGAAGCCGTCGAGCCAGGCGCCGTTTCGCACGATGCGCGTGACATCGGGGTCGACGACCAGGGCGGACAGATCGAGCGACCGTGTCTGCGCCGTGCCGTGATCGAGAATCGTCAGGCGTGCCGCGGCCAGCACCCCTTCGGGCGGCGTGATGACGGCGACGCGCCCATCGGCGAGGGGGACGACGCGCTCGCCGCCGTTGGTTCCGCGAACACGAACGTCGCGCCAGGCCGACGCCATCGGGCCGGACGCGAGGGCCCCGAGCACGCAGTACGACCGCTCGGCGCCGTCCTCTTCGGCGAGCGCGCTCTCGGCACACGGCCCGTGCACCGCGAGGGCGCCGTTGCCCGCGGCGAGAACCGCGCGGGGCGTGTCGAAGCGCTTCACGTCGACGAGGGCGCCCGACGCCTCGTCGTAGGCGTAGATCGCGGTCTGCCCGCGGGGCTCGCCGCAGACGAAGCCGAAGGTCGAAACGCTGCTGGCGACGCGCGTGTCGAAGCGCATCGCGTGGCACCGGGAAGGCTTGAGCGCGTAGGCGTCGCGTGCGACGTCGACGAGGGCGCCGTCGTCCAGACGAACGCGCCCGAGGCTGCCGTCGCGCGCGACGATCGCCGTGCCGTCGCCGAGCGGGAAGCCGTCTTCGACCGCCGCCGTGAGCGGGCGTTTTCCGAAGGTGCGGAGGCCGTCGAGGTTCGCGCTCGTGCTGCCGGCGGAGAAGCTCGCGCTGGTCGTCACCGCCGTGGGTGCAGACTGCACGGATTCGGCGGCGCGCCCCACCTGCCCATCGGGCCGCACTTCGTAGGCGACCTTGGCGTGGGTCGTGTCCTCGCCGGTGACCACGAGGAGGTCGCCCACGAGGTCGACGGAGGTTGCGTCGATCGGAAGACCGAGGGGCTTCCACGTGGCGCCCGCATCGAACGTCGCGACGACGCCGCGGAGATCGTTCACGGCGACCGCGCGCCAGCCGTCGGCCGCGGCATACGCGCCGACGACCGACGAGCCGGGCCAAGGCCCCACGTCGAGGCGCGCCCCCGTACGGGGATCGATCGCCTGGTGGGTGCCGCGATCGCCCCTCACGTAGACGCGATCGAGCCCGACGAAGATGCGGACGATCTCGTTGGGCGACGTGAAGATCGGCGAGATCGGCGACAGCCACTGATCGGCGCGCCAGACGGTGTTGCCAAGGACGTAGAGGAACCCACCGCCGAGGCGCTCGGGGAGCATCGCCGTGGCCTTGGGCGGCTGCGGGAGCCTGTCGATCGCGGCTTGCATCGCGCCGAAGGGAAGGCTCACGAGGCGCACGCCGCCGGCGATGCCCCGCACGCCGCCGCCGGCTTCAACGCCGTAGAGGCGGAGGTCGTCGACGGACTCGGGCACGACGCGTGCGCCGACGACGGTAGGATCGACGGCGCGCAGGGACGTCGCCGCCGACGCGTTGCCCCCCGCGCGCGCCGGCTTTGCCGCCGGCTGCGCGTCGACGCGAAGGTGAGCCCGCGCGCTCTCGGGCGACCTCGCGAAGAAAGTCCCGCTCGCGCCTCGCGCCGCGCATCCATTCGTAAGGGCGAGCGCCACGACGATGCAGCGGCTGGCGGCGATGGCCGCACCGGCGGACGCCCCGGCCGCGCCGCCTCGCTTCGGGCCCGGCAGCGCTCGTCCCATGCCTCTAGACTACGCGAACGGCGCGATCAGACCAGCGCGTGGCCGCCGTCGACGTGCACCGTCGTCCCGGCGGCAAGGCGGTTCCCCATGAGAAGCTCCCACCGACCGCGTGAGCCGTGCCGTCGCGCACCACCAAGCGGCCGCGGGCGGGCGCTCACTTGCCCGTCCGCGTTCGCCGTGCGATCGCGTGAAGCGCCGCGCCGCGTCACCTTGCCCCATCCGGAGCGTGGAGCTAGCGTCCACGGGTCACGAACGCGCCCGTAAATCTCGGGCGTTCCGCGAGAGAGGTGAGGATCGTCATGGCATATGTCGTTGCGGTGGTCGGAGCCACGGGTGCAGTGGGTCGCGAGATGTTGCGCACGCTCGAAGGGCGCAAGTTCCCGATGAAGAAGCTCGTGCTCCTCGCGAGCCCCCGCAGCGCTGGCCAGAAGCTCCCGTTCAACGGCACAGAGATCACGATCGAGGCGCTCACATCGGCGTCTTTTGACGGCGTCGACGTCGCGCTCTTCAGCGCGGGCTCCTCGGTCTCCCTCGAGTGGGGGCCCATCGCCGCCAAGGCTGGCGCCGTCGTCATCGACAACTCCAGCGCCTGGCGAATGGACAAAGACGTTCCGCTCGTTGTCCCCGAGGTGAACATGGCGGCAGCCGCCAACCGTCCGAAGGGGATCATCGCAAACCCCAACTGCTCGACGATTCAAATGGTCGTTGCGCTCAAGCCGCTCCACGACGCCGCCGGCATCAAGCACATCGTCGTCTCCACGTACCAAGCGACGAGCGGCAAAGGGCACGCGGCGGTCGAAGACCTTCTCGCGCAGACGAAGCAGCTCCTCGCCGGCGAGACCGTGACGCCGACGGTGTTCCCCGGGCAGATCGCCGGAAACCTCATCATCGATTGGAAGGCCGGCGCCGACGACTACTCCGAAGAGGAGTGGAAGATGGTGAACGAAACCCGCAAAATCATGGGCGACGACACGATCGGCGTCTCGCCGACGACGGTGCGCGTGCCGGTCGTGAACAGCCACTCGGAGGCGATTCACGTGCAGTTCAAACGCCCGATGACGGCCGCCGAAGCGAAGATGTTGCTCAAGACGGCCGAAGGCGTTGTGCTCGCCGACGCGCCCTACGCCCCGGGCAACTCGCCGCAGCCGCTCCACGCCACGGGGACCGATGCCGTGTACGTCGGGCGCGTTCGCGACGACCTCGCCGTCCCCGGCGCAATCAACATGTGGGTCGTGAGCGACAACCTCCGTAAAGGCGCAGCTCTCAACGCCGTGCAGATCGCCGAGCGGCTCTTTCCGCGCTGACGAGAGAACGGAGCCGCGCGCGTGCCCTTGAACGCGCGCGCGGCCGTCTCGAAGACGCAATCGCGGCGAACGCCGCGAACGCGGTGAGCACGGCCCACGTTTCGCCGCGGCTGCCCGGTGTCGATAGGCCCACCACCGTGCAGCCGCACCCTCCGCTGTCGGCGGGCGCGAAGCTCGGTCTAGGCGTGCCGAGCCCTGCATCGCGAGCTCGCGGGGGCGGAGTCGCGCTCGCGATGGGGAACGACGGATCGGTGATGGGGCCGGTCACGAACGGCGCGCCGCCGTCGGTGGAGGGATTCGTCGTCACCGCGTCGCACGCCGACGCATGCGTCGCTCGCGTTGTCGCGCAGCTCGTGGGGCTCGCGCACGACGGCTCGTCGAGCGCGGGCGGGCGCGTCCCATCGCCAATCGCGCCCCGATTCGGGTATGCGGCCGCGAGCGCAGGCCAGTGAGCCGCCGACGGCGGGTTCTCCATCCAGCCGTAAATCCGCTCTTGGTACGCATAGGCGCCGCCGTTCTTTGGATTGTACGGGCCGCGGTTCGCCTTGAGGTTCGGGTTGTTCGGGTTGTTCGAATAGGCGAGCCCGTTGTACGCCCAGAGCGCCGTGTACCAGTCCTCGACGACGTCGGGGTTGCTGTCGCCGACGCAGCTCGTGGCGGCCCATTTGTCGCGCAAGATGAGCGTGCCGGTCGCAAGGTTGTACGTCGCGTCCGAGGCGACGCGCGCGGGATCGAAGACCGTCGTTTCGCCGACGTGCATGCCGCTCGTGACCTGGCTTACCCCGTAGCCGCAATCGAACGACACGATGGTGCGCTCGCCCGCGCCGACCGACGTCTCGGGCGCGTCGGGCACACAGAACTGCACCCAACCGCTCTCGACCATCGCGAGCGCCTTCAGCACATGGCAGGGGAAATGCGCGTCGACGAGGGCGACCGGCTTCGGCTTCAAGCACCCCGAGTCGATCTTCGAAATCGCAGGCCCGTCCGCCCCCCACGACGCTTTTCCGCCGGACACTTTTGCGAAGATCCCGTTCCACGCGGCGGGGGTCGGATTCGTCCCGAGGGTCGGCTCGACACCGCAGCGCACGCCCGTCGCGGTCCCCGCCGGCGTATAGCTCGGGCAGTAGGCGTAGGCCGACGACGCTTGCATCGCGAGCGCCACCGCGCAGGCGATCCCCGCGGTCGCGAAGGGCGCGCGCAGGCGCTTGCGCGACCGCTTCATCGAAGTGCCGTTCGCGTTCCGCCCACGAAGCCGAGCGCCTCGAGGCGCTCGCGCGCTTCACCGTATTTGCCAATCGCGACTGTGGTGCCGGTCGCGACGTGGACGGCGCTCAGAGACTCCGAGCCGTCGGCCGCCTCGTGGGCGGTCATCGCCCAGACGCCGTCGTTTGCCATCGCGCGAAGCGACTCGAGCTCCATCGTTTGCGCGGGGGCGAACAGCCGCGCGCCGCGGGGCAATGTCGAGCCGCGGCCGCCACTTCGCGTCGCCCACGCGAGCCCCGTACCCTCGAGCGCAAACGGCACCGCCGCCTCGTCGCGCGTCGCCATTACGCGCGTGCGAAGTCCCGTGGCGAGGTCGACGCGCTCGACGACCCAGAGCGTCGCGTCGTGTGCGTCAAGGTTGCTCATCACGAGGGAGCGCGCCTGCCCATCGAGCGTGAAATCGCGCGCGAACGGCGGTACCGCCGCAACGACTCTCGAGCGCGCCGTGGCGCGGTCGATGGCCACGATTTCGGCAACGCCGGGCCCCACGCGGTAAACGACGAGCTCGCCGTCGAGCTCACCGGCGATGTGCAGCGCATAGCCCGACCACGTGTAGACCGCACGTATCGAAGCGGACGCGCGATCGACCGCATCGACGGACAGGTTGTCGACGCGCAAACGCCCAGCGCGCCCATCCCCGGTGGACACGTCAACCCCGGCGACCCCGCGTTCGACGTAAATGGCCCCATCGAGCGACGCGAGGGGGCGGCTCGCGTGGACGATGCCGTCTGCGAGGCGCGTGACGCCGTGCGCTTCGTCGGCGCCGTAGAGGACCGCCGCGAAATCGGTCTCGCGCGCGCGCGGCCCACGGGGCGCCGTGCCGTCGGCCACGACGACCACGGCGCGTGCGCCGGGCACAACGTCGCCGCGGGCGACGCCTTCGCGCGGGAGAGCGATCGTCCCGAGTGGGGTCGACGTTGCGGAGGACGAAGGCCGCGACGACGTGTCGATGCGCTCGAAGCGGATCTCCACCGACGTCGCATCGATCGACCGAGGCGTCGCGAGGACGGCGACCTCGGTAACCGGCAGCGCTTCGGGCGCGGCGGCGCGCGACGAAGGCTCGCCGTAGGGCAACGCGGCCAGCAGCGCGCCCGCAGCCACCGCGGTTGCGACGAGGGCCAGCCCACGACGGAGGCGTCGCGTTTGCGTGGCGCTGCGATCTCGAACGGGCTCGGGCATGGCGAAGACTCGGGGGGCGAGCGCGGGGTGCGCTCCAAGTATTCCCCCGCCCGCGCCATCGCGCGAGGGGTCCCGCTCAGGCCGCGGCGCTAAGGTGCTTCAAGTCACGGGCGAGCGACTGCACGGCGCGCGCGTGAAGACGGCTCCCCCACGACTTCGACAGCCCCAGCGAGCGCGATGCCTCGTCGAGCGTCACGTCGCCCATGTAGTAGCGCTCGAGGAGCGTGCGCTCCACCTCGGGGAGCTGCTTCATCGCCGCACGAACGGCGGCCCACATCTCGGCGCGCGAGAGCTGCTCCTCGGGCGAGTCGCTGTCCTCCGTGCTCTGGCCGTCCACCGACCGCGAGCCGGCGATGCGGAGGCTCATCATCGAGGCGAGCGCCGTGAGGTACTCGGTGAGGTCCTCTTCGGCCTTCAGCGCGCCCGGTGTGATCGAGCCGTCGGTGCTCGTGGCCTGGGCGGCCTCGGCGCTGCTCGCCGCAGCCGCCTCGGCGCGGAAGCGCTCGAAGGCGCGCCGCGGCAGGACGCCGTGCTTGCGGACGCCGTCCAGGATCGCGCCGCGGACGCGGAGCGAGGCCCACGCGCGAAACGGGATGCCGTGGCCGTCGTCGAAGCTGCGCGACGCGCGAAGGAGCGCCTCGCGCGCGAACGACGTGAGGTCTTCGAGAGGGAGCGAGAGACCGAGCTGCCGGCGTGCGCGTCGCGCAATGCCGTCGGCGAAGGGGAGCTCGGCGTGGAAGCGGGCGAGGGTCGTGGGCGAGTCGACGTTCGTGACGGAGGGCATGTGAACCCTCCATCGCAATGGGCGTGCCGCCTGTGAATTTGCCGACGTTCGGCCAATTGTCGCGGGAAAACCCTTATCGACAGCGCGTTTCGCCCGCGAACGAAACAGTGTTTCGAAACGCGTTATGCCGCGCGCGATTCGATAGCCCGGGCGGCGTGCCCTCAGCCGACGATCTCGGCGACCGCTTCGACGAGGCGGTCGATGTCCCCCGTCGTGTTGAAGATGTGCGGGCTCGCGCGAACCGTCCCATCGAGCTTCGCGCGCGCGTGGAGCACGTGGGTGCAGTGGAAGCCGCCCGACACGCAGATGCCGAACATGTCGGAAAGGGCGCGGGCGACGTTCTCTTGGGTCATGGCCGGGGCGTCGACCACGAAGGTCGCGAGCGCAATGCGGCGCGACGCGGGAACGTCGCCCGCGAGGATGCGCACGCCCGAAATCGTGCCGAGGCCGCGGAGCAGGTAGTCGGTCATCTGTACGTCGTGCGCGCGAATCGCCGTCATGCCGATCTTGCGCATGAAGCGCACCGCGGCGCCGAAGCCGATGGTCGCCTCGATGGCCGGCGTGCCGGCCTCGAAGCGGAATGGCGGGTCGCGCAGCACCAGCTCGCCGATCCCCAAGTCACCGTTCACGGCCACCATGCCGCCGCCGACTTGGTACAGCCCGAACTTCGCCATGCGCTCTCGCTTGGCGAAGAGCACTCCGACGCCGCTCGGCCCGAAGGCCTTGTGGGAGCTCGCCGCGTAGAAGTCGACGTCGAGCTTTTTCACATCGACGGGCAGGTGACTCAGCGACTGCGCGCCGTCCAGAAGCACGGGAATGCCGCGGCGCCGCGCGATGGCGACGATCTCCTCGACCGGCGCGATGACGCCGGTGACGTTCGAGACGTGCCCCACGGAGATGAGCTTCGTGCGCGGCGTGATGAGGCTCTCGATCATCTCCCAGCGGGGCACACCGTCGCCGTCGATGGGGATCGGCACGGGCGCCGCGCGAACGCGCCACGGAAGCCAGTTCGCGTGGTGCTCGCTCGCGGGGAATACGACCTCGTCGTCCGCCGTGAGCGCGAGGGCGTGGGCGACCAGGTTGATGGCCTCGGTGGCGCCGCGCACGAACACGAGCTCGTCGGGGGCGGCGTTGAGCAGCCCCGCGACCTCCAGCCGTGCGGCGTCGTAAAGCTGCGTCGCCTCGTCGCCCAAGCCGTGGACACCGCGGTGCACATTGGCTGTGCACGACGCGTAGTAGTGCGACACGGCGTCGATGACGACGCGCGGCTTCGGTGTGGTCGACGCGCTGTCGAGGAAGACGAGCCCGTGCCCCGAAAGCTCGCGCGAGAGGAGAGGGAACTCGGGCCGCAGCGACTCGGCGAGATGGTTCAAGCTCGTCGTGCTGGCGCTTGCTGGGTTGCCGTTCGTCGGGCCCGTCGTCGTGGTCGTGGTCGTCACAGGCCTACCTCACCGATTTCGAATGTGGCCGCGTAGTCGAGAGGGAATGCGCGCCGCGCGATGCGCACCTTGCCGCTCGCCTCGGCGGCGAGAGCACTAACCGTTCGCACGTCCACGGCGAGGCCGGCGAGGAGCACGGTGAGGGCGGCGCGCACGTCGCGCACCACACGCTCAGCGTCGATGGAACCTCCGCTGTCGTCGCAAACGACGTCGACATCGACCTGCTCGGGCGTGCGCTGGTTTGCCTGAAAAAGCGCGACGCCGTCGACGTCGGCGAGCGCGCGGTCGAGCGCCCCCGCCGTGACGAGCGCCCCGTCGCCGCGGACGATGGCGTCGTCGACGCGCCCTTCGAGCGACACGAGCGCCGCCACATCGGACGGCCCACGTGGCGCGTCGCGCTCGACCTGCACGAGATCGCCCACGACGTAGCGCACGAGGGGCTGCGCCTCGCGATCGAGCGTGGTCACGACGACGAGCGCCACGTTGGCGGCACCGGGGGTTGCGACCTTGACGGGGAGAAGCTCGACGTGCGTCGTGAACGGCGCGTCGAAAGGTGCATGATACAACCTTCCGTCCTCGCCTTGGACGAACAGCGTACCAACCTCGCGCGCGCTGTAGACCTGCAGCACGGGCACGGACGACACGGCCTTGATCGCGCGCAACGCCGCGGCGGTCGTCGTCGCGTGGGTCAGCGCGATGAAGCCGCGCACGTCGAGCGTTTGCCCTTGGCGCGCCGCATACCGCGCGAGGACGGCGAGATGCATGGGGTCGGCGATGAGGCCCACCGTCGCATGGCGCGATAGCTCGGCGATCATGCGCGCCATCTCCGCGGGCTTCCAGTAGGTCGGATCGGGGCGCTGGCTCAGCGCGAGGACCGACCCCGTAAGCCGCTCTTCATAGGCGAGGTCCCCCGCGTTGCAGCTGCGCGTTCCCGTGGCAGGCATCGCGAGCACGGCGAGCCGCGGCGACGCGCCCACCTCGCTGCCGAGCGCCCGCGCCACGACGGCGTTGGTGCGAAGCGCCCGCGCCTCTTGCCGCGCCCACCACCCCGCATCGTGCAGCACGCGCGCGCGCTCGCCCGTCGACCCGGCCGTCTCGACGATCTCGATCGCACCCGACGCGAGGTCGGCCTTGAGGTCGCGCCCCGCCGGCACCCACTGCTTTGGCAGCGTCGCGCGGATGTCTTTCTTGTGGAGCAGCGGGAGCGACGCGAGGGCCTTCGCCAAGCTGCCTTCGGTGGCGAGCCGCGCCCCGCGCTTTACGTAAAAAGGAATCTCACGGAGCGCGCGTTCAATGGATACTCGAACGTTGGACCGAACTTCGCGCGCGTGCCCATCGTCGGCTGCGACCACTTGGACCCCTGCGACCATCGCTGCGCGATAGCATGAGTGGGGCCCTTAGTTCGATGTGCCAATCGTCCCGAGCGCGCGACCCAGCGCCGCGTCGTAAATATGAATCACCCGTGACTCGGGGACATAAACTCGGCTCGCCGTAACCGTCATTGCGTCGACGGTGGTTTTGGGCATTCCGACGTCCCAAAGGCGATTGCCGGACTTTGCGTCGAACGCTGCGACGTGCGCGTCGCCCTTGACGGTCTCGTAGCTCACCATCACGCGCCCACCTACGAGATCGCCCACCTTCGGCGGCCCTTCGGCGAGCCCGAGGGTGTCGGCCGCGACCGGGACGCTCCACCTCGGCTTCTTCGTTTTCGGGTCGAAGCCGGCGAGCATCGGTGTCCGCGTTCCCGGCGACTTTGTCCCGAATGCTACGCCGTCGTCGCCTTCGACGAGGCCGTTCTGTGTGTCGAAGCCAGGTACCGTGGGGACAGCCCTCTTCGGAGTGCAACGCGCTTTCAAACTAGGATTTCGAAAGTGCATTTCGCAATCGAAGTTATCGGGGAAGGGGAGCTTGACCGGCATCCACGCGGGCTCCTTCGCGGGCTTCAGGGAAGCTGTCCTTCCGTCATACGAGACATCCTTCTTGTCGCTCATCTTCAGCCATGCGTCGCCGCTCGGGCCGGGCGCGGCGAAGATGTGCTCGACGCGATCGGAGAGCTTTTCGCTCTTCCGTTCCGTGCCGGTCGCGACGTCGTAGACCCTGAGGTTCGCCCGCGAGTCGGCAATGAAGACGTTGCGCCCCGCGACGGCGTAGTGCACCGAGGTTTCGGCGCCGACGTCTCCGATGGGGCCGACGCTCCAGAGCAGCTCGAACGTCGCGCCGTCGAAGGCCCCGACGAAGAGGCGCGACTTGCTGTTCACGTAGTCGTAGGTCGTGTAGCGCCCGATGAGATCCTCGACGCCATCGCCGTTCACCTGCGTCAGAACGGGAGGCTCGCTGTACCCCTCCATCATGATCTTGTTGCTCGCCGCTTCGAGCGGGTTGCTCACGAGGGACTGCGCCGTCTTCCCGCTGGCGATGCGCGCACGGCTCGCGCTGGTGACGATCGACGTCACGCTGCCAATGCCTGCGAAGAGCATGATCGGGATCACGTAGAGCGCGACCATCCACCCTTTGAAGCCGCTCGCGGGGGGCTGATACGCGATCCGCGGCACGCTCCCGTTCGCGTAGGCGCCGCCCGGGCCGCGCGCGTTGGGCCCAGCGCCGAACGCCGTGACGATCACCTGCCCGGGCTGCAGCTGCGGCGGACCGAAGCCCGGCGCGCCCTGGCGGGGCGCATCGAAGCGAGTGCCGCAAAACTGGCAAACGACGAAGGGGGTGCCCGCCGGTACGACGAGATGCGCGCCGCAGTGAGCGCACTTGGGAGCAGTGAGCGAGGTCGCCATGGAGCCCTAAGCGTACGCCGATACGTGGGATCCGCGCCCGTGCGGCGACGTCGTCCACGCTGAGGGCTTGACGGGTGGACGTTTGGCACGTCGGCCCCCCAGATCTTCCCTCTCTCCCGCGACGACGACCTCCCGTTTCCACGTCACAGCCCTGGACGTCGGCGATGCATTTTCCGAGCTCCACACGACCGTGGCGCGGCTCCCCTCGTACGACGGCGTGCGCCTCGCCATCGATTGCCCTGATCGCTACCGCGGCGTCGTTCGCGCGGCCTCGGGCGCACTCGTCGCGGCCGGCGGCGTCGCCAGCACGCTCCCCGAGATCGACCACGTGCTCACCCACGCATGGGCACGGAACATCGGCCATTCAGCGCCTTCGCGAGGAGGAGGCGTTGCTCGTTTGACGGGCCGCGTCGATGGCGCGTTACGCATCGCCAACCACCTGCGCGTGCGTCTGGCGTGACAGCGCGATCCCAGGAGAATTTCCCGCCGGAAGAACCACCCACGCACGCCCCCCTTCGCACCCAATGCCTCAGGAGCGCGCTCTACTGAACGCAAGTTCTTGTGTGGCGGATGCGCGACACCCCCCGCTTGACCACGGCAAAAGGGCGGGCTACTTCCAATCCTGTTCCCCCCCTCGGGGGGCCGTTTTGGGGGACAGGGGTTTGACCGCATGGGCAGTCGTTTGACCTGGCCACAGATTCGTCGAAGTGAAGAGTTCCGCGGGCGCTGGGTAGCGCTCGACCACTGCACTTACGACGCACGTACCGCGCAGCCGCTCGAAGGGAGCGTTGTCGATTCGGACGAAGACCTCGTCGAGCTTTGCAACCGGATGCAGCAGAGCGACAACAAGCACTGCGCCATCCTGTTTTGCGGCGAGTGCGAAGAAGAGCGTGCGCCGATGTCCTCACGGAGGTCGCCGACTCCTCCCCGCGCCTACCACTGACCGTCGGCACGAGGCTGCTGCGGCCGCCTTGGCGTCGGTCGCCATCGCTCCGGCTACAGGAAGCAGGCATCGCTCAGGCTTCCTAGCCACTGCGTCCTCGCTGCGCCTCGTGACGACCGTCACCGCGAAGCGTGTTTAGAGGGAGGGCGCGAGCGAGGGAGAGGGCTATTTTACGATCGGTTTTAGGACGGTTTTGCCGTCTTTGACCGAGACTTCGAAGTCGATGTTTTTGCCCGCGCCGACCTTGTCGCGGAGCTTTGCCGACGAGTCGCGGAGCGACTTTGCGAGGCCGTCGAACGTGACGGCGGCAGTCGATTCGCCGTTCGCGCGTTTGGTGTCGACGTACCGCGCGTAGATCTGGCGGACGCGCTCGTCGGGCATTCCGTTCGCGTCGGCGACGCTCGTCGGTGGGCGCGCGACAACGCGGGCGACGGGGGCGACCGGGCGTGAGGCTGCCGGTGGCGGCGCGGCGGTGGACGCGACTGCCTGCGGCGGGGCGGCCGGCGTCGGCGGCGATGCGAAGGGCGACGGCGGGCGGACGATGGCGGGGACGCTCGGTGCGGGGGCGGGCGCGCTCGCCGACGCGGCCGGTGCCGACAGGGGCGGACGCGGCGTCATTGCGGGGCCGTTCGGCCCAAGGGCGGCGGGGCGCGTGATGACGATACGCTTCACCGGCGCGCGCTCGATTCCCGGCGAGGACGGCGCGGGCGGGCGCGGGGCGCTCGCCGGCGACGGGCCGAAGTGCGGCTCGTCGATGCTCGCGAACGACGCGCGCGCGGCCGGTGCGGGCTGTGGGTTGGCTGCCGAAGGCTGGGCAGGCGACGCTGCGGGCGCGCTCGCCGCGGCCGTCGGAACGGGCGGTTTCATCGCGCGCGGCGGCAGCGGCGGCGCGAGGGCGCGGGCTCCGGCGGGTGCGGGTGCGGGCGGCGGCTGCGCGGGTGACGGTGCGGGCGCGCGCTCAACCGACTTCATGACCATCGGCGCCGTCGCCTCGGCAAACGCGTCGTCGAGCGACAGATCGAGATCGAAGCCGTCGGTCAGCTCGAAGATCCCGCCCGCCTCTTTCTTCGCCGTCGTCTGCTGAAGGGCGTCGCGTGCGGCTTCGGCCTGTTGCGCGGCCTCGGGGTTCGCGCGCGCGGCCTCGTTCGCCGCGACCATCGCCTCCGGAGGATCGGATCCGAAGCGCGCTTTCGCACGGCGCACGTCGCGCTTGTACGTCCCGTTCTCGATCTGCCGGCAGATGCGCAGCCAGTAGGTTTGGTACGTGTTGTACCGCTGAATGACGACTTGAAATCGGAAGCGGAGACCCGTGTTGCGGATTTGCGTTTTGCGCAAAATCTCGAGGCGTCGATCGAAGTCTTTTCGAACGACCTGCGGCTCCATCTTCTCGATACCGGTGAAATACTGGTCGTACAGCGACCGGAGTCGCTCGAGCCGGAGCTCGACCTCGCTCACCGCGCTTTCGACTTCACCGGCCTGCAATCGCGTTCCCCTCGCTGTCGCCGAACCACGATCCGCGTGCTCGTTCCGAACCGTGCCTCACGCATCACGCTCAGCACGCGCCGACGATCATGCAGCCGATCGCTCTCGCTGTCACAACGGAGTGATCTTCACATTGTCGTAGCAAACCTTCACCTGCCAATTGTTGAAGCCGAAGTGGTCGTGCCCGAAGCCCGCGAGGGGGGCGCTGTCGTCGAACGAAAGGAAGTCGACGCCATCGACGGACCACCGGACTTTGCGCCCGTCGGAGCGCTCCACCTTGAAATGATACGTTTGGCCCACGTTCACCGGCTTTTGCCGTGGGTCGTCCGACGTGGGGTCGACGTTGACCACCTTGCGGTCGTCGCCGTGCTCGTTAATGCGCGCGAGGACGTGCAGCGTGTTCTTCCAGCCGCCGAGGATCGTCAGGTAGCTCGTGGCGTTCGTATACGAGAGCGCCGTCGCAGCGGAGCGGCCGTCGCCCCACAGCTCGGCTTTCACGTCCCCGTCGGCGCCGTAGCTCGTCGCCTCGAACTCGATACGCGCGTTGATGGGGAGCGTCCGATTCAGCCAGACGCCGTGGTTCTTCGCGTTCTCCACGCAGAGGCGCCCCTTTTCGATGTGCCACGCGGACGTGCCGGCCTGCGTCCAGTCGGGGCCAAGATCGGAAGCCGCCGCATCGTTCGCATTCGCCGACGCCGCCGCCGCTGCTGCCGCTGCTGCCGCGGCGCCGTCGGAACGCGGTGCGGCAGCGGGCGCGGCGGCGTCGGTCGCACTTGCCGAGCTTGCTGGGCTCGCCGGTTCCGCTGGCTTCGGCGCGCGGTCGAACGTGTCCTCGAACGGCGCGCGCATGACGTTCACCGACGGACGAATCGTGGGCGTTGCCGCGGCATTCGCATTGGGACCTGGCGGTCCCGCGTCGCTCGGCGTGCTGTTGCCGGGCGGCACACAGGCGATTGCCGTGAGCGCGGCGCCGCCGCCGATCACGAGGGTGGATGCAAAATACAGCCTCATCGTCCTGGGGAGCCGGGTGGTCACGACCGAAGTCTCTATCACAGGCCGGCAAAACAGCGTCTGCGCCCGCGTGCGTCGGCCACGGACTTTGTGTAAAGCAGCCTTGCCATGCACCCCATCCTCTTCCGCATCCCGCTCCCGCACATGCCGCTCAAGCTCTGGTGGGCCCTGGTGGCGGTCGCCGTCATCGCGCTCATCTACACGGCGCTTTCCCTCAAGAAGGGCGACAAGAGCACGGCGCTCGTCACCGCCATCGTGCTCGCTGCAGCGGGCGCGGGGAGCTACTTCGCGCGCGGCATTCAGTTCGAAGCGGCGAACCTGCCCATCTACTCTTACGGCGTGATGCTCGGCCTCTCGCTGGTCGTCGGCTGGTACCTCTCGCTCTCGCTCGCCGAGCGCGACGGGCTGCCGAAGGAGACCATGGCCAACTGCTACGTCATCACGGCGGTCGCCGCGATCGCGGGGGCGCGGCTCCTCTACATCGTGACGAACCTCGACGAGTTCAAGACCTTCAGCGACGTCTTCGCGCTCCGTCGCGGCGGCCTCGTCGCCTATGGCGGCTTTCTAGGCGGCTTCGTCGGTAGCTGGCTCTTTCTTCGCCAGCACAAGATTCGCCTCATGCCGTGGGCGGATGTTGCCGTCCCCAGCTTGGCCTCGGGCCTCTTCATCACGCGCATCGGTTGCTATCTCTTCGGCTGCGACTTCGGCAAGCGCCTGCCCGATTCGGCGCCGGGCTTTTTGAAGACCCTAGGCACGTTCCCGCACTGGTCGTCCGGCACCCTCGACGGCGGCGACGGCTCGCCCGCCTTCGTCCGCCACTTGGAGCTTTTCCGCGGCACGAACACGGGCTCGGAGATCCTCGCCGCGAACCACTCGCTCCCCGTCCATCCGACGCAGATTTACGAGTCCCTCGTGGGCATATGCCTACTTGGCATTCTGCTCCTGCAGCGCCGTAATCTGAAGTTCCGTGGGCAGATCTTCTTCACGTTCGTGTACGGCTATGGCGTCCTCCGCTTCCTCCTCGAGATCATCCGCGACGACGTGGAACGTGGCGAGTACGGCCCGATGATGGGCGAGCACGTGCTCATCCCCGCGGTGCTCTTGCTCCTCGCGGTCGGCTTCGCGTTCGGCATGGCGCTCGGCATCAAGAACCCCACGGTGCGCCTCGGGGCGCGCATCGCCGCCTTCGTGCCTGCGGTGGTCGCGTACGTGATGCTCGCGCCGGCGTCCTTCGGGCAGAGCATCAACATTCAGCTCTCGACGAGCCAGTGGATCGCCTTCGTCACGGCGATGCTCGTCTCGTACTTCTACGCAAAGTTCTGGAACGACGCGCGCATCAACCCCAAGCTCGCGATGGATCTTGGTGACGGCGCGACCGAAGGCGTCGCCGCCGAGGCTGCAAAAGCCAAGGCCGACGAAGCCGAGGACGAGGACGAGGCCGACGAGGAAGACGAAGCGGACGCGGGCGACGCCACCGCGAAGCCCGCTACGTGAGGCCCTTGGCGTCGCTGACTACTGCAGCGACGCCGTCACTGCGGCGAGGAGCGCCTTCTGCTCCTCGTCGCCGAGCCGCCCGACCGCGCGAAATTTCACCACCCCCGCGCGGTCCATCACGATGACGTTGGCGCTCGCGTCTTTCACGCCGAGCGACTCAATCGCGATGCCTCGCCAATCCATCAGGATCTCGATTCCGAAGCGGCTCGCGATCGTTCGAATCGCTTTGCGCGCAATCGTCGACGCCGGCGCGAAGTCGTACCCCATCAAGTTCGCCACCGCGACGACCTCGACCTGATCGCGCAAGCGGTGCTCCTGCCCGTAACGCGCGACCGCTTCTTTCACACGCGCGTTCGTCTCCGTGTGATGCCGGTCCTCGTAAAAGAGAACCGCGACCTTGCCGCGGTACGACGAGAGCGCGCGCGTTCCGCCACTCGAGCTCTCGAGGCTGAAGTCCGGCGTGGGCGCGCTTTCGGCGGCGTCCACGATGCGCGCATCGGCCACGACAGCCGTGGCAGCGCCCGAAAAAACGAGGGCTGCGAAGAGGGATCGAACGCGCGTCATGGCCGGCTCCGGAGGTAGTACGACACGTGTATCTGATGTACGGTAGGTAAAGCTTGTTCCGTTTTGAGCGATTCTAGCTCAGTATGAACGAATTGAACGATTTGGGAGCGCTTTTTCTCGCGACCGGTCTCTAATCTCAACGAAATGAAGCAGACCGCAGTCGTCGTGGGTGCAGGGCTCGGGGGGCTGGCGGCGGCGGCACGCCTTGCCCGCGCGGGCTTCGACGTACGGGTCTTCGAAAAAGAGAGCGCTCCCGGCGGCCGCTGCGGAAGGCTCACCGACGGCCCCTTCGTTTGGGACATCGGTCCGACCATTCTGCTCTTCCCCCAGGTGCTCCGCGATCACTTCACCGCATGTGGTGCGCGGATCGACGAGCACCTCGCGCTTACGCCGTGCGATCCGAACTACCGCATTCACTTCGGCGACGGGTCGGCGCTGACGATGAGCGCGAACCTCCGTGAGATGCAGACGGAGCTCGAGCGCCTCGCGCCCGGCTCGTTCTCGGGCTTCCTCGCGTTTCTCGACCAAGCCAAAGGGGCGAAGGAGATCGCCTTCTCCACGTTCCTCGCGCGCACCTTCGACAGCGCGCTTTCGATGATGCGGCCCGACGCGCTTCTCGGTGTTCTCAAATCACGCTCGTACCGAAGCCTCTATAGCGTCGTGTCCGACCTCGTGTCCGACGAGCGCGTGCGCATGGCGCTCACCTTTCAAACGATGTACCTCGGCCTCTCCCCCTTCGAGGGGCCGGCCCTCTTTGGTCTCTTGCCCTATACCGAAATGACCGACGGTATTTGGCATACCGCGGGGGGCCTCTCCGCCATCTCGCGCGAGCTCGCGGCGCTTGCGGAGCGCTGTGGTGCACGCATCGAGTATTCCCGCGCCGTCGAACGAATCGACGTTTCGCCCGGCGGCGCCAAGGCGCGCGGCGTGACGCTCGCCGACGGCGAGACGGTGACCGCCGACGTCGTGTTGGTGAATGCCGATTTACCCTACGCGTACCGCGCGCTGCTCAATCGGCCCCTCCGGCGCGGCAAAAAGTTCACGAGCAGCGGCTTCATGATGTTCCTCGGCTGCGATCGCGAATGGGACTCGGTGCTGCATCACAACGTGCTGTTCGGAACGCGCTACCGCGAGTCGTTCGACGACCTGTTCGAGCGCGGCCGCGTGCCGGAGGATCCTTCGTTCTACGTGGCGCACCCGGGTCGGAGCGACGCCTCGATGGCGCCTCCGGGGAAGAGCGCGCTTTACGTGCTCGTGCCTGTGCCGCACCTTCCGGCCCATGACGGGGGTCGTGGGGCGGGGCAAGGGGTCGATTGGAACGATCACGGCGCGAACGGCATGCGCCGCAAGCTTCGTGAGCACGTCCTCGCGCGCCTCGAGCGGACGATCGCGCCGGGGATTTCGAAGTCGATCGCCGTCGAGCACACGATGACGCCCCTCGATTGGCGCGACCGCTTCTCCCTCGAGCACGGTTCGGCGTTCGGCCTTTCCCACACGCTCGACCAGGTGGGCGGCCTCCGCCCGCCGAACCGCGACCCCGAGACCGGCAATCTCTACTTCGTCGGCGCGAGCACGCAGCCCGCGACGGGGATTCCCAACGTTCTCATCGGCGCGCAGCTCGTTTCCGATCGCATCGCACGGGAGCAACGGGCATGACGGTTTCACGTTTCAACCTGCCCTCGCGTTCGCATTCGCAGCCCTCGCCCGCCCGGGCCCGGGCCGATCTTGGGTACCGTATGGCGGAGGCGATCACACGTGAGCGCGCGAAGAGCTTCGCCTTCGCGTCGGTGGCCCTCGACGCGAAGACGCGCCGTGCCGCGTTTGCCGTTTATGCCTTTTGCAGGCGGTGCGACGACGCGGTCGACACGGGCGTGCGCGAAGGTCTGTCGGTGAGCGAGCGCGTCGCCGAGCTCCACGGGCGCGTCGAGGTTTTGCGCGCGGAAGTCCGCGCCGTGTATGCGGGCGACGACGGCGGCGACCCCGTGCTCGCGGCCTTCGGCGACGCGGTGCGCGGCCGCGGCGTGCCGATGGAAGCGGTCCTCGGCCTCATCGACGGCATGGAGCAAGACGTGACCGTGACGCGCTACGCGACATGGGACGAGCTCTTGCACTATTGCGAGCTCGCTGCCGGCACCGTGGGCCGGATGATGGCGGCGATATTCGGCATTCGCGAAACCGCGGCCTTGGCGCCGGCGTCCGCCCTCGGGCGCGCGATGCAGCTCACCAACGTGCTGCGCGACGTGCGCGAAGACTTCGTCGACCACGGCCGCATTTATCTGCCTACCGAGGCGCTCCTGGAGCGTGGCCTCACCGACGCGCATTTGGCTCGATTTTCCGCACAAAACGGCCTTGGCGAAGGGCGCGAGGCCGAGGCGTTTCGCGATCTCGTTCGCGAGACCGCGTCCCGCGCACGGCTGCTCTACCGCGTTGCCGATTCCGGCGTGCCGCGCATCACGAGCAGCGCAGGGCGTGCGTGCGTGCGGCTGATGCGGTCGTCCTATTCCGAAATACTCACTGTGCTCGAGAGCCGTCATTGGGATCCGTTCCTCGGGCGGGCGAGCACGACGACGCGCGAGAAGCTCCGCGTCGGCGCGCGAGCCGTTCTCTTCCCGGGCGCGATGCCGCTTCAAGGAAGCCCGTGAGCGCGCTCTCCGACATGCACGTCGTCGTCGTAGGGGCAGGCTTCGGGGGTCTGTCGGCGGCGGCGCACCTCGCGAAGGCGGGGGCGCGCGTAACTGTCCTCGAGCGCGCGCAGACGGTCGGGGGAAAAGCGGCGCACCTCGCGCGCGACGGCTTCACGTTCGACGCGGGGCCCACGCTTTTGACGATGCCGTGGATCGCCGAGGAGACCTTCGCCGCCGCGGGGGTGCGCCTCGCCGACGTTGCGCCGCTCACGCGGGTCGAGCCTGCGTGTCGGTACCTTTTGCCGGGCGGCGAAGAGCTCGTCGTGTCGGCCGACGATGAGGCGACGCGAGCGTCCATCGCGCAGGTGAGCGCCGCCGACGCGCGCCACTGGGGCGCGTTCCTTGCCGAGTGCAAAGCGATTTGGGAGGCCGCGGGCGAGCCGTACCTCGAGGCGCCCTTCGAAGGGTACGTCGGCTTTTCGAAGCGTGTTCTCCGCCGCGGCGCCAAGGCGGTGAAGCTCGGGATGGGTCTCGGCACCCTGGACGACGTCGCGCGCCGCCATTTCGAAAGCGCCGCGATGCGCGCATTCGTCGGCCGCTTCGCGACCTACGCGGGTGGCTCGCCGACGCAGGCGAGCGCGGCGTTCGCGATGATCCCGTACCTCGAGATTTGCACGGGTGCTTTCTACCCGCACGGCGGCATGCACGCCCTTGCCCGCGAGCTCGCGCGCGCCGTTGAAGCGCGCGGCGTGCGCATCGTGACCGGTGCCGACGTGACCGCGATCACGCTCGACGCGGGCGGTCGCGCGAACGGCGTCACGTATTCGGCGGTCGACGGCCGCGACACGCGCCTCGCCGCCGACGCCGTGGTCGCGAACATCGACCCACGGCTCGTCGTGGGGCGCCTGTTGCCCGAAAGCAGGCGGCGCGCCGCGGGCTTGCGCGAGCTCTCTTCACGCACGCCGTCGCTCAGCGGGTTCGCCTGGTCCTTCGGAATCGTGGGCGCGCCCCCGTCGTCCGCGCTGCACACGGTGCTGTTCGCCCGCGATTACGACGACGAGATGCGCGCGATCTTCGATCGCAAGAACGTCTGCGACGACCCAACGGTCTACGTGAGCGTGCCGACGGTGCTCGATCCATCGCGCGCACCCGCGGGGCATCACACCGTCTTCACACTCATCAATGCACCGGCGACCGGCGACGCTGGCGACTGGAGCCGCGAGACCGCGCATTTGCGCGCCCGCGTTCTCGCGCGCCTCGAGCGCGATTGGTGCCCGGGACTCGCCGCACGCATTCGCAGCGAGGCGTTCGTCACGCCAGCCGACATCGCGCGCACGGGGAGCGCCGGCGGTGCCATTTACGGCGCAGCCCCCATCGGCGCTCTCGCCGCGTTCGATCGCCCCGCCAACCGCGCGCGTGGCGTCACCGGTCTCTATTACGTAGGCGGCGCGACGCACCCCGGCGGCGGCGTGCCGCTCGTCATGCGCGGCGGTCGCTTCGTCGCCGAGCTTCTCGAAAGCGACGCCCGCGCACGCAAGCTGCCTCGGGCACGCGCCACCGCGACGGCGGGAGGCCCGGACGGGAGCGCCAGGGAGCTCGCGGCCGCCGCGATC